>NZ_DDCI01000032.1:0-296530 GCF_002335265.1 Cupriavidus sp. UBA2010
TCGTGGAACAGGGGCAAGGTCAGTTGGCCCCTGACGCAATAACGCCATTGCCGCCGCTGGCCGGTTGACCAGCGGAATCCGACTTATCGAATCGCACGTATATACCGTGCCAGCCTGAATGCTGGCCGCGGCGGGACGCTTGCGCCCTGACGGCGCGGTTCGGTGCCTGGCCTCTGACGAGGATGAAGTGGTAGCGCCGCACTGGCCGCGGGTCGTACATGGACGGCTGGGGAATAAGTAGCAGGAGTGGTGCCAAGTCGCGCAATGCAGCACGAGAAGAACGGCCGCGGCCGGTGCCGGCAGTCATGCCGGTACCGGTCCCGTGGCCCCTTGGCGCCGGCATGCTGGCGTGCAGAAAATACCGGGTGAAGCATGCACTTAACGGGGAATGCGTACCGGCGTCGCGCGAAAGGCATCGCGGCGCTTGAGTTCGCCATTGTTGCACCGTTGCTCCTGACGCTCGTGCTGGGTATCACGTACTACGGCACGGTGTTCGTCTTGCAGCAGGCGCTGACGCTCGCGGCCGAAGAAGGCGCGCGGGCTGCCTTGCGTTATCCGCTCACCTCGACCGGAGGCACCACCGCCTCCACGCTTGATCTTCGCGTTGCCGCCGCCGCGCAGACCGCGCGCGCGATGCTGCCGACGTCGATGTCCTCGCTGATCTCGTCCGCGAACGTCGCCCAGCCCGTGACGTGCGCGTCCCCGTCCGGCACGCAGTGCGTGCAGGTGACGCTGAGCCTGCCAACCCGATCGATCCTGCCATCGGTGCCAATGGTTCCTGTGCCGGCCGTGCTGACCGGTTCGGCGATGGTCCAGCTATCTCCCGACATCTGAGCCCAGAGATCTGACATCCCCATGAACGACGGCCCGCATTTCATCCATCGACGCAACCCGAGACAAGGCTTGGCATGAGCAGCAAACAGATACGGATCGTGGCGATTGTCCTGCTCGTGCTCGCCGGTTTGCTGGCATTGCTGGCGCTGCAGGCGGCACGCCACACGGCCGCGCCGGCACCCGCGCAGGGCGTGGTGGCCACGCACGCCGTGGTCGTGACCACGCGCGCGGTGCCGGCAGGCAAGCCGCTGCCGGCGGACGCACTCCAGGTCCTGCAGTTGCCGATCGAACCGGGTGGCGCGTACCAGGACGTCGCACGTGTTGCCGGCCAGGTGCCGCTGGTCAACCTTGGCGCCAACGTGCCGGTGCTTGAAAGCGAATTGCTGGCCGGGCTGGCCCGTCAGATTCCCGATGGCGAGCGCGCGATGGCGGTGGCCGTGGATGAAGTGATCGGCGTCGGCAATCAGGTACAGCCTGGCGACTTTGTCGATGTCTTCGTGGTCCTGCGGCGCGATAGCCAGGAGATTCCTGAAAGCCAGACGCGGATGTTGTTGTCGCGCCTGCGCGTGCTGGCGTACGGCAACGGTGCGGTGAATGAAGCGCCGAAGCAGCAGGGCGAGCAGATGATGGCACGCCGCGAAGGCGCGAAAACGGCGGTGCTGTCGGTGCCGCTGGAGCAGGTTGGCACGTTGGTCATGGCGCAGCAGGCTGGCCGCCTGATGCTCGCGCTACGTAATCCGACTGACGAGGCGATGCCCAGCGATGGCATGTTCGCGGACCCGCCGGGGGTGCTGCAGGCCCGCGCGGGCGTGCCACCCGAAGCCCAGCGCGCGCCGGTGGACAAGGCTGTGGCGGGTGTGAGCCTCGCCGGGCTGGTCGGCGAACCGCGCGCGCCCCAAACGCCCGCGCCAGCGATGCGGCCTGCCGTGCTTCCCGCAGGACTCCCGGGGATGGTAGCCACCGCACGACGCGATCCCCAGAGCGAAGGCAATGGCGTGGAAATGATCCGCGCCGGCAAGCGAGCGATCGAATAACGGACGACACGGTATGCCGAAAAAGTTGAAACACCGTGTTCTGGCGCGACTGGTCGCGCTGACGATGCTGGCGCTGGCCGCGGCGCCGCTATCGCAAACGGATGCACAAGCAGCGACACAAGCGGCGACACAAGCGATGTCGCAGCCGTCAGGTTCCTTCGACACCGCAGGCTCGCGCACGTTGCGCCTGCTCGCTGGTGCGCAACAGGAAATCCGGCCCGGACAGGCGCTGGAGCGCGTGGCGGTGGGCAACCCCGAGGTGGCCGATGCGCTGCTGCTCAAACATCGGGGTGGTCCTGCTACGGTGCTCGTGGTGGCCCGCAAGCCCGGCGTCACCGACCTCAAGATCTGGAGCCGCGATGTTGCGCCGGTCAGCTACACGGTGCGCGTGGATGCGGTGCGGCCCGATCCCGGTGGCGCCAGCGTTGATCTTTCTTCCGCCGGGGCTTCGATCAGCGGCGAGTCTCCTGATGCCCCAGCCGCCGCGCATACGCTGATGGCGGCGCGCGCCGCCGTCTCCAGTGCGGATGGCAAGAGCGCAGGCGTTGTAGTCGATCGCTCGACGGTGCCGGTCTCCGGCACGGTGCAGGTCGACGTCAAGGTGGTGGAGATCAGCAAGACCGTTCTCAAGGAAATCGGCCTGAACTTCTATCGCGACAACGGCGGCTTCGCATTTGGCACCTTCAGCCCGTCGTCGCTGACCAAGGCCACGTTCACGCCGGGCGTTGGCACTGTGGTGGACTCGGTGTCGCCAATCAGCAGCGCTTTCAACCTGATCGCCGGCTCGGTGTCCAAGGGCATCTTCGCCAACCTGAGCCTGATGGAAGCCAACGGCCTGGTCCGCGTGCTGGCCGAGCCGAGCCTGGTGGCGTTGTCCGGGCAGAGCGCGAGCTTCCTGGCTGGCGGAGAGATTCCGATTCCGGTGCCGCAGGCGCTGGGGACCACGACGATCCAGTACAAGCCGTTCGGTATCGGGCTTACGGTATCGCCGACGGTGATGTCGCGTGAGCGCATCGCGCTCAAGGTGGCGCCCGAGGCCAGCGATCTCGATCCTTCGCGTGGCATCGTACTGAACGGCGCCACGGTGCCGGCCATCGTCACGCGGCGCGCCGACACCACGATCGAACTCGGTGACGGCGAGAGCTTCGTGATCGGCGGCCTGGTGAGCCGCAACACGGTCAGCAATGTCAGCAAGGTCCCGTTCCTGGGCGATCTGCCGGTGATCGGCAGCTTCTTCAAGAACCTGAACTTCCATCAGGAAGATCGCGAACTGATGATCGTGGTCACGCCGCACCTGATCAAGCCCCTGGCCAAGGATTCTCCCGCAGCGGCCGGCGCGTCCCAGGACGGCCGCACCAGCGCCAACCCCAACGTCTGGGGCCGCTACATGCTGGGCGAGTACGCGGACCAGAGCCTGCCAGGGTTCTCGAGATAGGCGGACCAACGATGGAACGAAACACATCTGTGGATCATTTCCTGCTCAACACCACGCGCGAGGACGTCCGGCACTGGTTGGGCCACGCGCTGGGCGCCGTTGGTACGCTGGTCGCCGAGGCCGATTCGCAGGATTCCTTCGTCGAGAAGATCGGCACATTGCGGCCCGGCCTGGTATTGCTCGACTTCACGCAGTCGCGCGCGATCGACTCGGCGCGGCTGGCCGAGCAGATCGCGCGGCTGTTTCCGCAGTTGCCGCTCGTCGCGGTGGGTCACGCAGGCGAGCCCGAGGCGTTGCTCGCCGCCTTGCGTGCCGGCGTGCGCGACTTCATCGACCTTGGTGGCGCGCCCGACCATGCGGCGTCCGTGGCCCGCCAGTTGATGGTGCCGCGCGTGCAGGTGCGGCCGGTCGCGGCAACGCGGCGCGACGGCAAGATCGTCGCGCTGCTCGGCGCGCGTCCGGGCGTGGGCGTCACCAGCCTGGCCGTGAATCTCGCGGCGGCCGCACGCCGCGGCGCGCAGGCCGAGGTGCTGCTGCTCGATCTGGGATTGCCGGCACGCGACGGCGCCCTCTATTCCAACGTCTCGCCCGAGTTCCATTTTGTCGAAGCGGTGCGCAACCTGCGGCGCTTCGACCAGGTGTTCGTCGATACCGCCATCGTGCGGCATGCCAATGGCATGTCGGTGCTGCCGCTGCCAGCCAGTCTGGCGGAGATGCGCGACATCTCGTTTTCCGAGGCCATGGCGCTGCTGGACCGGCTGCGCGAGTTCTTCGATCTCCAGGTGGTGGACCTTGGCGGGTTCTCGAACGCCGAGTTCATGGCGCAGATCGTCAAGGCTGCCGATACCGTGGTGCTGGTGGCCGAGCAGAGCGTCGGTGCGATCGTCTCCGCGGCAGAGCTGCTGCAGGAGCTGAAGAAGCGCGAGGTCGAGCGCGATGACCTGCATCTGCTGGTATCGCGCTTCGACGCCGAACTCGGGGTCGATGCGGAACAGATCGCCGAGCGGATCGGCGTGGCCTCGGTGGGCGTGCTGCCCGAGCGGCGCGCCGCGCTGTTGCAGGCCGGGAATCGTGGCGTCGTGCTGGCCGACCAATCGCCGGCGGACCCCTATGTGCGCGCTATCGGCGTGCTGTTGGAACGACTGGGATTCCGCGAAGGGCAGGTGCCCGAGCGCAGCGTCCTGGCCCGGATCAAGGAAAAGTTGCCCCAGATGCTGCGCCCGGTGCGCGCCGCAAGGGTAGGAAACTGACATGACCGACGCAATCGAATTCTCGGACAACGCTGCCGCCCCGTTTCCTGTTTCGCAGGAGTTTCACAATATCAAGGAGGCCGCGCACGAACACCTGCTCACGCGCATCGAGGAGCTTGGCGCGGAGTTCGGACGCTGGTCGCGCGTGGCCATCCAGCGTTTTGTCGATCTGGAGCTGGAGAGCTTCACGCGCCTGCGCCGCATTCCGATCAACGAAGCGGAGCTACGTCAGATTTCCGAGGCGCTGACCAACGAGCTGGCGGGCTTCGGGCCGATCGAGGATCTGCTCAATGACCCGGCGGTGGAAGATATTCTCGTCAACGGCCACATGGACGTCTACGTGTCGCGCCACGGCGTGCTGGAGCGGATTCCCGTGCGCTTTGCCGATGGCGGGCACTTGCTGCGCATCGTGCGGCGGATCCTGGCGCCGATTGGCCGCCGCCTGGACGAATCGAATCCGATGGTCGACGCGCGTCTGCCAGACGGTGGCCGTATCAACGTGATCATCCCGCCGCTGGCGCTGGAAGGTCCGGTCGTCTCGATCCGGAAGTTCCGCAAGGATCCGCTGACACCGCTCGATCTGCAGGAGCTCGGCACGATGAGCCCGGAGATTACCGAGCTGCTTGACGCCGCTGTGCGCGCGCGCTGCAACATCCTCGTGAGCGGTGGCACCAGTTCAGGCAAGACGTCGCTGCTCAACGCGCTGGCCACGTTCATCCCGTCCACCGAACGCGTGATCACGATCGAGGACACGGCCGAACTGGCGCTCAATCACCCGCACGTGGTCCGGCTCGAGAGTCGCCCCGGCGGATTCGAAGGTACCGGCACCGTGACGATCCGCGACCTGCTGCGCAACAGCCTGCGGATGCGTCCAGACCGCATCATCGTGGGCGAAGTGCGCGGCGGCGAAGTGCTGGAAATGCTGCAGGCGATGAGCACGGGCCACGACGGCTCGATGGGCACGATCCACGCCAGCAGTCCGCGCGAATGCCTGTACCGGCTGGAAATGCTGGCCGGGTTCGCGGGCTTCCAGGGCAGCGAAGTCAGCCTGCGCCGCCAGATCGCCAATGCGATCGACTTTATCGTGCAGATCGGCCGGCTGTCGAATGGCCGGCGCCGCATCCTGTCGATCACGGAAGTGACCGGACTGGGCGACAACATCATTTCCACGCAGGAGCTTTACCGGCACGAGCCGGTGCAGAACCCGGATGGCACCGAAAGCGACCGCTGGCAGTCGCTTGGCATCCTGCCGCATTCGCCCAAGCTGGCGCGGATGCGGCCGGCCAACTTCGCGCTGGATGACCGCTTTGATCTCTAGCGCCAGCCTCTTCATTGCCGCGCTCGCCATGATCATGGTCGGGCTGGGCCTGCTGATGCTCGCCGCCGCACGAAGCCGGTCGCGCGCCGAGGACGCCCGCGCGCACCTGACCGCGCAGACGGAGCAGGTACGCGCGCGCTACGCAACGGTCAGCGACCCCACGCCGCAATCGGCCACGCGCGATCTGCGCCGACGCTGGGACGACCTGATGCGGCGGGCGGACCTGAAGCCCACGCGCCGCACGTATCTGGTCGTGAGCGTGCCGATGACGCTGGCCGTGCTGGGTGGCGCCATCGTGGGTGGTGGCATCGGCGCGGGGGCCATGCTGGTCATGGTACTGATGCTGCTGTGCTTCTTCGTCTGGCTGCGTATCCGTCGGATCAAGGAAAAGATGCTGCGCCAGTTGCCCGGCTTCCTCGATGGCGTGGTGCGACTGATGACCATTGGCAGCAGCGTGCCAGCCGCTTTCCAGAACTCGGTGGCCAACACCGAACCGCCGCTGCGCCAGTGCCTGGTGCAGGTAATTCACTTGCAGCGCGCGGGCAAGGAGCTCGATCAGGCCGTGCTGCAGATGGGCCGGGCCTACGACCTCGACGAACTCGTGATCGTGTCGTCGGTGCTGCGACTCTCGCAGCGCTATGGCGGCCGCGCCGACGTGGTGATGGAACGCACCGCCACCTTCATGCGCGATCGTGAAGAGGCGCAACGCGAGTTGATGGCGCTCTCGGCGGAGACACGTATGTCGGCGTGGGTGCTGGGCCTGCTGCCGCTAATCGTGGGTGGCGGCATGTTCGTTTTCAACGCGGGCTACATCCTGCTGATGTGGCGTGACCCGGGCGGCAAGGCGATGCTGCTGACGGCGGCCGGGCTTGAGGTGGCAGGCGCGTTCCTGCTCTACCGGCTCGCCCGGTCGATCTAGAGGCCCGCCATGGACGTGTTCACACTGATCTCGATCAGCCTGCTTGTCGGCGCAGTGGCGATGATCCTGCTGGCGTGGCCGCTGCTGCAGCAATGGCGGCAGCGGCGCGCCGCCACACGCACGATCGACGAGGCGCTGGTGCGGCAGGCCACCCAGCGGGCCGCGGGTGCCGCCGCGCAGGCCGGTGCCGCACCGGCGACGCAACCGGCCCAGCAGATGTCGCCACGCGCCGCAGCGGCAGCCGCCGCCACGGCAGCGGCCACGGCCACGACGCAGGGTGCGAGCCCGGCGCCGGGTGTCGCCGACACGCAGCGCGGATCGATCGGCGCGCAGCTTGGCGGGCGCTTCAGCGAACGCTTTAACCAGCACTGGCTCGAATCGCGCCTGGGCAAGGCCGCGGTGAGTGCCGAGGAGCAGCAGTTGCTGGAGCAGTGCGGCTTCTACGGCGTCAGGCCACGCGCCGTGTTCGGTGCGTTGCGCCTGCTGGTGCCGGGCATCCTGGCGGCGCTGGCGTTCGCGTGGAAGCTCGACGTGTCGCTGGCCAGCGCCCTGGCATGGGCGTTTGCAGCGTTTGCGGGCGGCTTCCTGCTGGCGAAGACCCTGTTGCGGCGGCGCGCGGCCCAACGGCTGCGCAGCGTGGCCGACGAGCTTCCGATCCTGATCGACATGCTGCGCCTGCTGCAGGGCGTGGGATTGTCGATCGACCAGAGCCTGCAGATCATCGTGACCGAGTTCGGCAGCATGCTGCAGGTGCTTGGCCCCGAGCTGCAGCGCTCCAACCAGCAGTTCGCGTCGGGCCGCTCACGCGAGCAGACGCTGCTGCGCATCGGCAAGCTGTTCGACGATGAAGATCTCAAGGGCCTGATCACCTTGCTGACGCAGGTGGACCGCCACGGCGGCGCGGTGCAGGAGCCGTTGCGCCAGTTCGGCGAGCGGCTGCAGATCGCGCGCAAGGCGCGCATGAAGGACAAGATCGGCAGGCTGACGGTCAAGATGACCGGTGTGATGGTGGTCAGCCTGCTGCCCGTGTTGCTGATCCTGACGGCAGGCCCGGGGTTCCTGGGTGTGATGCGCATGTTGGCGCAGATGAATGGAGGCAGTTGAATGAAGACCGTGATGTCGCCTTGGTCGCCCTGGTCGCCCCGGACCCTCTTGCCAGCGTCACTGGCCATGCCGTTGGCAGCCGCTCTGCTGCTGGCCGGATGCGCGTCCACGCCGAACACCGCGGAGGTGATGGCGCAGCAGGCCGATGCGCAGATCGAACTGGCGAAGCTGCGCGACAAGGAGGCCCGCGCCGAATACAACGATCAGTCCGTCTATCTGGGGCTGATCAACCGGATGCAGACGGAGGGCATGTACTTCGCGTCGCTGGCGCATATCGACGCCTTCCAGCAGAAGTTCGGCAGCAATCCATCGCTGCTGGCGATGCGGGCCGATGCCCTGCGTGAGACCGGTCAGGATGATGCGGCCCTGCAGGCGTACCGTGATCTGCTCGGGACCGATCGCGCCGCGCGGGCGCATCACGGCATTGGCCTTGTGATCGGCAGACAGGGAGACTTCATGCGTGCCGCCGGTGAACTGCGCCAGGCGGTGTCGATGGAGCCGGTGAACCCGCAGTTCTCGAGCGATCTTGGCTACGCGCTGATGCGAGGCGGTGCACTGCAGGAGGCCCGCGTGCCGGTCATGCAGGCGCTGGAACTGGATGCCGCCAATCCGCGCGTGATCAGCAATGCGGTGGTGTGGTTGTGGGCGTCCGGCAAGCGCGCCGAAGCCAACGCCATGATGCAGCGTGCCGCGATGCAGGAGCCGACGCGATCGGCCATCCGCAAGGAGGCGGATCGGGTCAGTCGGGCCGTGCAGGTCCGCGAAAAGACCGCGCCGCATGGCGCGCAGGCCGTGGCGCTCAACGCAGGAGTCAAACCATGACGAGGAATCGTTCCAGACTGAAGGGCGCTGCGTGTACGGTGGCTATCGCCGCGATGCTGTTGGGGGTGGCCGGAGCCGCCTGGGCGCAATCCGCGCAATCCGCGCAAGCCGTCGAGCCGCCGCCGTCCCCGACGTTTCACCCGAACGACGTGCCGGTAGGGGACACCACGCGGATGCTGCTCGAGGTCCAGCGCAACGGCTCGCAGGCCGGGCCGCAGCAGTCGATGACCGGCGAAGAGGCGGCCATCGGCTATGCGCGCTATATGCGGAGCTTCCAGTACCCGTTGCCCGAATTCTTCAGCAGCCAGTCGACCGGCAGCGCATTGCGTGGCAGCACGGGCAGCCCGGCGCCGGTGGGGCAGTAGGCATCGCGATGCGTCACGTCACGTCCGGCTCGATCCACCCACGCCAGCGCGGTGCCGTCAGTCTGATGGCCGCGCTGCTGATTGCCGCGATTGGCGTCGCGGCGCTGGTGTCGCTCGACGTCGGCTTCGTGTTCTACACGCAGCGGCAGTTGCAGAAGCTGGTGGACGTGGCGGCGCTGTCCGGCGCGCAGCAATTGAAGAGCGCTGACGATCAGGCGACGACCAATGCCAACGTGCTGTCAAGCGTGACGTCCGCCGCGGCGCAGAACGGCTACGCCAAGGCCGTGGCGAATGATTGCAACACGGCAGTGGCTGGCGCGGCGGACGGCGTGCGGGCGTGCCTTGGGTTGTGGGACCCCGGCAACCCTGCCAATGGCGACAGCACGCGGCACTTCAATCCGGGCTATCCGGCCACAACGGTGTCGGCCAATGCGGTGCGCGTGCAGGCCACGTTGACGGTACCGCTGCTGTTCATGTTCCAGGGAGGCCAGTCGCGGCAGCTACACGCTGAGGCGATTGCCGCCGCGAGTCCGCCCGCCGCGTCGTTCACGCTGGGCAGCGGCCTGCTCAGGCTCTCGTCGGGTAACGGCCTGCTGGGGCTGCTGCTGGGCAACTCGGTCAATCTGTCGGTGGCGGACTGGAGCGGACTGGTAGGCGCGAACGTGACGCTCGAGCAGTTGCGTTTGCGGGCGGGTGTGGGCACGGTCGACCAGTTGCTGAACACTTCGCTCTCGATCCAGGACTTCTATGCGCTTGTGCTGGGCGCGGCGGGGCAATCGGCGCTGCTCAACGCGGCGCTTGGCAGCCCCACGACACAGCTTGGCCTGAATGGCATCGGCACCAAGGTGACGCTGGGCCAGATGCTCGACCTGGGCGTGCTGACACCGGCGGCTTCGTCGGCGGCGGAGGCGGCGCTCAATGTGGCAACGTTGCTGACCACGGCCGCCTATGTCGCGCGCGGGACGAGCGCGGTGGACCTGAGTACGCTCAACGTGAAGACTGCGCTTGGATCGATTGCCGGCTCGATGTACATCATCCAGCCGCCGAAGGTGGCCGTGGGGCCGGCCAAGCAGTATCCGGATGGAACGTGGAAGACCACTGCGACGACCGCGCAGCTTGGCCTGAAACTGGCTGCGCAGGTCTCTGTGCCGCTGGTGGTGGCCAACATCAATCTGAATCTGCCGTTGTGGCTGCAGATCGCGCAGGCCAAGGGAGATCTGACGCATATCCAGTGCGCGGCTGCCGTTCCGGACCGGCGGGCGACGATCAATGTGTCCACCAACGCCGTGATGGCGTGCCTGGGCAACCCCGGCGGCACAGGCTGTTCCGGCGGCCCGCTTACCATCGCCGACGTCCAGTTGTCGGCGGTCGGACTGTTCCCGATTGCCGATGCGAAGATGACCGGACAACCGATCTCGCAGTCCGGCCTCGCCGGTGCGGGCAACAGCTTCGTACTCGCACCGGGTGGTTACGTGGCCGCATCGTCGAGCACAGTGATCGGCGATACCGTGACCAACGTGATCAACGGCCTCAATCCAACGCTCGATGTCAGCCTGCTGCAACTTCAACTGCTGAGCATTTCCCCGGGCTGGCTGCTGCAACAGGTGCTGAATCCATTGCTCACGCTGATCAACCAACTCGTCAATACCCTGACGAGCCTGCTCGGCATCAGCCTTGCCAACGCCGACTTGTGGCTCAACGGCGTCGACTGCAACAACACGGAACTCGTGTACTGAACTGAACGATCATGAAAGCAGACCGCTGGGCCTACGAGAGCCTTGAAGTCTATGTGTGGGAAGGCAAGTACGAGATCGCCGATCGCGTCGCGCGCTTTCTGATGCCACTGGGCGCCGAAGTCGTTCGCGCGGGCGCGCTCGATGCGCTGCCGTCCGAGCCACGGGTCAAGCCCAGCATCGCCATCATCAGTGTGTCGGCGATCGGCTCCGCCAAGTTCACGCTGGATTGGGAAGCCGCGCACGGCATGCCGGTGATCTGGGTCGGCGCCCCCGACCGCGAGAGCGATCCCGGCCGGTTCCCGACCGAGTACGCCTACATCCTGCCCCACGATTTCACCGGCGCCGATCTGCGCACGCAGATCGCCAAGCTGATGCCGCAATTGATGGCGGCCGCCGAGGCGCGCCCCGATGTGGCCGATCTCGTCGCCGGGTCCGCGGCAATGCAGTCGCTGCTGGAGCAGGTCGATACCTTCGCCAATTTCGACAGCAACGTGATGCTCTATGGCGAGACCGGCGCGGGCAAGGAACGCATCGCGCGGCTCTTTCACGATCGCAACGCGACGTATGGCAAGGGACCGTTCGTGGCGGTCAACTGCGGCGCGATTCCCGATGGGCTGTTCGAATCGCAGTTCTTCGGTCACGCCAAGGGCGCGTTCACCGGCGCGATGTTCGCGCATCGTGGCTTCTTCGAACAGGCCACCGGCGGCACGCTGTTCCTTGATGAGATCGGCGACTTGCCGCTGTTCCAGCAGGTCAAGCTGCTGCGCGTGCTGGAGGAGAACGCGGTGACACGGCTCGGCTCCGCCATGGCGGTCAAGCTGGACTTCCGGCTGGTGGCCGCCACCAACAAGGATCTGCGCGAAGCCGTGACGCAAGGCCGCTTCCGCGCGGATTTGTACTTCCGGCTGGCCGTGATCGAACTGCGGCTGCCCAGCCTCGAGGACCGTGGCCCTGCGGACAAGATCGGCCTGCTGCAATCGTTCATGCGCCACATGATCGGCGCCGCCTACGATGCGCTGCCGCCGATGCCAGACTGGCTCAAGGGCGCCGTGGGCTCCGCGTTCTTCGTTGGTAACGTGCGCGAACTGCGCAACCTGGCCGAGCGCATCGGCATCACGGTCCAGCAGCGCGGCGAATGGGACGAGGCGCGCATCCGGCCGCTGTTTCGCTCGCTGCGCCCAGGCGCGTTCGATGGCACCGAGCGGGCCGACCCGCGCGGTGACGCGGAGGAGCGCCGCCGCATCATTGCCGCGCTCGATGCCAACAGCTGGCGACGCCAGGACACGGCGACGTGCCTCGGCATCAGCCGCAAGGTGCTGTGGGAAAAAATGCGCAAGTTCCAGATCGAGGACAGCGAGGCGGAGCCGGTCTGAGTGGTGTCCACGTACCGTTCGGTGGCCGCGACGTTATGATGCGGGACCGCACGGTATCTGCCGTGCTCTTGGCGCCACTGTGCCGAAGGACCCGAATTGCGTTTTCTCCACACCGCCGACTGGCATCTTGGTCGGCTCTTCCACGCCCGTAGCCTGATCGAGGATCAGTCTCATGTGCTCGACCAGTTCGTCGCGCTGGTGCGCGACCTGCGCCCCGACGCCGTGCTGATTGCCGGCGACGTGTACGACCGCGCGGTGCCGCCGCCGGAGGCCGTGGCGCTGCTCGACGATGTGCTGGCGCGTATCGTGGTGGATGCGGGCGTGCCCGTGGTGATGATCGCGGGCAATCACGACAGCGCCCAGCGCCTCGGCTTCGGCGCGCGCCTGCTGGCCGCGCGGGGTCTGCACGTGGCGGGGCGCACGGGTCCGGAAACGTCCTGCGTGACGCTGCACGATGCGCACGGCGAGGTGCGCATCTACGCCTTGCCCTATGCCGAACCGGCAGCGGTGCGCGACGCGCTCGGCGCCGACTTGCCGACGCACGAAGCCGCATTGAACGCCCAGCTCGACGCCATCCGCGCCACGCATCCCGCAGGCGTCCGTTCTGTGGCCGTGGCCCATGCCTTCGTGGTGGGCGGCGCGGTCAGCGAATCAGAGCGCCCACTGAGCGTGGGAGGTAGCGGTGCCGTGGCCGCGGACGTGTTCCACGGCTTCGATTTCGTGGCATTGGGACATCTGCATCGTCCGCAATGCATCGGCGATAGGATTCACTACTCGGGGTCGCTGCTCAAGTATTCGCTGTCGGAAGCCGAACACCTCAAGACGGTATCGCTGATCGAACTTGACGCCGAGGGTGGCGTCCGGATCGAGGCGATACCGCTGCGACCGTTGCGCGACCTGCGCGTGCTGACCGGCACGCTGGCCGGCTTGCTCGAGGCGGGCGCCACCGACCCGAGCCGGGACGACTACGTCCATGCGGTGCTGACCGACGCGGGCGCGTTGCTGGACCCGATGGCGCGACTGCGCCAGGTCTATCCGAACGCACTGGCGATCGAGCGCGCGGTGCTGGCGCGTAGTGGTCAGGCCGGGGAAGCGGGGCGCAAGCTGCGGGAACTGGATACAGCCAGCCTGTTCGCAAACTTTTTCCGCGAGGTGGCTGACACAGACCTCGACGGTGATCAGCGCCGCGCGCTCGACGATCTATTGGCAGTCATGCAGGCATCGGAAAGGGAGTCGGCATGAAACCGCTTTACCTGAAACTGCAGGCCTTCGGCCCGTTCGCCGCCACGGAGACGATTGACTTCACGCGGCTCGGCGACCAGGCGTTCTTCCTGATTCACGGCCCCACGGGCGCGGGCAAGACCACGCTGCTCGATGCCATCTGCTTCGCGCTCTATGGCGATACATCGGGTGGCGAGCGCAGCGCGCAGGACATGCGCAGCGCCAATGCGGATCCAGCCCTGCGGACCGAGGTCACCCTCGAGTTCTCGCTTGGGGCGACACGCTATCGCGTGACGCGTTCTCCGACGCAGGACCGCCCGAGCCCGCGTGCGGCAGGCGGCTTCGTCAAGGAGACTGCGAAGGCGCAGCTCGATGCCCAGGTGGACGGTGAGTGGAAAAGCCACGCCAGCCAGCCGGTCCGCGTGACCGACGCGGTGCGGGTTCTGCTCGGCTTCGACAGCGCGCAGTTCCGGCAGGTGATCGTGCTGCCACAGGGACGTTTCCGCGAATTGCTGACGGCGGACTCGAAGGCGCGGCAGTCGATCCTCGAGCGTCTGTTCCAGACCGAGCTCTACCGCCGCGTCGAGGAACTGCTCAAGGAGCAGGCCGCGAGCATTCGCCGCGAAGCCGAGGAGATCTCGGTACGACGCAAGACCTTGCTGGACCAGTATCAGTTGCCCTCCGAGCTGGCGCTTGACGAACGTATCGCCGCGCATCGGGAGACGTTGACCGAACTGGAACGGCGCGAAGCGCTGGCGCGAGCGAGTAGCGACGCGGCGCAGGCGTCCTTGCGCAAGGGCGAGCTGGAGAGCACGCAGATCAAGGCCTGGAAAGAGGCGGAGGGCGCCTATGCCCTGCTGTCGGCCCGCGTGCCGGCGGTCGACACGGACCGCGCGCGCCTGCAGGCCGCGCGACGCGCGGCACAGGTGACGCCGGTTGCGCAACTGCTCGAGGTTGCCAGGCAGGATCAGACGGCCGCACTCGCTGCGAATGCCGCCGCCGGGACACGCGTGGCAAGCGCCAGTCGGGCCGCAGATATCGCAACGGGCGCGCTGCGTGCGGAACAGGCGCGTGGCGAAGCGCGTTTGGCCGCGCAGCGCACCGTGGCGAAACTGGAGGCGATTCTCCCGCAGGCACGCAGGCTTGGCGTGCTGCGCAACGGCGTGGCGCTGGCGAGTACCGGACTGGCCGCTGCAGAGGTGGCGCTTGCCGCCAAGGCGAAGGCGCGCGATGCCGCCGTGGCGGCGGCGAAGACGCTGGAAGGCGAGCTTGAGCTTGCGCGGCGCGACGGTGCAAATGCGCAGGCCCTGCAGCTTCAGCTTGGACTGGCGCGCGAACGCGCGACGCGCGTGGCACGTTGCCGGCAGCTCGATGCCGACCTTGGGCCCTTGCGCGAATCGCTGGCCTCAGCGGAAGCCGGCGCCAGCCGGGCGATGCAGACGCGCGACGCCGCGCGCGTCGCGATGCGTCAGGCGGAATCGGACTGGCGCTTTGGCCAGGCAGCACGCCTTGCCGCTGGCGTGAAGCGTGGCGAACCCTGCCCCGTCTGCGGTGGCAAGGACCACCCTGCGCTGGCGCAGCAGACGCTGGTGCTGGTGACCGACGAGGACCTCGATACCACGCGGGCCGCCTTGCAACATGCCGACGAGGCGTTGGCCGACGCGCAGGCCGTGCGGCAAAAGGCCGAGGCAAACGTCGCCCAATGTCAGGTGCGTCTGGCGGATCTGCGTGAAGGCGCAGGCGATGTGTCCGACGCGGGCGTGCAGGCGCTCGATCAGGAGATCCAGACGCTGACCGCCAGCGGCGCGAGGGCCGAGGCGGCGGCAACCCGCGCGGAACGGCTCGCGGCCCAGACCGTACAGGCACGTCAGGCGCAGGAGTCTGCCGAAGCCGCCGTACAGGCGGCCGATGGCGCATTGCGCACGGCGATGCATGAGCACGCTCAGCTAGATGGCGAGTGGCGTGCCGCGAGTGCGCAGGTGCCGGAGGATTCGCGCGACCCCGACGTCGTGGCCGCATCGCTCAAAGCCGCGCAGCGCGAAGCCGGCGCACTGGAAGCCGCATTGCAGGCGGCCCAGGGCGCCGAGCGCGATGCGGTGGCGCTGCTGGCCGGTGCGAATGCGGCACTGGCCGCCGCGCGCGAAGCCACTACCCGTGCCGAGGAACGGGCCGCGCAACGCGAAGCCGCCTTCGTGGACGCACTTGCCACTGCCGGATTCGCCGGAGCGGACGACTACCGCGCCGCATCCCTGGCTGACGATGCCACGTGCGTGCTCGACGACGCCGTGCGTGCGTTCGATGTCGATCTGGCTCGCGCCGCGGAATGGCGCCAACGCACGGCGGAAATCGGTCAGGCGCTACAGACGCCGGACATGCCTGCGCTTCTGGCGGCACGCGATGCGGTGGCTGTGCAGCTTGAAGCGGCGATCCGGCAGCGCAGCGAACTGGCCGCGGTGCGCGATGCGCTGTTGCAGTGCAAGGGCCTGCTCGACTCGCTGGCCGCCGAAGGACGCGACGTCGAGACGCGCTACGCCGTGCTCGGCCGCCTGTCGGAAGTGGCGAACGGCAATAATCCGCGCCGCATGACGTTCCAGCGTTTCGTGCTGGCCACGTTGCTCGATGAGGTGCTGGAAGCCGCGTCGCTACGGCTGCTGCGCATGAGCCGGGGCCGCTACGCGCTGCAACGTGTGCGAGAGCAGGGCGATCAGCGCGTGGCCGGTGGCCTTGACCTCGAAGTGTTCGATCACGATACCGGCGGCACGCGCCCGGCCAATACGCTGTCGGGCGGCGAAGGCTTCCTGGCATCGCTGTCGCTGGCGCTGGGTCTGGCCGATGTGGTGCAGTCGCGCGCGGGTGGCATCCAGCTCGATACGCTGTTCGTTGACGAAGGCTTCGGCACGCTCGATCCGGAAAGTCTCGACTTCGCGATTCGCACGCTGCTCGATCTTCAGCAGGCCGGACGGCTGGTCGGCATCATCTCGCACGTAACCGAACTGCGTGAGCGGATCGACGTGCGGCTCGAGGTCCGGCCCGGCGTGGCGGGCAGTCAGGCCGTGTTGCGCCTGCCCTGAGCCGGGGTCCCGGGCCCCGGGTCCTCGGCGCCGGAGCGCGCGGTGGAAGGCGCGCGAGCGCAATTCCACGCGCGCGCCACTTGGGAGATACCCCAAATCGCGACGCGGACGCCACGTGCCTAGAATATTCGGCGAGCACTTAATAAAACGCAGTTCCGCCTATCGGAACTTCGAGGGAGGGGAGGCTGCGACGAATCCGTCTGGCCTTTTTCCTTCCTGCTCGATCCCATAACGAATATTCGGAGGTGTCGTGCGTTTCCATCGTCGTCCTGAAGCTGTTCGCGCCCTGGTGGCCGCGGTGCTCGTGACCTGCGCCGCAGGGGCCATTGCCCAGAGCCTGCCCGCCAGCAAGGCGCCCCCCGCCACGCTCACGCCTGACCAGCAGCGCTTTCACGATATCTACAAGGAACTGGTCGAAATCAACACGACGCATTCGGCCGGGGACAGTACCCGGGCGGCGCGCGCGATGGAGAAGCGACTGGTGGAGGCGGGCTTCTCCGCGTCGGATATCCAGGTGTTCGAGCCGTTTCCGCGCAAGGGCAATCTGGTGATGCGCTTCAAGGGCACCGGCGCCAGGCAGCCGGTTCTGCTGCTGGCGCATATCGACGTCGTGGAGGCCAAGCGCGAGGACTGGAAGACCGACCCCTTCCAGCTTCAGGAGACCAACGGCTACTTCACCGCGCGTGGCTCCATCGACGACAAGGCGATGGCGTCGGCGTTCGTGTCGGTGCTGGGACAGTTGAAGCAGGAAGGCTTCAAGCCGTCGCGCGACATCATCCTGGCGCTCACGTCCGACGAGGAGCGCGGCGACGTGCCCAGCAATGGCGCCGACTGGCTGGTGAAGAACAAGCCTGAACTGCTGAAGGCCGAGTTCGGCATCAACGAGGGCGGCGGCGGCGAGCTGCGCGACGGCAAGCCGGTGCTGCACCGCGTTCAGGTGGCCGAGAAGATGTACACGACCTACGAACTGGAAGTGCGCGACGTGGGTGGGCATAGCTCGGTGCCGACCAAGTCCAATCCTGTGTACGCGATGTCCGAGGCGCTGAGCCGCCTGGGTGCGTACCAGTTCCCGGTCAAGATGGCCGACGTGACGCAGACCTACTTCGCGCGCAGCGCTCCGCTGGCGAAGGGGCAACTCGCCGAGGACATGCGCGAGGTCGGGACGGGCCGTCCGAGCCAGGCGGCGATCGACCGGCTGTCGGCCATTCCGTTCTACAACGCGCAGCTTCGTACCACCTGCGTGGCGACCATGGTCAATGCCGGGCACGCCGAGAACGCGTTGCCGCAATCGGCCAAGGCCATCGTCAACTGTCGCATCCTGCCGCATGACGATCCGGCCGACATCGACCGCCAGCTCAAGTCGGCAATCGGTAACGACAAGATCAGCGTGCGATACATCAACAAGCCGCTGGCCAGCCCGGCCTCTCCGCTAGACGGCGCGCTGATGAAGGAAGTCGATGCGCTGACCAAGCAGATGTGGGATGTGCCGGTGATTCCGGCCATGAGCACGGGCGCAACCGACAGCCGCTTCATGCGCAATGCCGGTATCCGGATGTACGGTGTTTCCGGCCTGTTCACCGAACCGTCGGACATGCGCGCGCATGGTCTGGACGAGCGCATCGAGATTGCGCGCCTGTACGATGGCCGTGAGTTTCTCTACCGTCTGGTGAAGCGGTTGTCGGAATAATTTAGTAAAACTGCGATTCCGCAAGGCATCGGCGGGCGTTGCGCACTACCATGCGTGGTAGCTGTGCATCGCCCGCCGTACCTTTGGTTCAAGCCGGTTTCAGCCCGCCTCTGGTCGTGTATGACGCTGCCAGCCGGGCTGGCCGATTATCGCCCGAGACGTGGCCCCCTGCCTTGACCCTGTTTTGGCGACAGGTGTAACCTTTGTTCATTCTGCGAATTGGAGTTCGTATAGCGAACTTCATGGGAATCCGGTGAACAAAGCAGGAAGTTTCTGACGTTCGCTGGTATTCGCAGCAAGCATCTGCATGAAGCCGCAGCAAGATGGCTGACAAAACAACTGCAAGATTGTTGGACTGTCCTTGACGGACCACCGCGCACGGAGCGCGGGGACATCAGACAGGACGCCCGTCCAGCCACTGCCGGAGACAGCTTTGCGTGCCGCGCCCCTTTGCGGCCGGTCCCGGTATGCGCGCCGGACCCTTCCATACTGGAACGCAAGTGATCAACAAGCTATATGACTCGGTGGAATCGGCAATGGCCGACATCCACGATGGCGCCACGATCCTGATTGGCGGTTTCGGCCTGGCCGGCATGCCGGCGGAGCTGATCGACGCGCTGATCGCCCAGGGCGCGCGCGACCTGACCATCGTCAACAACAACGCCGGCAATGGCGACACGGGCCTGGCAGCGCTGCTCAAGGCCAAGCGTGTCCGCAAGATCATTTGCTCGTTCCCGCGCCAGGCGGACTCCTACGTATTCGACTCGCTGTTCCACGCCGGTGAAATCGAGCTGGAACTCGTGCCCCAGGGCAACCTGGCCGAGCGCATCCGCGCGGCCGGCGCCGGCATCGGTGGTTTCTTCACGCGCACGGCCTACGGCACGCCGCTGGCCGAAGGCAAGGAAACGCGCATCATCGACGGCCAGGGCTATGTCTTCGAAAAGCCGATCCACGCTGACTTCGCGCTGATCAAGGCCGAGACCGCCGACCGCTGGGGCAATCTGGTCTATCGCAAGACCGCCCGCAACTTCGGCCCGATCATGGCCATGGCTGCCAAGTGCCCGATCGTGCAGGTCAGCAACGTAGTGGAACTGGGCGAGCTGGACCCCGAGCACATCATCACGCCGGGTCTGTTCGTCAAGCGCGTGGTCAAGGTTGCAAGCGCCGCCAAGCCGGCCAGCGCGGCCTGATCCGAATCGAGCGAAGAAGGAGAAACACATGCAACGCCTGACCCGCGACCAAATGGCCGCCCGCGTGGCCAAAGACATTCCGGACGGTGCCGTGGTGAACCTCGGCATCGGCCTGCCCACCCTGGTCGGCAATCAACTGCCGGCCGACCGTGAAATCCTGCTGCACAGCGAGAACGGCCTGCTCGGCATGGGCCCCGCTCCCGCGCCGGGTGAGGAAGACGGCGACCTGATCAACGCTGGCAAGCAGCCGGTGACGATCAAGCCGGGTGGCTCGTATTTCCACCACGCCGATTCGTTCGCGATGATGCGTGGCGGCCACCTCGACTTCTGCGTGCTGGGGGCGTTCCAGGTCTCGGAGAAGGGTGACCTGGCCAACTGGCATACCGGCGCGCCGGGCGCCATCCCCGCCGTCGGCGGTGCGATGGACCTGGCCATCGGCGCCAAGCAGGTGTTCGTGATGATGGAGCACCTGACCAAGCAGGGCGAAAGCAAGATCGTGTCCCAGTGCACCTATCCGCTGACCGGCATCGGCTGCGTCACGCGTGTCTACACGGACCTGGCCACGATCGATGTGACGCCGGACGGCCTGGTTGCCCGCGATCTCGTGGACGGCCTGTCGTTCGACGAACTGCAACGCCTGACCGGCGTGCCTCTCAAGCAGGCCGTAGCCGCCTGACCCACCACCAAGACGAGCGAGACAGAACATGAGCGAAGCATTCATCGTTGACGCCATCCGTACCCCCATCGGCCGTTACGCCGGCAGCCTGTCCGGCGTGCGCGCGGACGACCTGGGCGCCGTGCCCCTGAAGGCCCTGATGGCCCGTAACGCCAGCGTGGACTGGTCGGCGATCGACGACGTGATCTTTGGCAACGCCAACCAGGCCGGCGAAGACAACCGCAACGTGGCGCGCATGTCGGCCCTGCTGGCTGGCCTGCCGGACGCCGTTCCCGGCGCGACGATCAACCGCCTGTGCGGTTCGGGCATGGACGCCACCGGCACCGCCGCCCGCGCCATCAAGGCTGGTGAAGCCAACCTGATGATTTCCGGCGGCGTGGAAAGCATGAGCCGCGCCCCGTTCGTCATGGGCAAGGCCACCTCGGCCTTCTCGCGTGACGCGCAGATCTTCGACACGACCATCGGCTGGCGTTTCATCAACCCGGCGATGCGCGCCGCCTACGGCGTGGACTCGATGCCCGAGACCGCCGAGAACGTGGCGACCGACTACAAGATCGGCCGTGAAGACCAGGATCTGATGGCGCTGCGCAGCCAGGAGAAGGCATCGCGCGCGCAGGCCGACGGCACGCTGGCGCAGGAAATCACCCCGGTGACGATTCCGCAGAAGAAGGGCGACGCCATCGTGGTCGACCGCGACGAACATCCGCGTGCCACGAGCATGGAAGCGCTGGCCAAGCTGCGCGGCGTGGTGCGTCCGGACGGCACGGTGACCGCCGGTAACGCTTCGGGCGTGAACGACGGCGCGTGCGCGCTGCTGCTGGCCAGCGAAGCGGGCCTGAAGCAGCACGGTCTGAAGCCGCGCGCCCGCATCGTTGGCATGGCAACGGCCGGCGTGGCACCGCGCGTGATGGGTATCGGCCCGGCACCGGCCACGCAGAAGCTGATGAAGCAACTGGGTATGACGCTGGACCAGATCGACGTGATCGAACTGAACGAAGCGTTCGCCGCGCAAGGCCTGGCCGTGCTGCGTCAACTGGGCATCGCCGACGATGACAAGCGCGTGAACCCGAACGGCGGCGCCATCGCACTGGGCCACCCGCTCGGCATGAGCGGCGCGCGTCTGGTGACGACCGCGATGTACCAACTGGAGCGCACTGGTGGCCGCTTCGCGCTGTGCACGATGTGCATCGGCGTGGGCCAGGGCATCGCCATGGTGATCGAGCGCGTTTGATGGCTTGATGCATCACCACTGGCCGATGCCAGTGGTGATGCGCTCCCTTCTCCCGCGCAAGTGGGAGAGGGGAGTTACCGAAGCAGAACCGTAGAAGTTTCAGTTTCCCTTGCTTCCCGTCGTTAATTCATGCGGGAAGTTTCAGTGGTGTCTCTTCCCCAACGAGGTAGAGCATCGCGGCCAGGCCGACGGGCTCGCCGGCTTCGCCGCATTTTTTCTGATTTGACCGGCCGCTTGCGTGCCGGTGCGGAGTACCGAGATGTCCCTTCCTGTTGCCACCCTGGTCACTGGCGCCAGTTCCGGAATCGGCCGAGCCATTGCGGAAATGCTGCTCGCCGATGGTGTGACGCGTGTCATCAACGTCGACTATGCAGCGCCGACGTGGTCGCACCCGAACATGACCTTCTTCCAGGCTGACCTGACCAATGCCGATGCCACGCGCGCGGTGGCGGAGCAGGTGACGTCTCAGTTCGCCGTGACGCGGCTCGTCAACAATGCCGGCGCCACGCGCCCCGGCACGGCTGACACGGCCACGGCGGAAGATCTCGATTACGTCGTGGGCCTGACCCTGCAGGCCACGATGCTGCTGACACAGGCCTGCCTGCCCGCGATGCGCGCGGCGGGGTTTGGCCGCATTGTCAACATGGCCTCGCGCGCGGCGCTGGGCAAGCCCGAACGCGTGGTGTATTCCGCGGCCAAGGCTGGGCTGGTTGGCATGACCCGAACGCTGGCGATGGAGCTGGGCGGCGACGGCATCACCGTCAACGCCGTGGCACCGGGTCCCATCGCCACCGAGCTGTTCCGCCGGAGCAATCCGGAGGGCAGCGAACAGACACGGCGCATTCTGGCAAGCATCGCCGTGAAACGCATGGGAACGCCGGAAGACGTGGCGCGTGCCTCGCTGTTCTTCCTTGCACCCGAGAATGGTTTCGTGACGGGACAGGTCCTGTACGTCTGCGGCGGAACCACGCTGGGTGTGGCACCCGTATAAGAAAGTGCCCGCCCCCCAGGCACGGGGCGGAATAGCGGTTCAAAGCATTACGTCCGCGGTAAGCCAGTTGGCTAGCGGACGTGCATCACTCCTGGAGCACAAGATGAGTATCACCAAGCAAACGTCGAAGGCGCGCAGACGCCTGCTGGCCGTAGGCGTGGCACTGGCAACTGGTTTTGCCGCCATGACCGGCGCCCAAGCGCAGGGCACCTATCCGACCAAGCCGATCACCATGATCGTGCCGTTCTCGGCAGGTGGCACCACCGATATCCTGGCCCGCATCGTCGGCCTGCAACTGGGCAAGGCGCTCGGCCAGCCCGTCGTGATCGACAACCGTCCGGGCGCGGGCGGCAACATCGGCGCATCGCTGGCCGCGAAGGCGCCGGGCGATGGCTACACGCTGTTCATGGGCACCATCGGCACGCATTCGATCAACCAGTCGCTGTACTCGAAGCTGCCGTACGACCCGGTCAAGGACTTCGCGCCGATCACGCGCGTGGCCATGGTGCCGAACATCGTCGTGGTGAACCCGAAGGTGCCGGTCAACAACATCAAGGAACTGATCGCCTACGTGAAGGCCAACCCGGACAAGCTGTCGTATGGCTCGTCGGGCAGCGGCTCGTCGATGCACCTGTCGGGCGAACTGTTCAACTCGATGACGGGCCTGCATATCCAGCACATCCCGTACAAGGGTAGCGCTCCGGCCGTGAACGACCTGCTGGGCAACCAGATCGGCCTGATGTTCGACAACATGCCGTCGTCGTACCCGCACGTGAAGGCCGGCAAGCTGCGCGCCATCGCCGTGACCTCGGCCAAGCGCTCGCCGGCACTGCCGAACGTGCCGACCGTGGCCGAGTCGGGCGTGCCCGGCTATGAAGCCACGTCGTGGTTCGCGCTGTACGCCACGGGTGGCACGCCGCAGGCCGTCGTCGATCGCCTGAACGCCGAAGTGGTGAAGATCCTTGCCATGCCGGAAGTGAAGAAGCAGATGGCCGAGCAGGGTGCCGAACCGCATCCGGAAAAGCCGGCTGAACTGGCTGCCTTCATGAAGTCCGAGGCCGCCAAGTGGGCCAAGGTGGTGAAGGCTTCTGGCGCGACCGTGGACTGATCTCCCGGATCGACCCAGGTCGCCGAAGACCGGCCAGCAGGCATCACGCCTGCTGGCCGGTTTTTTTTGGTGGGAATCCTCTTCAGAAAAGAAAAGCCCGCGACGTTCGTCGCGGGCTGAATCCCAGGTCCTTGGCGGACAGGAGGAGACAATCGACAGACTTGCGGTGACTGCAATCTCACCGCAGCAAAGGCATCAGGTCAGGCTGTACTTGACGACCTGTTCTTCCACACCCACGAAGCGCACCAGCTGCCGCAGGCCGCTGGCGTATTCCTTGATGTGGTGGCCCTCCGGGGTATCGGGGAGCCGGTAATAGAACGGCGCCGTTCCGGCGCGCGCGCGGGCGACAGGCTTCGTCGCCTCGGCTGCGGCTGTGCCGGCGGTCGCATCCGGTCTTGCGTTCATGGACAACTCCCGGGTAGCGCATGGCGCGGAACGTTGGGCCGGTAGAAGGGCACGCGCATGCGGGGTGGCAATGTCTGGAATGTATTGCAGATTATCGGGAAATGCCATTTCGATTTTTTTACATCAGTATCGTAATAATTGACTAAATTGTCATGAATGCGAGTATTTGTGCCGTCACTTGCACATGACGGGTTTCGCCGCGCATCTCAGTGGATATCGGCATGACGTGACGTGACTTGCGCGTTACCATAGCGCCACCTGACCATTTCACTGAACTTGGTCAGCATCATCCATGCCAGCGATCGCGTCGCACCTATCGGCCGAATGTCCACCCAACACGCTCTCCTGATATCCCTGATCGAAAAGCCATCCTCGGGCTACGATCTCGCGCGCCGGTTCGACAAGTCGATCGGTTATTTCTGGCACGCCACTCACCAGCAGATCTATCGGGAGCTGGGGCGGATGGCCGAATTGGGCTGGATTGCCTCGGACGAGCCGGAAGTCACCGTCGACGGCGACGGGGCGGAGAAGAAAGGCCGCAAGAAGGTCTACCGGGTGTTGCCCGCCGGGCACGACGAACTGGTGCGATGGGTGCTTGCGCCCGGTCAGGGGCTGGACCAGCGCGAGGAGATTTTGGTCAAGCTGCGTGCTGATGCCGCGATCGGGCCGCTCGGCCTGGACAAGGAAATGGGGCGACTGATTGCACTGCACGAGGCGCGGCTGGAAACATACCGGGGGATCGAGCGCAAGGATTTCTCCGGCACGCTCGACCGCCGGCAGCAGATCCAGTACGCATTGCTCCAGCGCGGCATCCAGTTTCAGGAAAACTGGCTTGCATGGGGCAGGTCGCTGCTGCCGCTGCTCACTGGCACGGCCAGTGGCAGCAAGGACTGACGACGGGCGCCGTCAGTCTTCAGGCTTCAAACTTCAGGCCAGATCCACGGCACGTGCCGCGCCGGCCGGCGCGGCCAAGCCCAGACGGCGGCGTGCGAGCGCGTACTCTTCCACGAAGCGGCGCACCAGCTCGGCGGCCGGCACCACGCGCTTGATGGCGCCGACACCTTGGCCAGCGCCCCAGATGTCCTTCCAGGCTTTGGCGCTGCCCGATCCGAAATTCATCTTCGACGCATCTGAAGTCGGCAGCGCTGCCGGGTCCAGACCCGCGCGGACGATGCTCTCGCGCAGGTAGTTGCCGTGCACGCCCGTGAACAGGTTCGAGTAGACGATATCGTCGGCGGAGCTGTCGACGATCATCTGCTTGTACGCATCCTGAGCATTGGCTTCGAGCGTGGCGATGAAAGCCGAGCCGATATAGCCCAGATCGGCGCCGGCAGCCTGAGCGGCCAGCACGGCATCGCCGCTGGCAATCGCGCCCGACAGCAGCAGCGGACCGTCGAACCATTCGCGGATCTCATGCAGCAGCGCGAACGGCGACAGCGTGCCGGCGTGGCCGCCCGCGCCAGCCGCCACGGCGATCAGCCCGTCGGCGCCCTTCTCGATGGCCTTGCGTGCGAACGTGTTGTTGATCACGTCGTGCAGCACGATGCCACCATAGGAGTGCACGGCCTCGTTGACTTCGACACGCGCGCCCAGCGAGGTGATGACGATGGGCACCTTGTAGCGCACGCACATTTCCAGGTCGTGCTCGAGCCGGTCATTGGACTTGTGCACGATCTGGTTGACCGCGAACGGCGCGGCCGGGCGGTCGGGGTGCTTGGCGTTGTGCTCGCCGAGTTCGGTGGTGATCCGGTCCAGCCATTCCTCCAGCTTTTCCGCCGGCCGCGCATTCAACGCGGGGAACGATCCGACCACGCCGGCCTTGCACTGGGCGATCACGAGATCGGGATTGGAAATGATGAACAGCGGCGAGCAGACAGCCGGTAGCGACAGGTTCTGCAGCAGGGCGGGAAGGGCCATGACGGATCTCTCGTTCAGCGGTTGAGGTGAATTTATGCAACTGGTTGCATAGTGGGTGCCAAGGTATCACGCGATGACTCCCCTGTGCAACTGCCGGAGGGCTACGATCGCGGGATCCAGTGGCCCTTTGTCTACAATGAGAACGTTGCTTTGCATACTCAGAGCGGGAGAGCGTTGGTCATGACCCAGGCAAGTGCCGATTTCGTTACGGCGGACGGCGAAACGCCGGCAACCTCCGGCGATCTGTTCGATGCCGACCTCAACGCCTGGCGAAAGCACCCGGACCGCGCCTTCGACGGCTGGCTTGCGCGACACGGTTTTCGCCACGGCACCGCCGTGGTCTATCGGGCGATGTGGGGCAAGCTGCTGCGCTGGTCATGTGAGCAAGGACTGACACCGCTGACGTGGTCGGCCGCACAGATTGGCGCGTTCCTGGACGCCCAGAATCTGCACAAGCGTCACCGCTACCGTTACGCGCGGCTGATCGAACGCGTTTTCCATCATCTGTCCCAGTTGCAGCAGAACCTGCACAACCCGGCCAGTCAGGCCGTCAAGTCGCACCTCGCCGAAGGCGAGAACGACCCGACCGCCTTTCTGTTACCTGGCGAGCGCGACCTGCTGGTGGCCCGCATTCTGGCCCCGGCGCCCGAGCCGGCTGCCGGGGCCGCCCGCCCGGACAGCCAGGCCATCTCGCCAAAGCAATGGAAACGCGCCCGTGATGTCGCGCTTCTCGCAGTCCTGCTGGGTGGCGGACTCAAGGTGGCGGAGGCGCGGGCGCTGCGCGTGGAGGCGATCGAGGGCTTGGGTGGCGGCGCGATGGCGATCCGCATGGTCCGGACGGACAACGGGCGGGCGTACACCGTTCCCTTGTTCGGGTTTGTCCACGCGCCGCTGCGCCACTGGCTGGACGTTCGGGCGGCAGCGGAGACGTTAGGCGATCTCGTGTTCCCGGCCATGACCAACGGCCGTGCCATGCACGCGGCATCGGTGTATCGCCGTGTCGAGATCCTGCTGGAAGAGGCTGGCGTGCTGGCGGGCCGCAGCGAACGGGCGTCGCCCCAGACACTGCGGAATACCTGTGGTGCCATGCACTTCGATGCGGGAACGCCGCCGGCGGCGGTGGCCCAGTTGCTGGGGATGCGCGATATGGAGTCTGGCTGGCGGCTGCGGGCAGCCTATGAGGCGTGGCAGGCTCGCACCGGGCTTCCGGTCATGGGCAGGCCCCTTTCGCGCCCGAACGGTGGAAGCGGCGCATGATACATATCGCAGCCGTAATGACGCACGGTTATGATGGCAGCCCACTCGGTGAGCGAGCGACGTGAATCCAATCCAGATCCTTGAAGATTTCCATGGCTGAGACCCTATTGCTGACCGGCGCGACCGGATATATCGCCTCCCACACATGGGTGGCGTTGCATGAAGCAGGCTACAACGTGATCGGGCTCGATAATCTCTGCAATAGCAGCGCCGAGGTCGTGAACCGGCTGGCGAAGATTACCGGCGCAACACCGCATTTTGTGGAAGGCGACGTGCGCGACCGCGCACTGCTGGACCGCCTGTTCGCCGAGCACAAGATCAACGGCGCCATCCATTTTGCCGCCCTGAAAGCGGTGGGGGAGTCGGTCAGCAAACCGCTTGAGTATTACGGAAACAACCTTGAGGGTTTGATCACATTGTGCTCGGCGATGCAGTCGGCGGGTGTCAGGCAATTGGTGTTCAGTTCCTCGGCCACGGTGTACGGCAATCCCCATGCGATGCCGATTCTCGAGAATTTCCCGCTATCGGCCACCAATCCGTACGGCCAGACCAAACTGATGGGGGAGCAGATCCTGCGTGATCTGGAAATTTCCGATCCGGAATGGAAAATCGCCTTCCTGCGTTATTTCAATCCGGTAGGCGCACATGAGAGCGGAACGATTGGCGAGGATCCGGGCGGCATTCCGAACAATCTGATGCCCTATGTGGCGCAGGTGGCCGCCGGGCGGCGCGAAAAGCTGAGTGTGTATGGCGGTGACTACCCGACGCCCGATGGCACCGGGGTGCGGGACTATATCCACGTCTGCGATCTGGCCGATGGCCATGTGGCAGCGCTGGCGTACCTAGGCAAGAACCCGCGCGGCATGACCGTGAATCTTGGCACGGGCCGTGGATACAGTGTTCTGGAAGTTGTGAAAGCCTACGAACGGGCCAGTGGGCGGCCGATACCCTACGAAATCGTCGCGCGCCGGCCCGGCGATATCGCGGAATGCTATGCCGATCCGGGTCTTGCCCGTACGCTGCTTGGCTGGAGCGCCCGCCACGACCTCGACCGCATGTGCGAGGACTCCTGGCGCTGGCAGTCGTTGAACCCGGTGGGGTTCGCGGCTTAGCGGCGCTATCAAGATGATTCTGGCGTCGTTGCGCGGCCTTGCCGTACGACTTGTACTGTCTGCGGCCGCGCGTCTAGCCAGAACCGCTTCGCTTCATCTTGATATCACCTCTTAGCGGCGACTGCCCTGATGGACACGCGGCAAAAAAGAAACCGGGCATAGCGCCCGGTTTCTTTTTATCTGCCGATCGGCTGGATTGCTCAGCGGATCAGGAAATCTTCCATCGACTTGCCATTGGCCAGCGCCTGAGTCAGCCAGCCCGGGCGCTTGCCGCGGCCCGTCCAGGTATTGCCGGCGCTGTCACGGTAACGAACCGGCACCTTGCGGCTGACGGCCTTCTTGCCGGCCACCGCCTTGCCACCAAATCCGAGGTCTTCGGCGGTCAGGCCATATTGGTCGATTTTCTCGCGAATATCGGCGATCACCGAGGCTTGCTCGCGTGCCTTGATCTCTTCGGCCTGCTTCTGCAGTTCGCTGATTTTCTGAACGATTTCCTGATAGGTCGCCATTTGTATCCTCGGGTTTTAGTGTTGGTCCGTGAATTGACGAAGGGAATTATAACGGCGTATTTCGCCGCTGCAAATCCCCTGACTTTGATTTCGGAGAAATCTGCAAAAAGTCCCAAATTAGAATAATCCCTGAACTTTCGGGTTGGCATGTGGTCCGCGCGATGATCTCCGGCGGCGCCAGCCCAAGCCACATGCCACACTAAAACCCGTGAATCTACGGTGCTCAGGGCAGTGCTCCATTCAATAGTGGCGATATTGCCGGGTGATCGCGCATGGACAGGGAATTCAGCGGGCACTGAATCAGGCGCGCCGCGAGTTTTTACATTTATCAAATGAAAGCTATTTGAAAGTAAGTGCCGAAGGTGCCACGAGATAATTCTGATTGATCTCACGTGGCGTAACCGGCATTTTGTCAACGTTGGGGGCCGACGCCTCAAGGAAGCTCACGGGATGGCCGTTATCGAAGCCTGAGCGGGGCGACGCGCGGTATCGCTCCGCCGGGACCGGAGCAGGGGTGTCTTCGGGTTATCCCCCCAATGATCAGCACATCATGTCTTTCCACCAGAATATCCAGATCAAGACCCTTCTACGGGGCGCAATGGCCTTGCTTACGGCGAACCTCCTGCTGGTCGGCGGCGCCGGTCTGCTAGGTATTTCCCAATCCAACGGCGCCCTCAAGGAGACGTACTCCAACCAGTTGGCGTCGTCACAGGCGCTGTCCGAGGCGATGCTCGGCACCACCCGCCTGCGCCTGGCGCTCGATCGCGGTGTGATGCGGGGGAGCGAGAACGATGACCTGAAGAAACACGTCGACCGCGCCAATGTCTTCATCGAGTCATCCGACAAGGGTTGGAAGACCTATATGTCGCTGCCTCAGAACGACGATGAGAAGGCGCTGGCCGGCGAACTGGCGGCCAAGCGGCAGGCGTTCTTCGAGACCGGCGTCAAGCCGCTTGAGCAGGCCATGGTGGCCGGCAACCATGACGAGGCGCTGCGTCTGGCGCGCGATGTGCTGCCAGACCTGCAGCGCGGCATGTCCGCCGCGCACGAGAAGCTCGAGAAATTCCAGTTCGATACCGGCAAGGCCAACTTCGAAGGCGCGCAGTCGCGCTATGAGACGACTCGCGCGATGTCGCTGGCGCTGATCGCGCTCGGCATCCTGGTTGCGGTATTCGCTACCGTGATGCTTCACCGCGCCATCGTCCGCCCGGTACAGGAAGCGCTCGACGTGTTCGAGCGCATGACGCGCGGCGACCTGACATCGCGTATCTCCAGCATGTCGAAGAACGAGATCGGTCGCATGATGCAGGCGCTGGCCACCATGCAGGAGAGCATCGCGGGCATCGTCGCCGAAGTTCGCGGCGGCACCGATTCGATGGCGTCGGCTACGCAGCAGATCTCCGCTGGCAACACGGATCTGTCGCAGCGTACCGAGGAACAGGCCGCATCGCTCGAGCAGACCGCGGCCAGCATGGAAGAACTGACCACCGTCGTGCGACAGAACGCCGACAATGCGCGCCAGGCAGGCGCCCTGGCCGGCGAGGCTTCGGAAATCGCCATGAAGGGTGGCGACGTGGTCGGCCGTGTGGTGGACACCATGAACGAGATCAACGGCGCCTCGCGCAAGGTGGTCGACATCATTGGCGTGATCGAGGGCATCGCATTCCAGACCAATATCCTGGCGCTGAATGCGGCGGTGGAAGCCGCGCGCGCTGGCGAGCAGGGACGCGGCTTCGCGGTCGTGGCCGGAGAGGTGCGCAGCCTCGCGCAGCGCAGCGCCAATGCCGCGAAGGAGATCGAGTCGTTGATCAACGAATCCGGCCAGCGCGTGGAAAGCGGCACCCGGCTTGTTGCCGAAGCGGGCCAGACCATGGGCGAGATCGTACATGCCGTGCGCCGCGTGACGGACATCATGAACGAAATCAGCGCCGCGTCGCAGGAGCAGACCACCGGCATCGAGCAGGTCAACCAGGCCGTGGCGCAGATGGACCAGGTCACGCAGCAGAACGCGGCCCTGGTGGAAGAAGCGGCGGCAGCGGCTGGCGCGCTGGAAGAACAGGCACAGAAGCTCAAGGGCGTGGTGTCGGTGTTCACGCTGGCTGCCGATGGCGGCAACGCGCGCGCCAATGCCGGTGCCCAACGTGCCATGCATTCGCTCGCGACGTCGCCGGTAACCGCACCGGTAACCGCACCGGCAATGGCACGCAGCGCCGAACGCGCGTCGCCGCCCGCGATGCTCCCGGCCAACCGCCGGCCGCCCGTGGCGCGCACGCCAGCCGAAAGCCGGCCACTGCGCCCGTCGGCGAACCAGCCGGCCGCGGCAGCCACGGCTGACGACGACTGGGCAACCTTCTGATTAACGCCGTCAACCAGCAAGGACACATCGACGCTAGATTTACGAGGCATTTGCGAAGTGCCATGATGCGGGGCGCGCGCCCGGCGCGCATCATGGCGCTTTCGGTGCCACAGTATTTCCCATTCCTGTCGCCCCCATGATCGCCACGAGTTCCAGCCTCCTGCTGCTCGCAGCCTTGCTCGGCATTGCCGCGGCAGTGGGCGTGCGCGCCGCCAAAACCGAAGGCGGGCCAGGGCGCAAGGCCATGTGGTCGATGACGTGGCCGGCCGCGCTGATGTCGCACGGGATGCTCGGCATGCCTCTTTGGGTGACATTGGCATCCGGCACGCTGACCGCCGCCAACGATGGCGCGCGGATGGCGGCCACGTTTGCGGCATCGCTGGTGGCCAGCCTGGCTACGTCGCATCTGATCGGGCCGCCGGTTCACTGGCTGCAACAGGGCGCGCGTGGCTGGCGCGTGGCGGTTGCCGCCGCGATGCTGGCTGGCGCCGGCCTGGTCGCCGTGGCCGGCGCGCGGCTGGGGCGTGCCTGTGGCGGCACCGTCATGACGGCGCGGGCCTGTATCGACACGGCCGACTTCTCGGAAGCCAGCTTCCTGGCATGCGGGATCGCATTGCTGTGCGTGGCGATGTTCGCCATGCATCGCGCCCAGGCGCGCGGATGGCTCCCGGGGCAGGCCGAGCTGGCAATGCACGACGACGTCGCCGATGACCATGCCACGATGCCTATGCTTCGGGCCGGTGACGGACGCGTTTCGCGCCGCGGGCCGGGCCGCATTCCCGGCCTGACGATCCGGCCTTCCGGCAGTGGCCTGTCACCGGTCGGCGAATACAGCGTCAGCACCGACCTGCCAGACCGAACCGCCTTCGCCCGCTGGCTCGATCAAAGCATCGCCCATGCGCGTCTGGCAGAGACAGGGTGCGCGGTGCTGCTGATCCATATTGCCGACTATCGCGAGGTCGACGAGGTTTTCGAGGTTCGTGCCGATGACATCCTGGCGCAGGACGCGGGCGCGCTCGCTCAGGCCGCGCTGGAGCCGCACGACTTCCTGGCACGGCTGGCGCGCGACGAGTTCGCCGTTGGCGTGCCCAATCTGGTGCATCACAGCCGCGCGCATGACCTTGGCTCTCGCGTGCTCGGGTCCCTGGCCGAATTCGTGGCGGCACGCGGCCTGCAGATGCAGATCGGCGTGAACATCGGGATCGCGATTTATCCGCGCGATGCGGCCACATCCGAAGGGTTGATGCAGGCAGCGCGCGTGAGTCTGTCGGAAGCGCGCGAAAGCGGTTCGAACCAGGTGCGCGTGTTCAACTCGGCAGCGGGGGAGCGCGCGCGCCGCACGCGCGTGATCCGGCGCGACCTCTGGCCCGCCATTCAGGACGACGGCCTGTCGCTGATGTTCCAGCCGAAGTTCGACGTGAAAACGCGCCAGGTGGTGGGCGCCGAAGCGCTCTGCCGCTGGCGGCATCCCACGCTGGGCGCGGTCAGTCCGGCCGAGTTCATCATGGTGGCCGAGCAGTCGGGCCAGATCGACAAGCTCGACGACTGGGTGATCTCGCGGGTCTGCGGGCAGGTGCGGAGCTGGCAGGACGCTGGGCTGCCGGTGGTGCCGGTGGCGATCAACGTTTCCGGGACGCGTTTCGCGAGCCGCAATTTTCCGCGCTATCTGCTTGAACATATCCACCAGCACGACATCCCGCCTTCCGCGATCACGCTGGAGATCACCGAGACCGCCGCGATGAAGGACATCGCCAAGTCGCTGGAAACGCTGGCGGAGCTGCAATCGCTCGGCATCCAGGTGGCGCTCGACGATTTCGGTAGCGGTTACTCGAGCCTCGGTTATCTGAAACGGCTGCGCGTGGGCACCCTCAAGATCGATCGCACGCTGATCGGCGGGCTCGATGCCGATCCGCAGGGTCGCGCCATCGTCGGCTCGATGGTGGCGCTGGCGCACGAGTTGCGGATGAAAGTGGTGGCGGAGGGCGTCGAATCGGCCTCGCAGCTGGAGATCCTGCACGGCATGGGCTGCGACGAAGTGCAGGGCTACCTGCTGGCCGTTCCGCTCGACTCGCCCGGGTTTGCCGACGTATTGCACGCGGCACGGCCATTGGCAGTCTAGCGGTCACGCTTCGCGAATCGGCGCTAAAGACCGGCCGCATCGCGCCGATATGCCAATGAAAGGGCGTGCCGCGCGTATCGCGTTCGCCCAAAGCCGGCACGTCCGCCGCCGGCGGTCTTGACGTGTCATTGGCGGACTCACCCGAACCCGGAGTCCCCGATGTCTCTCCTGAGCATTCTTGTCGTCGATGATTCACCATCCCTGCGCCGGATGACCAGCGCCTGTCTGCGTGCCGGCGGCTACGGGGTGACCGAGGCGTCGGATGGCAAGGAGGCGTATGAGGTCGCGCGGGAGGGCAACTTCGACATGCTGGTGACCGACCAGGTCATGCCGGTCATGGATGGCTTGTCCCTGATCCGCGCGTTGCGCGCCATGCCGGACTACGCCACGGTGCCAATGCTGATGCTGTCGACAGAGTATGACGATGCCATCCTCGAACGCGCCCGTGAGGCCGGCGCATCGGGGTTCCTGGCCAAGCCGTTCGACCCCGAGGAACTCATGGCGTCGGTCGACGCGCTGCTGGGCCCTCCCAACGTAGGGTGAATTTCACGCAAAGTCGCCCTTCATTCACCCCGCTGCCTGCCGTAATTACTAGAGGGCGATACTCGATGCCCGGTTTCAGGGGCCGCCATGCGCGGTACCGGCAAGGGCACGCCAGCCCGGCAACGATCAACCATGCCAGCGGGGGCAACCATGAACATCAGCACCAACAGGACGGACGGCTCGGGAGAGGAATTCCTGGCGTTCCGGCTCGGTCGCGAAGAGTACGGTATCGACATCCTGAAGGTTCAGGAGATTCGCGGATACGAAACGGTGACGCAGATCGCCAATGCTCCCGCGTATCTGAAGGGCGTGATCAACCTGCGCGGCACGATCGTCCCGATCATCGACCTGCGCATCAAGTTCAACCAGGCCCAGATCAGCTACGACCAGTACACCGTCGTGATCATCGTCGACATCCATGAGCGGACCACCGGCATCGTGGTCGATGGCGTGTCCGACGTGCTGACGCTAGCCCCGGCCCAGATCAAGCAGGCACCGACCCTGTCGGGCGGCGTCGAAACCGACTATATCCGTGGCATCGGCTCGCTCGAGGGCCGCATGCTGATCCTGGCGGACATCGAAAAGCTGATGAACGTCGACGATCTCGCGGCCATCGAAGCCGCGGCTGGCGCCGCCTGAGCGGCGCTAGCGGCCCGAGCGCTCCGCGACGGGTCGTATTTCGCCCCACGCGCGTCCTGCCGGGCGTGGCGTGGGCCGACCGCACACCGCGGTCAACGCCCCCAAAGCAGTCAGAGCCATGCGCAACAACCAGCCAGTCACCCAGCGGGAGCATCCGCTACCCCCGGACGTCTACCTGATCTCGCGAACCGACCTCAAGGGTCGTATCACGTTCGCCAACCGGGCGTTCGTCGAGGTGAGCGGATTCACGTCCGACGAGTTGCTTGGCGCTGCCCACAATCTCGTGCGACATCCCGACATGCCGCCCGAGGCCTTTGCCGATCTCTGGGATTCGCTGCAGGCGGGCAAGTCATGGGTGGGCATCGTGAAGAATCGCTGCAAGAACGGCGATCACTACTGGGTGCAGGCCACGGTCACGCCGACACGCATCGGCGACCGCATCGTCGGCTATACGTCGGTGCGATCGATGGCCAGTCGCGAACAGATCGGCGCGGCCGACGCCGCATATCGGCGTTTCCGTGAGAACCGGGCCGGCGGCCTGGCGATCCGCGATGGCGCCGTGGTGCGTACCGGCCCGGCAGGCCTGATCGGCCGCATGACGCGGATTACCCTGAAGCGACGCATCCTCTGGGCCCAGCTTGCGGGGCTGGTGTGGTTCCTGGCGGCCATCGCCGGCGTGCACTGGCTGGCAGAGGAGCAAGCCGCGCAACTCTGGCCGTGGCTGTGGGGCGCATTCGGATTCGCGGTGCTCTCCTCGTTCATGGCGGGTTCGATGCTGGTGTCGCGTGTCGAGCGTCCGGTGCGCGAGATGCTGGATTTCGCACTGCGCATGGGCGCGGGCGATCTGACGAGCAACTTCGAACACCGGTCAGCTGACGAAGTCGGCGAACTGTCGCGTGCCATGCGCACGATGCAGCGCAGCCTGCAGTCGGTGGTCAACGATATCCAGGGCGGCATGGCCAGCATTTCGGCCGCCACGCATCAGGTGGCCGCCGGTAACAACGATCTGTCGCAGCGTACCGAGCAGCAGGCCGCGTCGCTCGAGGAAACGGCTTCGAGCATGGAGCAGCTGACCAGCACGGTCCGGCAGAACGCCGACAACGCGCATCAGGCCACGCGGCTGGCGGCCGATGCCTCCGAGACGGCCGTGCGCGGTGGCGAGGCGGTGGGGCGCGTGGTCCAGACGATGGACGAGATCAACGCGGCCTCGCGCAAGATCGTCGACATCATCGGCGTGATCGAGGGCATCGCATTCCAGACCAACATCCTGGCGCTGAACGCGGCGGTGGAAGCCGCGCGCGCGGCCGAGCAGGGCCGCGGCTTCGCGGTGGTGGCCGGCGAGGTGCGCAGCCTGGCGCAGCGCAGCGCCAATGCGGCCAAGGAGATCAAGGGTCTGATCGGCAATACCGTGGCGCGCGTGGAAAGCGGCGCGGAGCAGGTGGGTCAGGCCGGCGCCACGATGGACGAGATCGTGCAGGCGGTGAAGCGCGTGACCGACATCATGGGTGAGATCAGTTCGGCATCAGCGGAACAGAGCGCAGGCATCGAGCAGGTGAATGAGGCGGTGACGCAGATGGACGATGTGACGCAGCAGAACGCTGCGCTGGTGGAGCAGGCCGCTGCCGCGGCGGGCTCGCTCGAAGAACAGGCCGAGCGCCTGCGGGAGTCGATCTCCACGTTCCGCGTGAGTATGCAGGCCGAGGTCCGGCCGCCGCGCAAGCGACGGGTGGCGACGATGAGTGAAACGGGGAAAGAAGCCGGCCTGGTCAACGCCTGAGCTTCGGGTCTATTCAAATGGAAGGAGGGGGTAGTTCTATGCAGTGGTTCAATCAACTACGCGTGACAACCAGGCTGATTGCTGGCTTCCTGGTTGTATCCGTCATCGGCGCCATCATTGGCTTGCTAGGCGTCGTCAACATGGGGCGCATGACGGAATGGACCGGCAAGATCTACAACAGTGACCTGCAGGCGCTCAAGGCGGTCCAGGACGGCAACATCAACCTGGTCTATGCCAGCCGCGCGCAGATCGCGCTGCTGTCCGCGTCGACGATGGGCGAGCGTGCCACCGAGCGGGAGCAGATCGAGAAGTCGCTTAGCGCGTTGGAGACCCGCGTCAAGTCGACCAAGGATTCCTTCACGCAACCGGAAGGCCAGGCGTTGTACAAGCAGTACGAGACGCTGCTGCCGCCGTTCCGCGAGCGGATGCAGAAGTACGTCGAACTGGTCGGCAAGCAGCCACTGGACACCTCGCAGTTCGAAAGCACCGTGTTTACCGAGAGCGCCGAGCTTCTCAAGGACAGCCGCGCGCTTGAAGACCTCCTGCTCAAGATGGTGAAGCGCCGCGACGAGCGCGCCAAGGCCAACATGGATGAATCGACCAGCGTCTATAACCACTCGCGCGTGCTGATGCTGGCGCTGGTGCTGGGCGGCCTGGCGGTGTCGGTGCTGCTGGGTGGATTCCTGGCACGCCAGCTTTCGCGCCAGCTCGGTGGCGAGCCGGGCTATGCCGCGGCTATCGCGGCGCGTATCGCGGAGGGCGACTTCTCGGACGCCGTGAACCTGCGTGCCGGCGACCGGACCAGCCTGCTACATGCCATGGACCAAATGCAGCAGCAACTCTCGCAGATGGTGCGTGACTTCAAGGTGTCTGCCGAATCGATCGGCTCGGCATCGAGCGAGATCGCAGCCGGCAACAACGACCTTTCGCAACGCACGGAACAGCAGGCAGCCTCGCTGGAGGAAACGGCCTCGAGCATGGAGCAGCTGACCAGCACCGTGCGCCAGAACGCCGATAACGCGCGCCAGGCCAGCGGGCTGGCCGCCAATGCGTCGGAGACGGCTGTCCGCGGCGGCGAGGTGGTGGGCCGCGTGGTGCAGACGATGGGCGAGATTAACGACGCGTCGCGCAAGATCGTCGACATCATCGGCGTGATCGAGGGCATTGCGTTCCAGACCAACATCCTGGCGCTGAACGCCGCCGTGGAAGCCGCGCGGGCGGGCGAGCAGGGCCGAGGCTTTGCCGTGGTGGCCGGCGAAGTGCGCAGCCTGGCGCAACGCAGCGCCAACGCCGCGAAGGAAATCAAGACGCTGATCGACAACTCCGTGGCGCAGGTGGATACGGGCGCCGCGCTGGTGTCGCAGGCCGGCACGACGATGGATGAGATCGTGCAGGCCGTGAAGCGTGTGACCGACATCATGGGCGAGATCAGCGCGGCCTCTGCCGAGCAGAGTTCGGGCATCGAGCAGGTCAACCAGGCCGTGTCGCAGATGGACGAAGTCACCCAGCAGAACGCGGCGCTGGTCGAGCAGGCCGCCGCTGCCGCAGGTTCGCTGCAGGATCAGGCCAGCCGCCTGATGGCGTCGGTGTCGGGCTTCCGTCTGTCCCACGGCGATGACGCCGTGCCGGCACTGGCTGCCCCGGCGCCAGCCGCGCGTCCGGTCGCACGGCCGTCGGGCGCGAAACGCCTGCCTGCCCCGGCGCGCCCGGTCAGGAAGACGGCTGCCAAGGCCGCGGGCACTGCGCTTGCCGCCACATCGGTTGCCGCCGCTGGTGTTGAGGAATCGGCCGAAGCTGCCGATAGCCAGTTGAAGCGCCCGGCAATTTCCGCGAGCACGGCGACCAGCGCCTCCGACAACGGCGACTGGAGCGCTTTCTGACCAGACTTCCGGTAGCCGCTCTGCGGCGCCGCAAGGAAGGATGACGCACGTCCCGGCGCCAGGTATCGAGCCAGCCCGCGCCGGGGCGCTTTTTCGTCCAACGACACCATGAACACCGACATCAGCCTGTCCCTGTCGGCCGAAGCATCCGCGCGGCTGCGCGCGGACTTCGATGCCTTCGTAAAGGTCTCCACGGGCCTCGATGCCCAGTTCATCCCACCTGCATTCGATGACTTCCTGCGTGCGCGACTGATGCAGCAGGATGGTCCGCTGACCGAGCGCGCCGTAATGCGCCTGCTGGCCAGTGGCGAGTATGGATGGGCCAAGAAGGTCTTCGACAAGCAGCTACCCAATGCGCTGGCCGCGTTGATGCGCGATGCGCAACGCTTCGGCTTTGGCCTGGCCGTGCAGCCCGATTGGACGCCGCAGCAGCGCGTCGAGCACGCGCGCCAGTGGGCCACGCAGATTCTCTCCGAGGCAGGTGCTGACGCCGCCTTCACCGAGGCGCTGGCCGCGCAGATATCGGCCAGCGCCGTCGATATTCGCACATTGGAAGAACGCATGAAGACGCCTGCGTGGCGGGTTGCCGATGGTCTTCGGCAGCGCGCGTACGACGTCATGTACGGATTGCAGACGGAGCAGAGCGAAGCGCTGGGGCGCAGCAAGGTTGGAGAGTTGCGCGTCTTGCTGGGCCTGGCGCTGGAGTACGGCTCCATCGGCGCCGAAGAGGCTGCTCGCGTGCTGGAACAGGTGGAGCGCGCGTGTCCGCATTTGTTCAGGGAGGCGCCCGACGATGTATTTGCCCGCTTGGCAGCATGGTTGCGGCGCGTCTTTAGTCAAGGCGCGCTTGTTCGTCAATAGTGGAATTCGGCAGTCGATCAGTCAGTCAGTGACGTGTGCTGCGCAAAATTAGAGTGTCTCTTCGGTTGGCTGGCCGTAACAACATTGATGTAAATCAGAAGACAGTTCTAAAGCCTGTTACAAAATTCGCGGCCTTTGTCTGATCTGTACGACATTTGTCTCCCCCCAACTCAAGTAGGGATTGGCATACGAGGCGGAAAGCCGATATAAACGTAACAGTTTCACTTACACTCTGTAACATCTGTAACGTTTCAGAGAGACGGTGTTACCAGGCGCAGTTACTTTCGTAGTACGTCGTACCCATCGCACACGCACCTTAACGATCTGGTCGCCGGCAAGCAGCATCTGCCGGTAAGCGCCGGACAAGCGGTCGAGGGTTTTTTTGGTAGCGGGGAAAAATTGGAAAGCAGTGAAGTTCTCCAGGAGATCCGGGAGGTCAATCTCGCCTATCTTCTGCTCGCGCAACGACTGGTGCGCGAAAACCAGGTGGAAGCCATGTTCAGGCTTGGCGTCAGCAAGGAAATTGCTGAGATCCTCGCCAAACTGACCTCGGCGCAACTCGTCAAGCTGGCAGCATCGAACATGGTGCTGTGCCGTTTCCGCTTCGACGATCACGCGCTGCTTTCCACACTCACACACACGGCCAAGAGCCATGATATGCAGCAGATCCACGCTGCTATCCTGCTGGCCCGGCAACCTGTGGAGTCGCTCAATTGACCGCACTCCTCCAGGCCTCGCCAGCCCGCAGCTTCACGGCCACCCCCCTCCCCAACCGCAAGAGCGTCCTGCAGGACGCGAACCAGACGCAGCTCGCCATCGAGCTGATCGGCCTGGGCGCGCGACTGCAGGTGCTTGAAGCCGAGACCACGCTCTCGCGCGACCGGTTGATCCGCCTGTACAAGGAGCTCCGTGGCGCATCGCCGCCCAAGGGCATGCTCCCGTTCTCCACGGACTGGTTCACCACCTGGCTGCCGAACATCCATTCGTCGCTGTTCTTCTCCGCGTACCAGTTCATGGTGCAGGAAGGCGAGACGTCTGGCATTCGCGCAGTCGTGGCGGCCTATCGCCTGTATCTCGAGCATGTTTCTCTGCTCGGCGGCGAAATCGTCTTAAGTTTCACCCGTGCCTGGACGTTAGTACGGTTTTTCGAGAGCAACATGCTGCAGCTTTCCTCGTGCACCTGTTGCGGTGGACAGTTCGTCACGCACGCTTATGAGCCGCACACGAACTTCGTGTGCAGCCTGTGCCGTCCGCCGTCACGCGCCGGAAAGGTGAAGAAGCTCTCGAAGGACGCCGCAGCCGCGCAGACCGAAGCCTGATCCATCTGGCCCAACGTCCGCGCAGGAGGTGGGCCCTGGGTTGGTGAGCGGTGACCCCTCTCGCCCGCGCGGGATGCCCCCGATGCGTGCCTGACGCGTGTTTTTCAGACGGGGATCCGATCGTGCTTGTAGTTCTTGGCTATGTCGTCGTAGTCGTGGCGGTGCTGGGCGGTTACGCCCTCACCGGCGGCCACATGGGCGCGCTTTATCAACCGGCGGAGCTCATCATCATCGGCGGTGCCGCGGTTGGCGCATTCATCAGCTCCAACAGCGGCAAGGCCATCAAGGCCACGATGAAGGCCATGCCCTCGCTGCTGAAGGGCTCCAAGTACAAGAAGGAACTGTACCTGGACGTGATGGCGCTACTGTACGTGCTGCTGTCCAAGGCACGCCGCGAGGGCATCCTGTTCCTCGAAAAGGAAATCGCCGATCCGGCATCGAGCAGTGTCTTCAGTCAGTACCCGCGCATCCTGGCCGACGCCAAGATGATGGAATTCCTGACTGACTATCTGCGCATGATGGTCAACGGCAACATGAACGCGTTCGAGATCGAGGCGCTCATGGATCACGAAATCGAAACCGTCCGCCATGAAGCCGAGATTCCGGCCCATGCGCTCTCGCGCGTCGGCGACGGCCTGCCCGCCTTCGGCATCGTGGCGGCGGTGATGGGCGTGGTGCACGCGCTGGCTTCCGCGGACCTGCCTCCGGCCGAACTCGGCGCCCTGATCGCCAACGCGATGGTGGGTACGTTCCTTGGCATTCTGCTGGCCTACGGCTTCGTGTCGCCGCTGGCATCGCGTGTCGAACACCAGGTGTCCGAGAGCATCAAGATGTACGAATGCATCAAGGTCACGCTGCTGGCGTCGCTCAATGGTTACGCACCGCTGGTGGCGGTGGAGTTCGGCCGCAAGGTGCTGTACTCCACGGTACGTCCGTCGTTCCTCGAGCTCGACGACCATGTCCGCGAAGTCAAGAGCCTGACCTGACGGGAGAGCAGTCATGAGCAGCGCCCAGGACCTGCGTCCGATCGTCATCAAGAAGGCGAAATCGCATGCCAAGCCGCATGGCAACCACAGCTGGAAGATCGCCTACGCCGACTTCATGACGGCCATGATGGCGCTCTTCCTGGTGCTGTGGCTGCTGAGTTCCTCATCGCCAAAGGTTCTCGTCGGCGTGGCCGAGTATTTCCGCACGCCGCTCAAGGTGGCGATTGCCGGCGGCGACAAGAGCAGCCTTTCGACGAGCGTGATTCCCGGCGGCGGCAAGGACGTGATGGCCAAGGATGGCGAGATCATGAAGGCGCAGACCAACGATCCGGCCGCGGATGCCCAGCGCCGCCGCGACCAGATCGAGAGCGAGCGGCTGCGCGGTCTGAAGAAGCGTCTGGAACAGATTATCGAGAACAACCCGGTACTGCGCCAGTTCCGCCCGCAACTGCTGCTCGACATCACCAGCGAAGGTCTGCGCATCCAGATTCTCGATACGCAGAACCGTCCGATGTTCCGCACCGGCAGCGCGGCGGTCGAGCCGTACATGCGCACGATCCTGCGCGAGATCGGCCCGGTGCTCAACGAGCTGCCGAACAAGGTCAGTCTTTCCGGTCATACCGACTCGGCCAAATACATGATGGGCCAGCGTGCCTACAGCAACTGGGAACTGTCTGCTGACCGCGCCAACGCGTCGCGGCAGGAACTGGTTGCAGGCGGCATGGAGGAAGGCAAGTTGCTACGCGTGCTGGGTCTGGCGGACACGATGCCGCTGGAGAAGAACGATCCGCTGGCACCGGTGAACCGCCGTATCAGCATCGTTGTGCTCAACCAGCGCGCCCAGGCCCAGTTCGAGGCCGAGAACGCCAGCGCCGCCGATGTCACGGTGCAGACTCAGAAGGGCCAGGCGGCACAGGACGTGCAGGCGCAGTTGGGGAGCGCTTCGGCGCCCGCGGCCAAGCCTGGCGGCGCGGGAGAAAGCAAAGGCAAGGGCAAGGGGGAATGACGCGTGCCGCCTGAACAGGGCGGCGCATCTTCCAGGGCAATCTAGCGAGTCAGGACCATCATGTCTGTCGATATCGATATCACGCAGTTCTACCAGACCTTCTTCGAGGAGGCGGAGGAACTGCTCGTACAAATGGAGCAGCTGCTGCTCGAGGTGGATATCGAATCCCCCGATGCGGAAGCGCTCAACGCGATCTTCCGTGCCGCGCATTCGATCAAGGGCGGCGCCGCGACGTTCGGCTTCACGGCGCTGACCGAAACCACGCACATCTTCGAGAATCTGCTGGACCGCACGCGTCGGAGGGAACTAGCTCTCTCGCGCGTCATCATCGACACCTTTCTGGAAACCAAGGACGTGTTGCACGATCAGCTCAACGCCTACCGTAACGGCACCGAACCCGATCCGGAAACGCTGGCGCGCATTTGCGCCGTGCTGCAGCAACTGGCCCAGGAAGCCAGCGGCGAGGCGGCTCCCGCGCCCGCCGCTACGCCGGTAGCCGCATCCGCGCCCGCTGCCGCACCGGCTGGCGGCAATCTCAAGGTGAGCCTGATCAAGGTATCGGCCGCCGACCAGGCCCTGCTGCGCGAGGAGCTTGCCAACCTGGGCGAGATCACCGGTCAGCAGGAATCGGACGGCGACCTGATCATCTGGCTGAACAGCCAGTGCAGCGCCGACGACATCATCGCGGTCTGCTGCTTCGTGATCGACGAGAAGCAGATCGCCGTGGAAGCGGTAACGCCAGGCGAGACACCGGCGGCACCGGTCGCCGCGCCGACGCCCGCGCCCGTGGCCGCGCCGGCAGCCGTCGCGCCTGTCGCGCCCGCCGCCGCACCGGTGGCTGCCAAGGAGAAAGAGAAGGCCAAGCCCGCGGCCGCGCACACCCCGGATGCCGGTTCGATCCGCGTGCCGACCGAGAAGGTCGACCAGATCATCAACCTCGTGGGCGAACTCGTCATTACCCAGTCGATGCTGGCGCAGACCGCGTCGTCACTGGACCCGGTGCTGTTCGACCGCCTGTTCTCAGGCATGGGCCAGCTCGAGCGCAATGCGCGCGATCTGCAGGAAGCGGTGATGTCCATCCGGATGATGCCGATGGACTACGTGTTCTCGCGCTTCCCGCGTCTGGTGCGCGACATGATGGGCAAGCTCGGCAAGCAGATCGATCTGGTCACGTTCGGCAAGGCAACGGAACTGGACAAGGGCCTGATCGAGCGGATCATCGATCCGCTGACCCATCTGGTGCGAAACAGTCTCGATCACGGCATCGAAACACCAGAGAAGCGTATTGCCTCCGGCAAGGAGCCGACCGGACAACTGATCCTCTCCGCGCAGCACGCAGGTGGCAACATCGTCATCGAGGTGAGCGATGACGGCGCCGGCCTGAACCGCGAGCGCATCCTGGCCAAGGCGATGCAGAACGGCCTGCCGGTCTCCGAGAACATGCCCGACGACGAAGTCTGGCAGCTTATCTTCGCGCCGGGCTTTTCCACGGCCGAAGTCATTACCGATGTCTCCGGCCGGGGCGTTGGCATGGACGTGGTCAAGCGGAACATCCAGGAGATGGGCGGCCACGTGGAGATCAGCTCGCGCGCCGGGCTGGGCACCACCACCCGCATCGTGCTGCCGCTGACGCTGGCGATTCTGGACGGCATGTCGGTACGTACTGGCGAAGAAACCTTCATCCTGCCGCTGAACTGCGTGATGGAGTCGCTGCAGCCGATGGCCGACGACGTGCACACCGCGGCCAACGGCGAGCGGGTGATGAACGTGCGCGGCGAATACCTGCCGCTGCTGGAACTGCACAAGGTCTTCAACGTGGCCAACGCCGTGCAGGAGCCCACGCAGGGTATTGCCGTGATCCTGGCGGCCGAAGGCAAGCGCTTCGCGTTGCTGGTGGACCAGTTGATCGGGCAGCACCAGGTGGTGCTCAAGAACCTCGAGACCAACTATCGCAAGGTGCCGTGCATTTCCGCCGCCACCATCCTCGGCGACGGCAGCGTGGCCCTGATCGTGGACGTCGGCGCGCTGCAGCGCACTGGTGTGCGCCGCCAGGCCCCGATGGCCGCGTAGTAATCGACACCAAGGAGAACGGACATGGCCGGCATCGGACATATCGATACCCAGGGCAGCGAAGCCTCGGGTCAGGAGTACCTGGTCTTTACGCTGGGGACGGAAGAATATGGCATCGACATCCTCAAGGTGCAGGAGATCCGCAGCTACGAGACGGTGACGCGCATCGCCAACGCGCCAGACTTCCTCAAGGGCGTGACCAACCTGCGCGGCGTGATCGTGCCGATCGTCGACCTGCGCCTGAAGTTCAAGCTCGGCAACGTGCGCTATGACCACCAGACCGTGGTGATCATCCTGAACGTGGCCGGCCGCGTGGTTGGCATCGTCGTCGACGGCGTATCGGACGTGCTGACGCTCACCGGCGATGACATCAAGCCCGCGCCGGAGTTCGGCGTGTCGGTCTCCAACGAACATCTGACCGGGCTGGGTTCGGTGGAAGGCCGGATGCTGATCCTGATCGACATCGAACGCATGATGACCAGCCCAGAGATGGAATTGATCGAGGCCGAGCTCGCCTGATGCTTGCCGGCACGTCCGGCAGCCCGCATCGCCGACTCCCCGGTACCTTGAAGGACATACACCATGACGCCGCTCCGTTCTTCCTCCAGCGCCATCAGGAAGCCAGGCGCGGCTATGACGCCCGGTGCGCCCGTGCTGGCGCCATTGCGCGATGAGATGCGCGACTTTCTGCTGACCGAGCGCGACTTCGAGAAGATCCGCGCGCTGATTCACAAGCGCGCGGGCATCTCGCTTGGCAGCCACAAGCGGGAGATGGTCTACAGCCGGTTGGCCCGGCGGTTGCGCACACTGCAGCTTGCGGACTTCAGCACCTATCTCGCGCAGCTCGAAGCCGACGAGCGTTCGTCGGAGTGGGAGTACTTCACCAACGCGCTGACAACGAACCTGACGTCGTTTTTTCGCGAGGCTCATCACTTTCCGCTGCTGGCCGAGCACGCCAAGAAAATCGGGCGACCCTACAGCGTCTGGTGCGCCGCGGCGTCGACCGGCGAGGAGCCGTACTCGATCGCCATCACGCTGGCGGAAGCGCTGGGCGAACGCGCGGGCACGGTGCTGGCCACGGACATCGACACCCAGGTGCTGGCCAAGGCGCGCAGCGGCATCTATACCGCCGAGCAGGTATCGCGGCTGTCGCAGGAACGGCTCAAGCGTTTCTTCCTGAAGGGCACCGGCGCGCGGGCCGGGTCGGTCAAGGTCAAGCCGGAGCTTGCCGCGACGGTCACCTTCGAGCCGCTGAACCTGCTGGCGCCGGATTGGGGCTTGCGCGAGAAGTTCGATGCGATCTTCTGCCGCAACGTGATGATCTATTTCGACAAGCCGACGCAGGGCCAGATTCTCGAACGGTTCGCGCCGCTGCTCAAGCCAAACGGCCTGCTGTTCGCGGGGCACTCGGAGAACTTCTCGTACGTCACCCGCGCATTCCAGTTGCGCGGGCAGACCGTGTACGAGCTGACGAACAAGAGCGGAGCTGCATGATGCGCGGCACGCCCCAGATGCCGGAGGCCATCGCCACCCGGAAGTACTTTGACCGCGAATTCGACCGGCAGGCCATCAAGCTGTTGCCCAACGAGTACTACGTGACCGCCGAGGACGTCGTACTCACGACCGTCCTGGGATCGTGCGTGTCCGCGTGCATTCGTGACGAAGTGGCCGGTGTCGGCGGCATGAACCATTTCATGCTGCCCGACGACGAGAACGCCGGCGCCGACCGGATGCTCTCTACGTCGATGCGCTACGGCTGCTACGCGCTCGAAGTGCTTATCAATGAACTGCTGAAGATGGGCGCGCGTCGCGAACGGCTGGAGGCCAAAGTATTTGGGGGTGGCGCGGTACTGGCCAACATGACGACCCTAAATATCGGGGATCGGAATGCCGATTTCGTACTGAAGTACCTGCGCACGGAAGAAGTGCGCGTGGCCGCGCAGGATCTGCGCGGACCGCACGCGCGACGTGTCAGCTACTTTCCACGTACCGGCCTTGCACTGGTCCGCCGGCTGACGCGCCAGGACGATACCGTAGGCGTCGAACGCGAGGAACGTGCCCTGGCACGGGCGCTGTCCACGTCGACGAAGGCACCCGCGCGAGGCGCCGTGGAACTGTTCACGCGACAGACCACGGCCAGGATCCCGACCTGATGTCGGGCGCGCGGGACGTACAAGACGCGTCATACACGAAATACACGCAAGAGACGTAGAGACCAACATGACTGCCGCGAAGATCAAGGTGCTGTGCGTGGACGATTCCGCGCTGATACGCAGCCTGATGTCGGAAATCATCAACAGCCAGCCGGACATGGAGGTGGTAGGTACCGCCCCGGATCCGCTGGTGGCGCGCGACCTGATCAAGCGCGTCAATCCGGACGTGCTGACGCTGGACGTAGAAATGCCGCGCATGGACGGCCTGGATTTTCTTGAGCGCCTGATGCGCCTGCGGCCGATGCCGGTGCTCATGGTGTCGTCGCTGACCGAGCGCGGGTCCGAGATCACGATGCGCGCGCTGGAACTCGGCGCCGTGGACTTCGTGACCAAGCCGAAGCTCGGTATCCGTGAAGGCCTGCTGGACTACACGCAGACAATCGCGGACAAGATCCGCGCCGCATCGCGCGCCCGCGTGCGTGCGCGTGCGGAGCAGAGCGCTGGCGCGGCGCCCGTCGCGCCGATGCTGCGCGCGCCGCTGTTGTCGACGGAAAAGCTGATCATCGTCGGGGCTTCCACGGGTGGTACCGAGGCGATCAAGGATTTCCTGACGCCGCTACCGCCCGATTCTCCGGCGGTCATGATCGTCCAGCACATGCCGGCGGGTTTCACGAAGTCGTTCGCGCACCGCCTGAACGGCCTGTGCCGCATCACGGTCAAGGAAGCCGAGCATGGCGAGCGTGTGCTGCCAGGCTATGCGTACATCGCGCCCGGCGATTCGCACATGCTGCTGGCACGTAGCGGCGCGAACTACGTGGCGCACCTGTCCCAGGAAGCGCCGGTCAATCGGCACCGACCGTCCGTGGATGTGCTGTTCGATTCCGCCGCGATTCACGGTGGCAAGAACGTCACGGGCGTGATCCTGACCGGCATGGGCAAGGACGGCGCGCGCGGCATGTTGCGAATGCGCGAGGCAGGCGCCTACAACCTGGCGCAGGACGAGCAATCCTGCATCGTGTTTGGTATGCCGAAGGAAGCCATCGCGGCCGGCGGTGTGCATGAAGTGGTGCCCCTGCACCAGATGAGCCAGCGCGTCATGGCGCACCTGGCTACGTTTGGCGCGCGGGCGCAGCGCGTATAGCGCGCGAGAGGTCAGATAAGCAGCAATCATCCGGATGGCATGGCCATCCGCAACCGTTTTGGAGCCGTAACAGTGGACAAGAACATCAAGATTCTCGTGGTCGACGATTTCCCGACCATGCGCCGGATCATCCGCAACCTGCTCAAGGAGCTTGGTTTCACCAACGTGGACGAAGCCGAGGACGGCGCAGCCGGCCTGGAGAAGGTCAAGGATGGCAGCTTCCAGTTCGTGGTTTCGGACTGGAACATGCCGAACATGGATGGCCTGACCATGTTGCAGACGATCCGCGCGACGCCCGAGATCGCCAAGACGCCGGTGCTGATGGTGACGGCTGAAGCCAAGAAGGAGAACATCATCGCCGCCGCGCAGGCAGGCGCCAATGGCTACGTGGTCAAGCCGTTTACCGCCGCCACGCTCGACGAGAAGATCACCAAGATCTTCGAGAAAATGGGTCAATAAGAGGGACGCGACATGTCGACGACTCCGACTTTCAGCAACGAAGCGGCCGAGCAGATCATCCATCGCATCGGCAACCTGACCCGGATGCTGCGCGACAACATGCGGGAGCTGGGGCTCGACAAGGAAATCGAGCGCGCCGCCCAGGCCATTCCCGACGCGCGCGACCGTCTGAGCTACATCGCCGCCATGACCGAGCAGGCTGCCGAGCGTTCGCTCACGGCCGTGGAACTGGCGCAGCCGCTGCAGGAAGAACTCGAGGCCAAGGCCACCGCGCTGGACAAGCGCTGGGGCGAGTGGTTCGAGCAACCCGTGGAGTTGGGCGACGCCCGCGCGCTGGTGCTCGACACGCGCGAGTTCCTGACCGAGGTTCCGGAGAAGACCAAGGCCACCGGCAGCCATCTGCTCGAGATCATGATGGCCCAGGACTTCCAGGACCTGACGGGCCAGGTGATCAAGAAGATGATGGACATGATCCGCACGCTGGAGCAGGAACTGCTGCAGGTGCTGATCGACAACGTGCCGGCCGATCGGCGCGTGGAGGCGCCCCCTTCCCTGATCAATGGTCCGCAGATCAATCCCGAAGGCAAGGCCGATGTGGTGTCGGACCAGTCGCAGGTGGACGATCTGCTGGCGAGCCTTGGCTTCTGAGGCCGTTTGGCGATAGGCTTCCGCTCTCCCGCATCGCGGGAGAGCGGCGCTTCAGCGCACCTTCGCATTCACTGGCACAATCGCAGCAAACACGGTTTCTCCCCCTGCCAGAGGATTGCCCCCATGCCTGCTCGCTGTACCGTTGTTGCCCTCGCAGCCGCCGCACTTGCCGGAATTGCCCACGCGCAGACGCTGCCCCTCCCACAGGTCTCCCCAGCGGTAGACACTGCCTACACCAAACTCGAAGCATCCCCGGTCCACAAGAAGCTGATGACGGACGTCCGCGCCGATGACGCGCGCGCGCTGACCGAACTGAAGACCATGACCGAGATTCCCGCGCCGCCCTTCAAGGAGCGCGCGCGCGCCGAGTACTTCGTCTCGCGGCTCAAGGCGCTTGGCCTGGCCGATGCCCATATTGATGCCGAAGGCAATGCGGTCGGGATCCGCAAGGGCGTGGGCAATGGCCCGAAACTGCTGATTTCCGCCCACCTCGATACGGTCTTCCCGGAAGGCACCGATGTCACCGTCAAGGCGCGTGACGGCAAGCTATACGCCCCCGGTATCGGCGACGACACGCGCGGACTCGCTGTGCTGTTGTCCTGGCTGAAGGTGCTCAACGAAAACAATGTGCGGACGGTTGGCGATCTGGTCTTCGTGGGCAACGTCGGCGAGGAAGAACTTGGCAACCTGCGCGGCATGAAGGCGGTGTTCCGCGAGCATCCCGATATCGACGGCATGGTCGGCATCGAACCCGGCACCGGCGATCGCGTGCTGACGCAGGGCACCGGCAGCCATCGCTACGAAGTGACCTTCCGCGGTCCCGGCGGTCACAGCTTTGGCGCGTTTGGCCTGCCCAGCGCCATTCATGCCATGGGGCGCGCTATCAGCAAGATCAGCGATGTGCGCACGCCATCCGATCCCAAGACCACGTTCACGGTCGGCACGGTTTCCGGCGGGACGTCGGTCAACGCGATCGCGGGCGATGCGCGCATGGCGGTCGATATCCGTTCGAACGGCACGCCGGCGCTGCTGGAAACCGAAAAGCACATCATGGATGCGATTGCAGCCGGGGTTGCGGACGAGAATCGTCGCTGGGCGCCAGCCACGGGCCAAGACATCACGTTCCAGACGAAGCTGATTGGCGATCGCCCGGCCGGGCAGACGCCGACCGACTCGGTGATCGTACAATCGGCTGTCCGCGTGATTCACGCCAACAGCAAGGAGGCGCCAACCCTGCGGGGCGGCAGCACCGACGCCAACGTGCCGATGGCGCTGGGCATTCCGGCCATCATCATTGGCAGCGGCGGAAAATCGGGCGGCGCACACTCGCGTGGCGAGTGGTTTGATCCCACCAATGCCTGGGAAGGCGCGCAATGGGGCCTGACCACCGTGCTGGGTCTGGTCGGCGTGGACGGCGTGGATGCACCGCTGCTGGCACGGCGCCGGGGCAATCCGCCAATCACACGGTAAAGGGCTACGGGGGCTGCGGGGGCGGCGCGGGCTCCGCCAGCTTCGGGCGAGGTTGCGCCAGCCGCCCGCTTGCGCTTCAATGGTCGCCTTGCCGACCTAGCCGTAGCCCGAAATGACCGATACCCCCGACACTCCAGACACCCCCATGGCCACCGGGGCTTCGTCCCGCCCGCCACTGCGCGCCCTGACCCCGCTCGAAGGCCGTGTGGTGGCGGTGCTGCTCGAAAAGCAGTTCACCGTTCCCGATACCTATCCGTTGTCACTCAATGCGCTGGCCGCCGGTTGCAACCAGAAGACCGCGCGATCGCCGGTGATGAGCGTCGGCGAGGACGAGATCCTGACCGCCATCGATGGCCTCAAATCGCTGAGCCTCGTGTTCGAAGGCAGCAGCAGCCGGGTGCCCCGCTTCGAGCAGAACCTTGCCCGTGTGCTTGGCGTGCCGAGCCAGTCCGCGGCGTTGCTGTCCACGCTGCTGCTGCGCGGGCCGCAGACGGCGGCGGAACTGCGCCTGAACACGGCGCGGCTGCACGCCTTTGCCGATATCTCCTCGGTCGAGGCGTTCCTGGACGAGCTGGCCGAACGCGATCCCGCCCTGGTCGTGAAGCTGCCCCGTGGCCCGGGGGAGCGCGAACACCGCTGGATGCACCTGCTATGCGGCGAAGTCAGTCTGGCCGAAGCGCCGGGCCCACGCGCGAGCGCGAGCATCGAGATCGCGCCGTCGGAGCTGGAGGCGCTCCGGATCAGCCATCGCGAGCTGGAAGACAAGGTGGCGCGCCTGCAGGCGCTGGTTGAGGAAATGGCCGAACAACTGGGCATCTCCATCGACCCGGAGCGCCTGTCCTGAGTCCGCGCGCCTTGCGATGCGGCGTCGCCCGACGCTGAATCGTGCTGCATCGCAAAGGCGGCATCATGCCGCCGGATGCCATCCGGACAGTGCGCGATCGCGGCATTTTGGGACGCTCCCCCTAAAGATCGGCCCCCCGGGGACCGTTAACGCCGCTGCCCCCTCCATTCCTGAAACAGGGACCTGTTTCCCCGCCTTTTCCTCCCAATGCTTCCCGGCCGGGGATTTGATAATCCTCGGTGACGAAGTGCCGTCCGCGCTTCGCGCCTGGAGCGTCCATGTCCGAGGAAAGCGATCTCGAGAAAACCGAACCCGCCACAGCCCGGCGCCTTGAAAAGGCGCGTGAAGAGGGGCAGGTGGTGCGTTCGCGCGAGCTCGGCACGTTCGTGATGCTGATGACCGGCGTGATCGGCCTTTGGAGCACGGGCGGCGTGCTGGGCCGCAAGCTCGATGCCGTGATGCATGCCGGCCTCGCATTCGAGCCGGCCACGGCCTTCGACACGAATCGCATGTTGTCCCAGTTCGCCGCCATTGTCTGGGACGCCCTGCTGGCATTCCTGCCGCTTCTGCTGATGTTCGGCGTCGCGGCATTGGTGACGCCGCTGGCCCTGGGCGGCTGGATGTTCTCGACCAAGTCGTTCTCGCCCGATTTCTCGCGCATGTCGCCGATCGCCGGCCTCGGCCGGTTGTTCTCTGCGCATTCGCTGGTGGAACTGGCCAAGGCCATCGCCAAGTCGCTACTGGTAGGTGGCGTGGGCGCCTGGATGATCTGGCGCAAGCTGCCGGAGGCCATCGCGCTGATGGACGCGCCGATCCAGGAAGCACTGCTGCACATGATGGAACTGGTGCTGTATGTCAGCGGCGTGGTGGCGGGATCGCTGATCCTGGTGGCCGCACTGGACGTGCCCTGGCAGCTCTATACGTTCCACAAGAAGCTCCGCATGACCAAGGAAGAGATCAAGCAGGAGATGAAGGAAACCGACGGCGATCCGCACATCAAGGCGCGTATCCGCCAGCAGCAGCGTGCCATTGCGCGCCGCCGCATGATGGCCGAAGTGCCCAAGGCCGACGTGGTGGTGACCAACCCCACGCACTACGCCGTGGCGCTGCGCTACGAGGAAGGCCGCATGGGCGCGCCGCGCGTGGTGGCCAAGGGTGCCGACGAAGTGGCCGCGCGGATTCGCGAACTGGCCGCGGAACACCGCGTGCCGATGCTGTCGGCGCCGCCGCTGGCACGTGCGCTGCATCGCCACGTCGAGCTGGGTCACGAGATCCCGGCCGGCCTGTACACCGCCGTGGCCGAGGTCCTGGCCTGGGTCTATCAACTGAAGAACTGGCACTACAGCTACGGTCCGCAGCCCGATGGGCCCGCGGATCTGGTGGTGCCGGATGAACTTGCCGTACCGGAAAGCCGCGCATGAACGCACTGACGAACATCCTCAACCTGCCGGGCCTGCGCTCTGGTGCCCAGATGAAGGCGCTCGCGGGGCCGGTGCTGATCATCATGATCCTCGGCATGATGATCCTGCCGTTGCCCGCGTTTGTGCTGGACCTGCTGTTTACGTTCAACATTGCGCTGTCGATCATGGTGCTGCTGGTCGGCATGTACACGCAGCGTCCGCTCGACTTCGCGGCGTTCCCGGCGGTCCTGCTGTTCTCCACGCTGCTGCGCCTGTCGCTGAACGTTGCCTCCACGCGCGTGGTGCTGCTCGAAGGGCATACCGGCCCGGACGCCGCCGGCAAGGTGATCGAAGCCTTCGGCCACTTCCTGGTGGGCGGCAATTTCGCGGTCGGTATCGTGGTGTTCGCCATCCTGGTGGTGATCAACTTCATGGTGATCACCAAGGGCGCGGGCCGCATCGCCGAGGTGGGCGCGCGCTTCATGCTGGACGCGATGCCGGGCAAGCAGATGGCGATCGACGCGGACTTGAACGCCGGCCTGATCAATGAAGAGGGCGCGCGCAAGCGTCGTGCCGAGGTGGCGCAGGAGTCCGATTTCTACGGCGCGATGGATGGTGCGTCGAAGTTCGTGCGTGGCGATGCCATCGCGGGCCTGCTGGTCATGTTCATCAACGTCGTGGCCGGCATGGTCGTGGGCATGGTGCAGCACGACCTGGACTTTGGCACTGCGGTGCATAACTACACGCTGCTGACGATCGGCGACGGCCTCGTGGCGCAGATTCCGGCGCTGGTGATCTCCACGGCCGCCGGTGTCATCGTCTCGCGGGTGTCGAACGAGCAGGACGTCGGTCAGCAGCTGACCGGCCAGCTCTTCTCGAATCCGCGCGTGTTGTTCATCACGGCCGCCATTATCGGCATGATGGGCATCATCCCGGGAATGCCGCATTTCGCGTTCTTGCTGCTGGCTGCCGGGCTGATCTGGCTCGGTCGGTACATGTTGCGCCGCGAGGCCACGGCAGCAGAAACGAAGTCGAACGACGCGCGCGCGCCCGCCGCGCCGGCCGAGGCCGCCGAAGCGTCGTGGGAAGACGTCACGATGGTCGATCCGCTTGGCATGGAGGTGGGCTATCGCCTGATCACGCTGGTGGACCGCGCCCAGAACGGCGAGTTGCTGGGCCGTATCAAGAGCATCCGCAAGAAGATCGCGCAGGACATCGGCTTTCTCGTGCCGGTGGTCCATATCCGCGACAACCTGGAACTGAAGCCGACCGCCTATCGCATCACGCTCAAGGGTGTGGAGATTGGCAGTGGCGAAGCCAATCCGGGCCAGTGGATGGCGATCAACCCGGGCCAGGTCACCGGTACGCTGCCCGGCGCGGCTACGCGCGATCCGGCCTTCGGCCTGCCCGCCGTGTGGATCGACGCTGCCCTCAAGGAGCAGGCGCAGGCGTATGGCTACACCGTGGTCGACGCCAGCACCGTGGTGGCCACCCACCTGAACCACCTGATCCAGATGCACGCATCCGAGCTGCTGGGTCGCCAGGAAGTGCAGTCGCTGCTGGACCGCATCGCCAAGGAATCGCCCAAGCTTACCGAAGACCTGGTGCCGAAGACGATCACGCTGACTGGCCTGCAGAAGGTGTTGCAGAGCCTGTTGGACGAAGGCGTGGCGATCCGCGACATGCGCACGATCCTCGATGTCATCGCCGAACACGCGCCGAAGGTCAGCGATCCGGCCGAGTTGACCACGCTCGTGCGCGTGGCGCTGGGCCGCGCGATCACGCAGCAGCTTTTCCCCAACAACGCCGACCTGCAGGTCATTGGCCTCGATGCCGGCCTGGAGCGCGTGCTGTCGCAGGCGCTGGCCAATGGCGGCGGCATCGAGCCGGGTCTGGCCGATGCGGTGCTGCAGCAGGCGCAGGGTGCGGTGGTGCGCCAGGAGCAACTGGGTCTCGATCCGGTCCTGCTGGTGCCGTCGCCGCTGCGTCCGCTGATGGCGCGCTTCCTGCGCCGCACCCTGCCGCAGTTGAAGGTGTTGTCGCATGCCGAAGTACCGGACAACCGCAATATCCGCATCACCGCCATGATCGGCGGCGCAGCGTAAGGACTGAACATGAGCGTGGCAAAGTTTGTGGCGGCCAACGGCCGCGAAGCGATGCGCAAAGTGCGCGAGGCGATGGGCCCGGATGCCGTGGTGCTGTCGAACCGGACCATCGATGGTGGCGTGGAAATCGTCGCGATGCGCGACACCGATCTTGGTGCGGTGAACGCCAACGCGCAGCCCTATGTGTCGCCCTCGCCAGCCGCATCCCAGATCCTTGAGACCGCCCCGGTGCAAATCGGGCCGATCGCCATCGCGGCGGCCAATGCCGTCGACGGGCAGGCGACCCGGGCGGATGACGGCGTCATTGGTGATCTGCGTGGCGAGCTTGCGTCGATGCGTTCGATGCTCGAGCGCCAGTTTGCGGGCCTGTCCAGCGGCGCCGGCAATGTGGCCGTGGGCGATCCGCTGCGCGAGTCGCTGTTCGAGTGGATGGTGAACGCGGGCTTCTCTGGCCAGTTGTCACGTACGTTGATCTCCCGTCTGCCTGTGGGTACCGATCGTCCGGCCGCCATGTCGTGGATTCGGCAGGAAATCGCGAAGAAGGTGCCTGTGCTGTCCAACGAGGACGCACTGTTCGATCAGGGCGGCGTGCTGGCGCTGATCGGACCGACCGGCGTGGGCAAGACCACCACTACGGCCAAGCTGGCCGCCCGCTACGTGCTGCGCCACGGCGCCGATCGCCTGGCCTTGCTGACGACTGACCGCTTCCGGATCGGCGCGCACGAGCAGCTTCGCATCTACGGCGACATTCTGGGCGTGCCCGTGCACGCGGTGAAGGACGCCGCGGACCTGCGTTTCGCGCTATCGGCGATGAAGGACAAGCATCTGGTCATCATCGACACCGTTGGCATGAGCCAGCGCGATCGCAGCCTGTCCGACCAGATCGCGATGCTGGCTGGCGTGCAGGCGCCGATGCAGCGCGTGCTGCTGCTCAACGGCGCCGCGCATGGCGATACGCTCAATGAAGTCGTGCACGCCTATCGGCACGACGCTGCCGGCGACGCTGGTGGCATCGACGGCTGCATTATCAGCAAGCTCGATGAAGCGACGCATCTCGGTTCCGTGCTCGATGTGGTGATCCGCCATCGCTTGCCGGTTTTCTATGCTTCCACTGGCCAGCGTGTGCCGGAACATCTTGAACTTGCGCAGGCCAGCACGCTGGTGGAACGCGCGTTCATGACGCCGCGTCGTGGCTCGCTGTTCAATGACACCGACATGGCACGCCGCCATGCCGCTGCAGCGGACGCCGCAACGCCGCGCCAGGTCGAGCGCAATGGCGCCGATGACATGCTGCGTTCGTTGACTGACAGCGCTAATGCCGTGGGCACGTGCGTGGAAGAGTTGAACGCCGCGGGCTACGGCTTCGACGTCGCGCGCCAGCTCTGGCAACAGCGCGGCGCCGGTGCCGTGGGCTTGCGGCAGATGGGCCAGCAGGCGCGCATGGCCATGTGCCGGGACGCCAGCCGGGCCTGCGAGCGCTATGTGCTCGCCGTATCGCAGAATTTTACGCAGCCGGTGCAAGGTCGTCGCGCGCCGCAGTTGATGCAATGCACCCTGTGGCTTGCCGACCGGGACGGGATGCCGCTGGCCGGTACCACCGCGCCGGTTGGCCGTACGCGGCAGTCGATGTCAGAAGCGGACGCCGATGCCGAAGCCGAGACCGTGCGCGCCACGCTGTCGGCGGCCCGTACCGTCGTCAACCTGAATGCATCGGTGCCATCGGCCGCCGTGATTGCGCGCTGGCATCAACTTGGCGAGCGCTGGGTGGCGGGTACGCGCAAGACCGCGCGTGTGATCACGGGTGGCGCCGCCAGCAAACTCGATGCCATCGCCGACACGCTGACGTTTCATGCGATTGGCGACACGACCTGGCGCGATCGCGACGCTGTGCACTGGGTTGGTCACTGCGCCGTGCGGATTCCGGAAGGGACGATTCGTGCGGCGGGACGCGCTCGCGACAACACGGCAGAGGCCGGTACCGAAGCCTGCCTCGTTGTCTCCCGCATGGCGGACCGTGATACCGGCGAAACGCTGGCGGTCGAGTACGTGCTGTGCGACGTGGCGCTGACCGATGACGCCGCGCAGGTCGCTCGCTGGATGCAATGGGCGAACGCCGCGGACGAGCAGTTCCGCACGCTGCGTCATGCCGCCGAGCACTTCGCGCAGGACGGCGATGCGTCGGACAGTCAGGGGGCCAGCATGGTGTCGCTCCAGCTCGGGCTGACCACGCTGCGCCTGCAGCACACCCCCACCGCAACTGCACCGGCGTTCCTGTCGCGCCTGGCTGGCCGCGCCGCGACACGTGCAAATGCGCCGGTGCCAGGCGCCGTGCTCAACGAGGGCATGGGTCGCCTGCTGGCGCTGCTGGATGTGCTGGAGAACTATCCGGGACGTACCGCCTCGCCTGCGCCCGTCGGTGATATCACTGCCGACGCGGCAATGCAGGCGACAGCCGGACTGCCGCAGTTGGCAGTCGCAGGGGAGTAAGCCTTGAACGTCATGGGTTCCGATCAGGCAGAAAGCCTGCGCCGTCTGCTGGCGCCGCGCGTCACCCGGCGCATCGCGGTGGTTGCCGCCGATGCGGGGGCGGGCGCCACCACGGTGACGCTGGGTCTGGCCAATGCGCTGGCCATGCAGGGCGAACGTGTGCTGCTCGTCGACGAGGATCGCCATGGCGTGCGTGCCACGCGTCTGTCGGGCGCCGCGCCTGTCGCAACGCTCGCCGATGCGCTGGCCGGCCGGGTGACCGCGGCCGCTGCGATTGGCACGCGCCCTGCCAGTGGCATCGCGGTGCTGCCGGCAGGTGATATCCCAGTCGATGCCGGGAACATGGACCGCGCGCTATCCGATCTGATTCCCGACATGCGGTCGGTGCTGATCGACGCGCGCACGGATGCGACCGGCGCGCTGTCGCCTCTGGCGGCAACCGCCCACAACGTGGTGATCGTCATGCGCCCGGAGGCAACGTCGATTACCGCGGCCTACGCGCGCATCAAGCGTCTGCATCACGAATACGCATGCCGCCGCTTCCATCTGGTCGTCAATATGGCGGCCGCCGAAGCGACCGTTGCCGCGCTGGCGCGCAATCTTGCCCGTACCGCGAGCCAGTACCTCGGCGTCGAGGCTGGTCTGACCGGATACCTGCCGATCGACCCGTTGGTGGCCCGCGCATTGCAGCTTGGCCGTTGCGTGGTGGAGGCGTATCCCGCAGCGGCATCCACCAGCGCGCTGCGTCACATCGCCAGCGGTATCGGCGCATGGCCGTTGCGACACGAAACAACGCCCCAGGGAGCGGCTGTGGCCGTTCCCGCATGAAGCCAGAACAAGAAGTCGACAAGACCGGACACCGAGCCAGACAGTCAGCCGCGGCCATGCTTGCGCGGCGCTGGCACCGATAGAAAGCATTTACCGAGAGTTCCACCATGTACACGATTCAGGGAAAGCTCGAACAGGCAGACGTGGTCAAGTCGCACGCGCCGCTGGTGCGACGCATCGCGTTGCAGCTGGCGGCGAAGCTGCCGGCCAGCGTGCAGATCGACGACCTGATCCAGGCCGGCATGATCGGCCTGCTCGACGCCGCCAAGCGCTACGAGGACAACCATGGCGCGCGATTCGAGACCTATGCGAGCCAGCGCATTCGCGGCGCCATGCTCGACGAGGTGCGCGCCAACGATTGGCAATCGCGCAGTCTGCGCCAGTTCACACGCAAGATCGAACGCACGCAGCGCCAGCTCGAGCAGAAACTCGGCCGGAGCCCCATCGACTCGGAAGTGGCGAAGGAACTCGAAATGGGGCTGGAGGAGTATCAAGAACTGCTCAACGAAGTCCATGGCTGCCAGTTGCTGCACTATGAGGACTTCGAACGTTCCGGGGAAGAAGACTTCCTGGATCGGCACCTTGGGGTGACCGACGAAGCGAATCCGCTCACGGTGCTGATGGAATCCGGAATGCGTGATGCGCTGATCCGTGCCATCGAGAAGCTGCCCGAGCGCGAGAAGCTCGTGCTCTCGCTTTGCTACGACCAGGAGTTGAACCTGCGTGAGATCGGGGCCGTGCTGGAAGTGACCGAATCGCGCGTCTGCCAGATCCGCAGCCAGGCCATTACGCGGCTGCGCAACCAGCTTCGCGGCATGTTGTGATGCGTCATCTTCTGGCGTTCGCGTTGTGTCTTTGTCTGGCCCCCACATGGGTCGATGCGCAGACATACGTGCGCGCCACCTACGAGCTCAGTGGGTCGCGTTATGCCTGGACCAGCTCCGCGCAGGGACCGCTGATTGCCAGTCGCGGTCAGCGCACGATGTCGTCGCCGGTGTTGCCCCCAGGCACGATGCCTCAGGCAAGCGGCATCGTTACGTCGGTACGCTGGCGCTACAGCTTCGTCAGTACCCCGCCGATCGATCTGGAAGCATATCTGTGCAACGCGCGACGCTGCGTGCTGCTGTCTGGCGCGCAGGGCAAGACCGATGCGTTCGCGGGCGACGATGCGACTGGAGGGTTCGTGTTTGCCTACCGGGTTGCTGGCCGTGGGGGGCTGTCTCCCACCCTGCAAGGCCGCAGTAACGAGGTGACGGTGAGCTACCGATAGCGAGCCGGCCCGGCATTGAAACGGCCCGGGGACGGGTTCAATTTGCACGTATCTGCACGTCACCGACACTTCGGGTTGCTCGGTATAGGACTGCAGTCGCAAAAAAAGCCCGCTCCCAGCCAGTCATGACCAGAAGCGGGCAGGTGGAGCCCAGTCTCAAGCCGACGAATGAAGTGCCGTCAGAAGACGTGCTTCATGCCAAGCATTGCGCCGAACTGCGAGCCGCCAGGCGCGGGCGATGCGCCGGTGGAAGCGCTGTCCACGGACAGTGCCAGCTTGCCGCCGTTGTCGATATAGCCAAGCGTGGTGTAGACGGACGTGCGCTTAGAGAAGGCGTAGCTGGCACGTAACGCGCCCAGCCATGCCTTGTCGGCGCTGTTGTGGTACTTGAGGTAGAACGCCTCGCCGGAGAGCGTCACCGCAGGAGTGATGTCGTAGGCGACACCGGCATAGAACATGTCGCTGCGCGGCGTGGCGATGGCGCCGTTGCGACGCCCGATCCAGCCGGCGCCGATCTTGGCGCGGTCCACAAGCATGTAGCCACCGAGGGTGGCGCGATCATCCTTGAGCGAACTCGAAGTCAGGCCGCCGAATGCGCCGGGCCCGCCGCGCTGCGAGTCATAGGCGCCCAGGATGCCCCACCAGTTGGTTTCATACCCGAGCATGGCCGACCATTCGCGGCAGGCGGTCTTGTCGGCGGGGTTCTCGCCGCCGCAGTTGGTGCCGGAGGGGCTGGGACCGGCGTTGACGGTGTCGCGCCCGAAGCTGTAGGTAGCGCCAACGGTGAAGCCGCCGAACTTGCCCTTGTAGGCGATGGCGTTGTCGGCGCGGGCGTTGGGCAGGTAGTTGTCGAGCGAGCTCGAGCCGTAGGCGTTGGGGCCGAGGATGTCGGAGTCGAGCGTGGCCCAGAACAGCATGGTGTACTGGCGGCCGAGGCTGACCTGGCCCCAGTTGCCGGAGAGGCCGACCCATGCCTGGCGGCCGAAGAGGCGGCCGCCCTGGTTGGAGACGCCGCTGTCGGGGGCGAATCCGGATTCGAGCACGAAGTTGGCCTTCATGCCGCTGCCGAGGTCTTCGGTGCCGCGCAGGCCCCAGCGGGAGGGTACGGTGCCGCTGAGGTTGGCCATCTTGACGACGGAGTTGCTGGCGGTGCCGACGTGGTTGAGGTACTCGATGCCGGTGTCGATGACGCCGTAGAGCGTCACGGATTGGGCGTTGGCGATGGCGGGCAGGCCGAGCGCGGCCGCCAGCGCCAGGTGGCGCAGTTTCATCTTCTTCTCCTCCGTTAGATATTTTTCTGGAACAACGTTGATGCCTGGCTTCGATGGCGCTGCCTAGTGGCCACGTGCCTTGAGTCGCGCGTCAAGTCGGCTGTAGACGCGCCGCGCGTTGCCCTCGTAAATCTGGTGACGTTCCTCGTCCGAGAGCGCGGCCTGATCGATGTAGCGCCGCGTATCGTCGTAGTAGTGGCCGGTCTCGGGGTCTATGCCACGTACCGCGCCGATCATCTCCGAGGCGAACAGCACGTTCTTGACCGGTATCACGCGCGTCAGCAGGTCGATGCCAGGCTGGTGATAGACGCATGTATCGAAGAAGACGTTATTGAGCAGGTGTTCGCCAAGCGGCGGCAGCTTCATCTCCTGCGCCAGCCCACGGAACCGGCCCCAGTGGTAGGGCACCGCGCCGCCACCGTGCGGAATCACGAATTTCAGCGTCGGAAAGCGCTGAAACAGGTCGCTGGTCAGCACCTGCATGAATGCGGTGGTGTCGGCGTTCAGGTAGTGCGCGCCAGTGGTGTGGAAGCACGCGTTGCAACTCGTGCTGACGTGAATCATGGCCGGCACGTCGAGTTCGACAAGCTTCTCGTAGATCGGATACCAGTACGGATCGGATAGCGGTGGCGATGTCCAGTGTCCGCCAGACGGATCCGGATTCAGGTTCACGCCGACAAAGCCATACTCGCGCACGCAACGTTCGAGTTCGTCGATGCAGCTCTTGGTATCGACACCCGGCGATTGCGGCAGCATGGCGGCGCCGACGAACTGGTCGGGGAACAACTCGCTGACACGGTGGCAGAGCGTGTTGCAGATGGCGGCCCACGTGGCGCTGGTTTCAAAGCTGCCGATGTGGTGCGCCATGAACGACGCGCGCGGCGAGAAGATCGTCAGGTCCATCCCACGCTCGCGCATCAGGCGAAGCTGATTGCTGGCGATGGCGTCACGCAGTTCGTCGTCACTGATGCGCAGTTCACTGACGGAAGGCGCGAGCGCAGGGGTGTTCAGGCTGGCGATCTGGCGTTGGCGCCAGTCTTCCAGGGCCTTGGGGGCGGTGGTGAAGTGCCCGTGGCAATCGATGATCATGGGAGTTCGTCAGACAGAGGCCATGCGCTGGTCGGCACCAGTACCTCGCCGCGCATGATGGGACGCGCGGTGCGGATCAGCGCGCTACGTACGATCGATCCCGGCTTGGCAGGATCGGTTTCCAGTTCAACGGTGAACTCGCCGGTCGGGTGCTCGACGCTAATGGCATGGAGCGGCCCGACGCTGGTGGCTGCGATGCCGCTTGCCACGGTGCCCGGCAGCACGCAGGCGGTGCCCACCGTGATGGCGGCCAGTACGCCGATCGCATCGTGGCAGACGCGCGGGATGAAGCAACGCGTGGCGATGCTGCCGCCCTGGCGTGGCCGGGCCAGCAGGCACATCTTCGGATAGCTTTTGTCGGAGACGTCGCCCAGCCCCATGAGCTTGCCGGCGGCGAGCCGCGCGGCTTCGATGCGTTGCTTGAGCTCGTGATCGGCATTGAGCGCCGCCACGCTTTCGTAGCCGGTGCGGTCGAGATCCTCCGCGCGCATCAGCACCATCGGCATGCCGTTATCGATCAGAGTGGCAGCGATCATGCGTGAGCCGCCATGCACCGGATCGTTGATCGTCAAGACGTCGATGACGTTGCCGGTGGGCAGCATTGCATGGCAGACGGAGCCTGCGGTGTCGAGAAAATCGATCACGATCGGGGCCGCGGTGCCGGGGACGCCGTCGATGCGCGCGTTGCCCGAGAACCGTGGCACGCCGCCGGGCGTCTGGATCGTGATGTCGCAAAGCATCCCGGTGTTGCGCGTCAGCACACGTGCCCGGGTGATGTCGCCCTGCGGCGCAATCAGTCCGCGTTCGATGGCAAAGGGAAGCACTGCCGCCAGCATGTTGCCGCAGTTCGGGGTGGTATCGACGGTGTCGGCGTTCGGCTGTAGTTGCGCGAACGTGAAGTCCAGGTCGGCATGACCCGGCGTGCCGCGCGACACGATGCCGGCCTTGCTGGTCAGTGGATGGGCTCCGCCCAGGCCGTCGATCTGGCGCGGGTCTGGGCTGCCCATCGCGGCCAGCAGCACGCGATCGCGTGCTGGCACGTCCTCCGGCAGATCGCTCGCGAGGAAAAACGGTCCGCGTGACGTGCCGCCGCGCATCAGCGTGCAAGGTATCGCGCGGAGATCGGAGGCGAGGCAGGGCGTCATGGCGGGTGCGAAGCCGGACCCGATCGGGGGTCCGATCGGTGGTCCATCAGGTTGTCCATCAGGTGGCCGAAGTATCGGCGTACCGTGGAATCCCTTGGTTGCCATGTCGCAGGACAGTTGTTCTAATCTGCTTATCGACAGCACAAATACAACATCGGGTCGGACAACGCCATGGAGACCATCAGCCTGCATCACCTTCACGTTTTTGCCGGTGTCGCCGCTGCCGGAGGGGTACGGCGATCCTCGGAGTCGCTGCATCGGGCGTCGTCCGCGATTGCCCGTTCGGTGGCCGCGCTCGAGGAGACGCTTGGGGTGGTGCTGTTCGAGCGCAAGGGCAGGGGGATGCTGCTGACACGCGCCGGCGAGATCGTGCTCGAGCGCGCGCGGCATATCGAAGCCGCCTTGCGCGAGGTGCGGGAGGAAGCGGTACGGATGCGGGCGCATTCGGGTGCCGCCGTCGCCAGTATCGACGCGCTGCACAACGAACGGCGGCTCGAAGTGGCGGCGATGCTGGCCGAGGTGCATCACATGCCCAGCGTGGCGGCGTCGATCGGCGTGTCGCAGCCGGCGGTCAGTCAGGCAATCGCCCGGCTGGAGGACGCACTGGGCCAGCCCATCTTCGCGCGCACGGCGCGGGGCATGGTGCCCACCGACGCAGGCAGCCGCTGGGTGGTACGTTTCGAGCGCGTTCTGGCCGAACTGCGCAACATCCGCGCCGATATCGCCGCGTTGAAGGGGGTGCTGGAAGGTGTGGTGACGGTTGGCGCGCTGCCGCTGGGCCGCACGCTGCTGTTGCCGATGGCGATTGCCGACGTGCACCGACGCCATCCGCATCTGCGTTTCCGGACGCTCGAAAGCCCGTATGAGGAGCTGACCGCGGGCCTGCTGGCCGGGCGGATCGATTTCATTCTTGGCGCGGTACGTCCGCTGGCTTCGCAAGGGCTTGCCACCGAGAGGCTCTTCCAGGACCGGATCTCGCTGATCGTTCGCGCCGCGCATCCGCTGGCGGTCAGAAAGCGCGTGACGTTGGCCGATCTCGAACCGTATCCGTGGGTGCTGTCTCGCGCCGCGTCGCCGTCGCGCCAGGCGCTGGACGGCGTGTTTGCGTCACGTGGCCTGCCGTTGCCGCAGCCGCTGGTTGAAACCGGAGACCTCGCGCTGGTGCGCGGCATGTTGCTGCAGGGGGATATGGTGACCGCCTTGTCTGCCCATCAGCTTCGCCACGAGATCGACGCGGGATGGCTGCGCGAACTGGGGCTCCCGCTGCCCGACACGGCGCGCAGCATTGGCATCACCACTCGCGTGGGCGCGCGTCTCTCGCCCGGCGCCGATGCGCTGATCGCCGCGCTGCGGCACGCCAGCGGGTCAATGGAACAGGCCGTCGATAAGTAGATGGCAACGCAGCCCGCGCCACAAAGCAATACTGCTATCCCCTGCTGAACGTAGACTGCCGTTGCCGTGCATGGGGGATGCGCGGCCGGCCGCTTCCGCGGCGATTAGCCATGTCGATAACTAGAATCCGCTGACTCCCGCACGGCGGATCACGCCAGGAGACGGCAACATGACAACGCAACGGCTCGACATTCGGGCCCATATCAACGAACGCAAGATGTCCGGCTACCAGTGGCTGCTGCTGGTGCTGTGTTTCCTGATCGTCGCCACGGACGGGATGGATGTGGCCATCATGGGCTTCCTCGCGCCGGACATCACACGCGAATGGGGCATCTCGAAGGCCGCCTTTGGCGTGGTGATGAGCGCCGCGCCGATCGGTCTGGCTATCGGCGCGCTGGTGGTCGGGCCGCTGTCCGACCGCTTCGGCCGCAAGAAGCTGCTGGTCGGTTCCATCGCGCTGTTCGGCGTATTCAATCTACTGAGCGCATTCGCCGATGGCACGGCAACCTTGTCGCTGCTGCGCTTCCTGACCGGCCTTGGTCTGGGCGCGGCCATGCCGAGCACGACCACGCTGCTCTCCGAGTATGTGCCGGAACGTTCGCGCAGCATGTTGCTGGCGACGATGTTTACGGGCTTCAACCTCGGCTCCGCATTGGTGGGCTTCGGTGCCGCCGCGCTTCTGCCGCATCATGGCTGGCGCGCGGTGCTGATCGCCGGTGGCGCGATTCCGCTGATCTGCCTGCCGTTCTACATCATGCTGATTCCAGAATCGGCGCGCTTCATGGTGGTCCGCAATGTCTCGCCGGCGCGAATCGCCCGCACGCTGCGCCGCGTGATCGGCAGCGCGGTGGCCGATGACACCGTGTTCACGATTAGCGAGCCGCCGGTCTCCGGCAAGCAGCCCGTGCGCACGCTGTTGTCGCCGGGTTATCGCGGCATGACGCTGGCGCTGTGGATCACCTATTTCATGGGGCTGCTCGTGATCTACCTGCTGAGCGGCTGGCTGCCCACGCTGATCAAGGACGCTGGCCTGCCGATCGAGCGCGCCGCCAACCTGACGGCACTGTTCCAGCTCGGCGGCACCGTCGGCGCGCTGGTGGTGGGCTACTGCATGGACCGCTTCGCGCCCCATCGTGTGATCGGCGTGTCGTATGTGCTGGGCGCGGTGTTCATCCTGATGCTGGCTTCTGGCAGCGTCACGTCGTCGATGTTTGCACTCTACGTGCTGCTGGCCGGCTTCTGCATGAGCGGCGCGCAGACCGGGCTCAACGCTTTCGCGCCGCAGTGCTATCCCACGCCGGTGCGTGCCACTGGCGTAAGCTGGATGCTCGGCATCGGCCGCTTCGGCAGCATCACCGGCTCCATGGCGGGCGGTGTGCTGCTGTCGATGGGCTGGAGTTTCAGCGCGGTGATTGCCATCCTGGCCGTTCCGGCGACCATGGCGGCGATCTCCATTGTTTCCACGAAGGCGCAGCCTCGCGCCGTAACCGCTTGACGTATTGCCATGGCCACCATCATCGGCGCAATCGCCTCTTCCCATACGCCAACCATCGGATTCGCGCTCGACGCGGGCAAGCAGCAGGACCCCGCCTGGGCGCCGATCTTCGCGGCCTATGCGCCGGTGAGCGAGTGGCTCGCCAGGAAAAAGCCCGACGTGCTGCTCGTTGTCTACAACGATCACGTCACGTCGTTCTTCTTCGATCACTACTCGGCCTTCGCGCTGGGTATCGGCGATACCTACCACGCTGCCGATGAGGGCGGTGGCCCACGCAACCTGCCACCGGCGCGCGGCCACGTCGAACTGGCGCGGCACGTCGGCGCATCGCTGGTGGCCGACGAGTTCGACATGTCGTTCTTCCAGGACAAGCCGCTCGATCATGGTTGCTTCTCGCCGATGTCGGTCATGCTGCCGCACGAGGGCGAGTGGCCTGTGAAGATCCTGCCGCTGCAGGTGGGCGTGCTGCAGTTCCCGGCACCGTCGGCGCGTCGTTGCTACAAGCTCGGAGAGGCGATCCGCCGCGCGGTGGAGAGCTACCCGGAAGACCTCAAGGTGGCGATCGTCGCCACCGGTGGCCTGTCGCACCAGGTGCATGGCGAGCGTGCGGGCTTCAACAATACCGCGTGGGATCACCAGTTCCTCGACCTGTTCGAATCCGATCCCGAGGCGCTGCTAGACATCACCCATGCCGAGTACGCGAAGCGAGGCGGCTTCGAGAGCGCGGAAGTGGTCATGTGGATGGTGATGCGTGGCGCGATGTCGAGCCGCGTCCGCTGCCTGCATCGTGACTACTATCTGCCATCGATGACCGGCATCGCCGTGGCGGTCTACGAGAACGAATCCGCCGACGACCCCGCGCTGCGAGAGGCGCGTGCCGAACGCCAGCGCGAGCACATCGGTCATCAGTTGCGCGGGATCGAGCAACTGGAAGGGACATATCCGTTCACCCTGGAAACCAGCGTGCGCGCATACCGGATCAACCGCTATCTGCACCAGCTTATCGATCCGGCATTCCGCGAGCGATTCCGCGCCGATCCGCTGGCAACCTACGACGAAGCGGGACTGACGCAGGAAGAGCGCGACATGATCACGCGCCGCGACTGGCGCGGCATGATCCATTACGGCGTGATTTTCTTCATGCTGGAGAAGCTCGGCGCGGTCTGCGGAGTCTCGAACCTGCATATCTACGCGGCGATGCGTGGCCAGTCCCTTGAAGACTTCCAGAAGACGCGCAATGCGCCGGGCGCGCTGTACTCGGTGGCCGGTAGCGGCAGCGCTTCATGGAGTGCGAAGTCCTGACCGGACGATGTCGGGGGCTTGAATTCCGGTGCAATGCCGCCATGTGCGAGGTTATTTTTGACTTGCACCAGCCCCCGCTCGGTTTCCGTATGTACAAGAAAGGCACTTCTGTCGAACTCCAGTTCTCTCCGCAACGCCTGAACGACGCCGCAGGCGATCCGTACTGGGTGGATCTGACCATCGACGAGGCCCAGGCACTACTGGCGCAGCTTCAGGCACATCTAGCGCAGGCCGCGTCGGGTACCACCGCGCCGCTTGTGTTCAGTCTCGAAGGGCCGCCCGCACAGGCTGACGCCGCGCCCGCCCGCACGGAGGCAAAGGCCGAAGAAAAGCCTGCCACAAACGCCGAGAGCGAATTCAAGCAGTGGGTCTGCATCATCTGCGGCTGGGTCTATGACGAAGCGGCCGGGTTGCCCGAGGACGGCATCGCGCCCGGCACGCGCTGGGAAGACATTCCTGCCGACTGGCGCTGCCCCGAGTGCGACGTCGGCAAGGAAGACTTTGCCATGGTGGAGTTCTAGGCGGCGCCATCAGGATCATTCGGGAAGATCCTCAGGACGGGGCATCCTTGTTTCAGTGGCGGATTCATGTGCGCTACTCTGCGCTGCCCATTCGTTGCCACCGGGTTACGTGGATAACAGTTTCACGCGGCCTGACAATGGTGGCATGATCGACTTGCACGTCGTGCCGTGCTGCAAGGCGGTTCGAGAGACTTGACGCTGGGTGACTGGGCATCGGTGAGTGGTCGACTGGTCGTGTGACCGTGAACCCTCTGGAACCCGAAGATCCGAAGAGACGGAGCCTGCTGAACATGGAACCTGTGCCCACCGCTCGCCTGCGCCTGCGTCAGTGGCGCGAGGAAGACCGCATACCGTTTCGCGCCATCAATGCGGACGAAGAGATCATGGCGTTCTTTCCGTCGACGCTGTCCGATGCCCAGAGCGATGCGCTCATGGATCGTATCCGTCAGCATCACGCGCAGCATGGCTTCGGGTTGTGGGCCCTCGAATTGCGCGAAACGTCGACGTTCATCGGCTTCACCGGACTGGCGATACCGTCATGGGTGCCCCCATTTGGGCCATGCGTGGAGATTGGCTGGCGTCTGGCGCGAGAGCACTGGGGGCGCGGCTATGCCACGGAGGCGGCTCGCGCGGCGCTGGATCTCGGATTCGGCGCATTGCGGCTTGCCGAGATCGTGTCCTTCACCGCGGCGATCAACCAGCGCTCGGAACAGGTAATGCAGCGGCTTGGCATGCATCACGCGGCCAGCGACGATTTCGATCATCCGGCACTGCCTTCGGGGGATCGTCTCGCCAGGCATGTGCTCTACCGCCTGTCCGGCGCCCAATGGGATGGAATCACTGGCAAGGGCAGCAGGACCACTGGCCCGGACAAATGATTGGATCCGTATTTCGCGCGGCTGATGCCCTGGCTCAACGGCTCATGCATCGGCCTGTCAGCAAGTCCGGGATCGCCCTTCTTTCAAGAATGCAGACGCGCGACGCGAACTTCAAGCCTGCGTCGGTGCGCGCAATGGTGTCCAGATAGCGTCCGACGCTGTGGATGGCCGACGTGTCGTCGGACGTGGTGTGGAAGATCGCGTAGCTGGTCTCGATGCGGATCTCGCTACCGCTGTCCTCCAGAATGCGCGGGAGGCCGACCTGCTGCCTGTAATGAAAATCCTGGGCGTCCATTCTGTTCGCACAAGCCTTTTCCGTGAGCAGTCCACAGCTCTCGAATGCGGGTGTTGCCATCGGCAAGCCGCATACATGCGTCTCGTGCGACTGCATCTTGCAGACACATTGCTCTAAGAAGAAATCGGGCCATTTCTCCCATTGCTTGTTATCGAGCGCGGCAGTGTAATCGGCGTAAAGCAACAGTACTTGCTGCCAGGTTTCGACGGTAGTCATCCTCAATCTCCATGTCGTGGCACACCCTGATGGTGGGGAGTTGCCACGGACGTTTTCTTCAGGTTCTGCGAGACTGGCGTTGCCAGTTTGCGCTTGCCGGGTTCGGCGGGTGATGCGGTCTGGGGCCTGACGTATCGCCTTGCGTCGGTCGTGTGCCGGCGTCGCGAAATACGGTGATTGGATCTAACGTCCACGGCACAGTATTCGCTGGCTTTTTGTCCGGGCACCATAGTGCCGTTTACGGCAGCGTTGACAATAGCGGTCTGGTTGATTTGCACTATCACCGCTAGTGATAATGCCGCGGTAGTGCCTGATAAATCGGGTGGAGACGTAGTAATGGAACTGCAGGACATCGATCTGAACCTGCTTGTCGTATTCAACGAATTATTGCGTCAACGCAAAATGTCCGCCGTGGCGCGGACGCTTGGGATCTCGCAGCCAGCTGTCAGCAATGCGCTGAATCGCCTGCGCAAGTTGCTGGACGATGACCTGTTTCTGCGGACGTCGAAGGGCATGGTCCCCACACAGCTTGCCGGCATGCTAGCCGGGCCGATCACCGAGGCGCTCGATGTCATCCACCACTCGCTCAATGCACGCGCCACGTTCGATCCTTTGACGAGCACGCGAGCGTTCACCGTGGCGATGACCGATATCGGCGAGATCTATCTCTTGCCAGGCCTGATGGAGCAGCTTGGCAAACTGGCGCCAGGCGTGAGAATCAGCACCGTGTGCATACACGGCGATTCACTCAAGGGCGCGATGGAAAGTGGTTGTATCGATCTGGCGATCGGTTTCCTGCCGGGCCTGACGGCGGGCTTCTTCCAGCGTCGGCTGTTGTTACAGCAGTACGTGTGCATCTTTCGGAAAGGGCACCCGCTTGGACGAAGGGATTTGACGCTGGCAGCGTTTGCCACGGCGGATCGTGTGTCGATCAGTGCGGAAGGCACGGGCCACACCAGGGTGGATGCGGCAATCCAGCAGGCGGGGGTGACGCGACGCTCGCGGCTGAGCGTGCCGCATTTCGCGGCGCTGGGTCATATCCTTCAATCGACCGATCTGATCGCAGTGGTGCCACAGGCCTATGCGGAGCGCGCGCTGGCGTTGTTCAACCTGGTTTCCGCGCCGTGTCCGGTGAAGATATCCGAGATCAGTGTCAACGTGTTCTGGCACGCTACCCGTCACCGGGAGGTGGGCAACCAGTGGCTGCGGAACGTGATATCCGACAGGTTCGCGGTTTGCCCGATTCCTGAGGCGACGATGTCGCCTCAGGGTTTGGTGGTCAACTGCCGCGGCGAGTGATGGGGCAGGTGTTGAAGCCGAACACGCGATATAGCGGGCAGTATCCAAGTAGACCGGTCACGAGCGGCACCGCGCCGATCCATCCCCAGACGCCGATCTGATCCGTCAGGGTCAAGGCAATCAGCACGACTCCGATGGCGACGCGCACGAGGCGGTCAAGGGTTCCAGCGTTTTTTTGCATGAGCGTTCCAGTCAGGTGGGAGGGATGACGGATATGCGTGGCTTTGGCGCGGGTTACTGCTTGGCAGCCTGGCCTTCGGTGTATGGGTCGAATTTCGCGGCGTGTGCCGCGTCGTCAGCGCCCTTTTTCTGCGGAGTCAGATTGGACTTCGTCTGCGCACCTTCCGAATAGGGATCGAACTTGCCGCTGCGGGAAGCACTATGCTTGTGTTTGCCAGACTTGGCGGGTGCCTGTGCGTCTTTTGTCACCGGCGCGTGCGCGCCGCCGTAGAGGTCGCCGCCATCGGTGTAGTTCTTCTGCGCGCTGGCTGGAAGCGAGGTCAATGCCACGGCTGCGGCGGCAATGGCCAGGAAGTATGTGTTGCGATGCATGACGGCCTCTTGGGTCTGAACTGCAAGATTGTGTCTCGAGTCTAGACACTAGGCCCGATCGCAGATTGACGTACGTCAAACACGTGGCAACGTCTGCCGCTAGGCTGACAGATGAAATCTGTCAGCGCCATCCATTCGGCAATCAGGAGACAACATGGCTGAAAACCTCGTGATCTTTTACTCCCGCACCGGCACCACGCGACAAGCCGCCGAAATGCTCGGCTCGCGCCTGGGCTGGCGCGTGGTCGAACTGCGCGACGCGGTCAGCCGGGCGGGCTGGTGGGGAGATTTGCGTTGTGTCCTGGATAATCGGCTGGGCCGCAAGGTTGGCTATCGCTACGACGGTCCGCCGCTCGATACCTGCGGCAGCGTGGTGGTGATGGCGCCGGTCTGGGTGGAGCATCTGGCGGCACCGATGCGGAGCTTCCTGCAGGACCAGCGCAGCTACAAGGGGCCGCTGGCGGCGATCGCGGTGATGGCCGCGCGCGGCGGGTTCCGTGCGGCCGAGGAGGTGGCTACGGCGATGGGCCGTCCGCCGCATCCGGTCATGGTGCTGCTGCAACAGCAGGTGACCACCGGCGAGGCCAAGGTGGATCTCGACGAATTTGCTCGCATCCTGCAGCGCGACCCGCGCGCCGGAGACGCCGCGCCGCGCTCGGCGTGGCTGTCGCCGAACGAGGCATGAGCAGGAACCCACCGGCGCGCGTATCCCCACGCAAGGACGCCAGCATCGTCGTGCTGGCGTCCCTCAATGGCGTCCCTTAATGACGTCCCTTAATGACGTCCGTCACAGGAACGTGAAGACCTCTTCCTTGCCGAGCCGCGACTTGGGGAGGTCGGCGTTGAAGTCCTGCTCGCTGCCGTAGCCGAGTGACACCAGCACGAGACTGGTATAGCCACGCTCGCGCAGGCCGAGTTCTGCATCGAGGATGTTGCGGTCGAAGCCTTCCATCGGCGTGGCATCCACGCCAAGTACCGCCGCGCCCGTCAGCAGGCTGCCGAGTGCCAGGTAGACCTGGTTCGCCATCCACTGCTGGACGTCGCGAAACGCGAAGCGGTGCAGGTCGACGAAATAACGACGTCCCTTGTTCTGCCCTGCCTTCGCACCTTCCGCGGTAAAGCGGCCATCGCGCTCCTCGGCTTCCAGCAGCTTGTTCAGGTGGGCGTCGTCCATGTCGGCGCGCACGGCCAGTGCGATCACGTGCGAGGCATTCTCGATCCTCGGCGCATTGGCGCTGTAGCCACCGCTGGCGGCACGCGCCACGCGTGCCCGGGCCTCCGGCGTGGACGCCACCACGAAGTGCCACGGTTGCGAATTCACGGATGACGGGCTCTTGTGCAGCACGGCCAGCAGTTCGTCGATGACGTCCTGCGGAATGGTGCGGCCGGGCTCGTACGCTTTCACGGTATGGCGGGTGGCGATCATCTCCGACAGCTTCATGGCTTTCATGGTGTTTCCTTGTTCAGGTGGATGCGATGTTGGGGAAGGGTGAGTACGAATTCAGATGTCGCCCGCGTCCGGCGCGCGCCGAGCGGCGCTGTATTGGTGACTGGTGGCGATGTCCGGATCGCCCGGCACATCGAGCTCGACCACCAGTCCGCCGGGCAGTGGCACAAAAATCTGGATGGTGTCGTCGGCGGGAACATGGGCCACCCGGAAACGCAGGCCGGCTGCCTGCAGGCGGGCGATGACGTCTGTCGCGCTGGCCTGGCTCCGGAATGCGATATGGCCCATGCGGACTTCGCCGCTGCTGGCCGACAGCGAGTCGTCGTCCACCGCGTGCACCATGGCCTGGTCGCCCTCATAGAGCCACAAGCCAGGGAAAGGGAATGGCGGCCGATACCCGGGATGCATGTCCATCACGCCTTCGAACAGGGCGCGCAACGCATGATCAGCACCGATCGACACGTTGAGGTGGTCAAACTGCCAGGCTTCGCGCGGGCTGGCGGGATGTGCGGAATCCATGGCGCGTCCTTCGAAGTGATGGGGATGGTGGATGATCCCACTACGCAGTCGATTGAAAAACGGGGCTTCACTTGTACCCGTATTCAAATAAAATTTGAAAATCGCTCCAGATCGGCCCTGTGCCTTCGACGCCCATGAGATTGCTTCAGGAACTCGATATTTTCGTGCGAACCGCCGATAACGGCAGCTTGTCCGCCACCGCGCGGGCGCTGGACCTGACGCCGGCGGCCACCAGCGCGGCGCTCAAGCGGCTGGAAGGCGAACTGGGCGTCCAGTTGTTCGTGCGCTCCACGCGCACGATGCGGCTGACCCGCGAGGGCGAGCAGTACCTGGCGCAATGCCGGCCCGCGCTCGAGGTGCTGCAGCAGGCAAGCCGGGATCTGGTCACCGGCAACCAGGCGTTCCAGGGCGTGGTCAGGCTGTCTGCCCCGTCTGACTTCGGACGCAACCTGCTGCTGCCCTGGCTCGATGCGTTCCAGGACCGCCATCCCCTGGTCGAATTCCGGCTGCAGTTGACGGACCGCGTGGCGAATATCTACAGCGATCCCGTCGACGTGGCCTTCCGCTATGGTGAGCCACCGGATTCGAATCTCGTGGCGGTGCCGGTGGCAACGGGCATCCACAGGGTGCTATGCGCTTCGCCGGGCTATCTCGCCAGTCACGACATGCCGCAAACGCCATATGACCTGTCCGCGCATCGCTGTCTCTGCTACATGTTTGGCGATGACGTGCATGATCGTTGGCGCTTCGCGCGCGAAGACGGCGAGACACTGACCGTGCGCGTCAAGCCGGCCAATGTTTCGAACGATGGGGACGCCGTGCGCCGCTGGGCGCTGGCCGGCAAGGGCATCGCCTACAAGGCCTGGTTCGATGTGGCCGACGATCTCGCGGCGGGTCGCCTGCGTGCGTTGTGCACCGAATGGACGGCCGAAGCGTCGCCGCTGTATATGGTCGTGGCGGGGCGTTCGCAACTGACGCCGCTGCTGCGCGGCTTGCGCGATTTCGTGGCCGAACGGGTGGAGCGACTAGTCGCGCGGGTTTGATGATCCACATCTATGCTTAGGGATGTATGGCCATGTCTTGCCGAATCCCCACGGCGCATCGCAACTAGAAAAAGGACCGACCATGCTATCCGACGGCCGCAACCCAGGCGCCTCGCGTAAAGCGCGGATCCCCAATGCCTGGCTGCGATGGCTGCCGGGTGTGGCGATGGCCCGGGACTACCAGGCAAGCTGGCTGCCCCGGGACCTGACGGCGGGGCTGGTCCTGACGACGATGCTCGTGCCGGTTGGCATTGCCTATGCGGAAGCGTCAGGCGTGCCAGGCGTCTACGGCCTCTACGCGACCATCGTGCCACTGCTTGCCTATGCGATATTCGGCCCCAGCAGGATTCTCGTGCTCGGTCCCGATTCGGCGCTGGCGGCGCCGGTGCTTGCAGTGGTCGTCCAGATGTCCGGTGGCGATCCGGCGCGCGCGATCGCGGTGGCCAGCATGATGGCGATCGTCTCGGGGCTGTTCTGCATCGTCATGGGTCTGTTGCGGCTGGGCTTTATCACCGAGCTGCTGTCCAAGCCGATCCGCTACGGCTACATGAACGGGATTGCGTTCACGGTGCTGGTCAGCCAGTTGCCGAAGATCTTCGCCATCCGCGTGGAGGACACCGGGCCGCTGCGGGAACTGGTGCTGTTGGGCCAGGCGCTGGTTGCCGGCCAGGTCAACTGGTATAGCGCCGCGGTTGGGGCCGGTAGCCTGGTGCTGATCCTCGCGCTCAAGCGTTTCGAACGCGTGCCGGGCATCCTGATAGCGGTGATCGTGGCAACGCTGTGCGTGATCATGTTCGACCTGGACCAGATGGGTGTGAAGGTGCTGGGTTCGATCCCGCAGGGTTTGCCGGCCTTCGCGGTGCCCTGGGCCAGTGGTCTCGACTTCGTCAAGATCGTGGCGGGTGGCTGCGCGGTGGCAATGATCGCCTTCGCGGATACCAGTGTGCTGTCCCGCAGCTTCGCGGCACGGCACCATCACCGCGTGGACCCGAACCAGGAGATGGTTGGCCTTGGCGCCGCCAACCTCGCCGCGGGCTTTTTTCAGGGCTTCCCGATCAGCAGCAGCGCGTCACGCACGCCAGTGGCCGAGGCGGCCGGCGCGCGGACCCAGTTGACTGGCGTGGTGGGCGCGCTGGCTGTCGCGGCGCTGCTGGTGGTGGCGCCTGACCTGATGCGCTATTTGCCGAACAGCGCGCTCGCGGCAGTGGTGATTGCCGCCGCGCTAGGGTTGTTCGAGTTCGCGGATCTGAAGCGGATCTATCGCATCCAGCAATGGGAGTTCTGGCTCTCGATGGTCTGCTTCGTGGCGGTTGCCGTGTTCGGCGCGATTCCCGGTATCGGCCTTGCGGTGGTGCTCGCCATTATTGAATTCCTTTGGGACGGCTGGCGACCCCACTACGCGATACTCGGACAAGTCGAGGGCCTGCGCGGCTACCATGACCTGGAGCGCTATCCGCACGGCAAGCGGATTCCCGGGCTTGTGCTGTTCCGTTGGGATGCCCCGTTGTTCTTCGCCAATGCCGAGCTGTTCCAGGAACGCCTGCAGGAAGCGATCGACGAGTCTCCGGCCCCCGTGTACCGCGTGGTGGTGGCCGCGGAGCCGGTGACCAGCGTGGATGTGACGTCCGCTGACATGCTGCGCGAGCTGAGTCGCACACTGGGCGAGCACGGTATCGCCCTGCATTTTGCGGAGATGAAGGACCCGGTCCGTGACAAGCTGCGGCGCTTCGAACTGATGGACGTGATCGGCGAGGATCGCTTTCACCCGACGGTGGGCAGCGCGGTGGATGCCTATGTCGGCCGGCAGGGAGACTGGCCGGACGCGTGGGGCCGGAACGAGTAGGCTGGGGCGATTGAAGCAACGCGCGACGCGGAGAGACTTCCCGCGCCGCGCGGATACAGGCATAAGCAGAGGTACAGGCACCATGGTGTCGCCCGTACCTGTCAGTCGTCAGTCCAGCGTGATCTTGCCAGCCTTCACGATTTGCCCGTAGCGCGACGTATCGCGTTCGATCAGCTTGCGGAACTCCTCGGGCGTGCCGCCGACTGGGATAAAGCCCAGCTCCGTCAGCTTCTTCGTCACGTCTGGGTTACGCGTGGCGGCGGCGATCTCCTTCGCCATCCGGTCGATGATGGGCTGCGGCGTGCCTGCCGGTGCCAGCAGGCCCGTCCAGGAGCTCATCACGAAGCCCGGGAAACCGGACTCTTCCATCGTCGGGATGTTCGGTTCGCTCGGCCAGCGCTTGGCCGATGCCACGGCCAGCACGTTGATCTTGCCCGACTTCACGTGGGGCATCGGCACCAGCAGCGGATCGAACGCCATCGAGATTTCGCCCGAGACCAGCGCGGGCAGGATCGGGGCGCTGCCGTTGTACGGAATGTGGGTCATCTTGACCTTCGATTCCATCGCCAGCCGCTCGCCGGTCAGGTGCGCCGAACTGCCGATGCCGCTGGAGCCGAACGTCAGCGTATCCGGATGCTTCTTGCCGTAGTCGACCAGTTCGGCCACGGTCTTGACCGGCAGCTTCTTGCTGGAGAACAGGAACAGCGGCAGCTCGGCCATCTCGGCGACCGGCGCCAGGTCGGTGGGCTTGTAGCTCAGCTTCGAATACAGCGACATGTTCGCGCTGTAGGCGGCCAGCACGGACACAAAGGTGTAGCCATCGGGCGCCGAACGGGCCACCACGCCGACACCCAGCGTGCTGTTGGCGCCCGGCTTGTTCTCGATCACGATCGGCTGGCCAAGGCTTTGTGAAACCTTTTCGAACACCACGCGCGCAACGGTATCGGTGGAGCCACCCGGGGTATAGGGCACGATCACCTTGATCGGCTTGGCCGGCCATGCGTCGGCGGCGATGGCGCCGTGGTGGATGGAAAGGCCGGCAACGGCAATAGCTACAACGCGCGCAATGCGCGATGCTTGATGCTTGATACGCAAGACGTCATCTCCTACTTTGATTCTCTTTATTACGTCCGCATGGCGGAACATATGCAGCCGATGGGATCGGCGCGGTTCATTATCGGGGACACGTCCACGCAATGGCGTGTCAACGCCGGTCAAAAATGGATGCGCCGCGATGCAAATGTGCGATAAGCGAACGATGCGAGGATGCGCCGTCCACGGTTACCATTGGCCTGCCGCCAGAGCGGCAATCCATAAAGAGCAGGAAGCAACATGAACACGAATCTCGCGGAACGATATCTGGGTGAAGCCATCGAGCTGGCTCGTGCCAACCTGGAGCAGGGTGGCCGGCCGTTCGGGGCTGTCATCGTGAAGGACGGTGAAGTGATCGCCACCGGCGTCAACCAGATCCTGAGCACCAACGACCCCACCGCTCATGCGGAACTGACGGCCATTCGCGCCGCCAGCCAGAAGCTCGGCAGCCCCAGCCTGGATGGCTGTGCCGTCTATGCCAGCGGACATCCTTGCCCGATGTGCATGGCGGCGATGCGGATGGCGGGCGTGAAGGAAGTGACCTACGCCTATTCGAACGACGATGGCGAGCCATACGGTCTTTCCACCGCGACCATCTATGCCGACCTGGCGAAGCCGTTCGCCGAGCAGTCGATGAAGATCCGGTACATGCCAGTGCGGCCGGCATCGTGCCCGGATCTTTACGCGGAATGGAAGCGCAAGGCCGGCTGATCAGGCCTGCAGCAGGCGTTCGTCCAGCTTGAACACGGCGACCACGCGATTGAGCACGGTCGCCTGATCCTCGAGCGATTTCGCGGCGGCGGCCGCCTGCTCCACCAGCGAGGCATTCTGCTGGTTGGTGCTGTCCATCTCGGTAATCGCAAGATTGATTTCGCCCAGGCCGCGGCTCTGTTCGCCGCTGGCCTCCGCGATCTCTTCCACCAGCGTGCTGACCTGCTGCATCGCCGGCACGATCTGCTGCATGGCATTGCCGGCTTCATTGACGAGCGAACGTCCGGTACGAACGGCTTCCTCGGTGCCGACGATCAGCGTCTTGATGTCCTTGGCGGCGTTTGCCGAGCGCTGCGCCAGACCCCGTACTTCTCCCGCCACCACGGCAAAGCCGCGACCATGCTCGCCGGCACGCGCGGCCTCCACGGCTGCATTGAGCGCCAGGATGTTCGTCTGGAACGCGATGCCCTCGATAGCGTCGATGATGCTCGACATCTGGCCAGCGCTATGCGTGATCGTTTCCATGGTCGATACGGCGTTGGTCATCATCTCGCCGCTGCGGCGCACGTCCGTGGATACCGAGGCCGCCAGCGCGCTCGCGCGGCGCGCGGTTTCCGCGTTGGTGGCCACGGTGGCCGTGAGCTGTTCGGTGGCGGAGGCCGTTTCCTCCACGCCCGCCGCCTGATTCTCCGTGCGGGTGGACAGATCGTGATTGCCTTGCGCGATCTCGCGCGTCGCATCCGCGATGGCCACCACGCCTTGCCGGACATCTCCGATCGTGCGATTCAGCGATGCGACGAAACGGTTGAAAGCATCCGCAAGCCGGCCAACTTCATCCTGCGAGTCCACCGGCAGGCGCTGGGTCAGGTCACCGTTGCCCGTGGCGATCGCGTCGAGCGCGCTGGCCACGCGGCCGATCGGCGCCATCAGCGCGCGAATCACGAAGTAGAGCACGATGACGCCGAGCAGGCTGCCCGACAGGCCCGCGGTCACGGCCGCGATGATCGACGAGTGGCGAATCTCTTCGAGAACTTCGGACTTGGGCACCTGCGCCACCACGTACAAGTCCAGCTCGGGCACATAGGATGCCGCAACGATTCGCTTGCCTTCCGGGGCATCAACCTCCGTGTGCGCGAACGGCTGCCGCGCCAGCAGCGCCTGCGCGGCATCGGCGGTGAAGCCTGGCACGTCCGCCAACGGCGTGCCGGCCTCCGCCAGTTTCGCATCGCGATGCATCAGTACCTTGCCATCGGCGCGAGCCAGGAAGATCGAGCCGGTCTTTCCCAGGCGATATCCGTTGATCGTCTCGGCCAGATGATTGATGGACAGCCCCAGACCCGCCACGGCAAGCTTGCCATTACCGGCTTCCGCGCGCGCGTTGATGAACAGCATGTAGCTGTCCGAATCCCGATCCTTGTCCAGCGACAGCTCGTAGGGTTTGCCGCGTGAGAGAAAGTCGAAGAGCCATTTGTCGCCGGCGGAATCCGCCTGCACGGTGCGGTCCACGCCTTTCTCCGTGAGGTACTTGCCCTGGCTGGCCGATACCCAAAAGACCGCGTCCGCCTGATTGCGTGACTTGACCTCCGCAGCGTAGCGGCGCCACGTCGGCACGTAGTCCTCCGCGAGTCCGTTGCTCTCCCAGTCACGCAGCATCGTGTTGCCGGCCATTGCCTGGGCGGCGGCCAACGGGCGTGCGATCTGATGGAGCATGTCATTGCGAATCTCGCCGACGATCGCCGGCAATTCCAGATCGACCACGCGCTCCTGCAGCCCCTTGCTGATCTGCCACAGGATGAGCATCGCGGTCATTGTCACAACGAGCAGGAGGCAGGTGATTGTGCTCAGGATGAGCTTGCGTTGAATTGTCATACCGCGAAGCAGGCGCATGAATTGTTGTCCTCCTGTGTGGCCTTCGATTGTTGTCATTGACGGTCGGGAGCGGGCGAGAAAACAGCCCCAGGGGGAACACCCCATATCCCGATCCGAAGCGCTAACGGATGCCGGGCGGAATTTATTGAGCATCAATATGTCATTTCTCAAATGCAGCGGTGTCATGTCCCGAGCCGTCAAGCTATTGTCCCCAGTGGTTAAGCGTCGAACCGCCGTAGTGCATAGATTGATCGGCTCAAAAAAAACGAATCGAGGTGCGGATGAGGGGGCTGATAACGAGGATCGTGACCTATGCGGCGCTTGCTCTAGCCTTCATGCTCCCCGTCTGTGCCTCGGTCTGGATGAGCTACCGCCTCGCGTTGAGCGAGCAGCAACTGCACACCGGCATCCTTGCTGCGGAGGTCCTGTACCGGGCCCACGTCTTCAGCGAGCAGAACTTGCGTATCAATGCGGCCTTGAGGCGGCATGGCGCCACATCTCCATGTTCTCCGGACAACGTTGCGCTGATGCGCAACCTCGCCGTCGGCGCAAGCTATCTGCAGGTGGTGGGCTACGTCGAAGGCAACGTGCTGCAATGCTCGTCCTACGGTTACGGGGATGCGGGTATCCCGATCGGTCCGCCGGCCTACCAAAGCCGTCTTGGCAAATGGGTGCGAACGGCCGTGAAGTTGCCGTTCGATGAGAGTCGGCGATACATCGCGCTGACTGACTCGGTCACCGGCTATTCGAGCCTGGCGCTGCCGGACATGATTCTCGACACCGGCGGCGACAGTCGCGGCTTCGCGATCGCGCTCGTTGCCATTTCCAACAGACAGATCATCGTGCAACGCGACCCGATCGATCTTGACGGCATGCCGCCACTGATTCGCGAACGCGGCGCAATCACGTGGCAGCACCGTGGCGCCACGGGGTCGGTCAGCCTCTCCCCCTCGCGTGACTATGCAGCGGTCGTGATGTCTCCGGACAGCGCGCTCCATGCCAACTGGCGCAATGTCGCGATATGGCTGGTACCGTTTGGCGCGTTGCTCGGCGGTGCGCTCGTGGCGCTCGCGCGGCTGGGGCTGCGTCGGCGACACGGGTTGCTGCGGCAGCTCGATCGCGCGCTACGTGACGATGAACTGTCCCTCGCGTACATGCCGATCGTCGAACTGGAAAGCGGGAAATGGATCGGCGCCGAAGCACTGATGCGCTGGTGCCACGATGGGCAATGGATCGCGCCCGACAAGTTCATCCCGCTGGCCGAGCGGCATCACCGCATCAGGAAGCTCACGAACAGAATGCTCGATCTGCTTGTTGCCGACGCACAGGCGTTGCCGCGGGACCTTGCCAGTGCGATGTACTTCTCGGTCAATCTGTCCGCCGAGGATCTGGCCGCTTGCGCGATCGCGCAACGCATTGCCGACGTCAGGCAAGCGTGTGGCGTTGACGGCGTGATGGTCGAAGCTACTGAAGGTGTGCTGCTCGAAGCCAGCCGCGTCATCCCTAACTTCGAGCGGTTACGCAAGCTTGGCATTCGCGTGGCGATCGATGATTTCGGCACGGGCTACTCGTCACTCTCGTACCTTGGCTCGCTGGACGTGGACTACATCAAGATCGACAAATCGTTCGTGTCGGCCATCGGCACGAACTCGGTCAGGGGGCACGTCGTGGCGCACATCATCGACATGGCGAAGGACGTCGGCGTCGCGGTGATTGCCGAAGGCGTGGAGACCCAGGAACAGGCGGACTATCTCATGGCGCGCGGTGTGCGATACGCGCAAGGGTGGCTGTTTGGCAAGGCGATGCCGATGCAGGATTTCGTTTCCGCCATTAGGATGCATAATTTGTATTACAAAAATTGTATGCAAAAGTGACAGGTTCTGTGATAAAAACCCGAGGACAAATTCGGCTATGACCGGATCAACCGAGGAGACCCTGAAGCATGGAGACGTTGCTTTATAAGGTCGAGGATCGTCCACCGATCCTGACGACCGTGCTGCTTGCCGCACAACATCTGCTCGCCGCGCTTGGCGGCATCATCGCCGTACCGCTCGTTCTGGGCGGCGCGCTCAAACTTCCCCCAGATCAGATCGTCGCGCTTGTGAATGCTGCGCTGCTTGGCTCCGGCATCGTCACGATCATCCAGTGCAAGGGTGTCGGTCCCGTCGGCATTCGACTGCCCTGCGTCATGGGCACCAGCTTCACGTTTGTGGGCGCCGGCATCAGTGTTGGCCTCGAGCACGGTGTGCCAGGCATTCTCGGCGCATCGCTGGCCGGATCGTTGGTGATGATTGTGGGCAGCTTCTTCATGCCGACAATTCGCAAGCTGTTTCCGCACACGGTGACAGGTGTCGTCGTCACGATGATCGGCCTGTCGTTGACACCGGTTGCAATAGATTGGGCAGCGGGTGGCGCAGGTAGCGCCAACTACGCGGCGCCCGGCTCACTGGCGATTGCAGGCATCGTGCTGTTGCTCGTGATCGGCTTCGTTCAGTGGGGCAAGGGCATCGTGTCGGCGTCGGCCGTGGTGCTCGGCATCATGATCGGCTACCTCATCTGTCTGGCGCTTGGCATGGTGGACTTCTCGCAGCTTCACGATGCGCCGGTCTTCGCGCTGCCGCAGCCCGCGAGCTTCGGCATGAAGTTCCCGATCTCCGGTATCGCCGCGATGTCCCTGGCGTTCCTGGTCACCATCGTTGAAACGACCGGCACGTTCATGGCGCTAGGTTCGGCGACGCGCACGCCTATGCCTGGCAAGACGCTGGCGCGCGGCATTCTTTGCGATGGTGTTGGTTCCGCGTTCGCGGCGCTGCTGTCTAGCCCCCCTGTCTCGACGTTCGCGCAGAACGTGGGCGTGGTCTCGCTGACCGGTGTCGCCAGCCGCCATGTGGTGGCGTTGACCGGCGGGATGCTGGTGCTTGCGGGACTGTTCCCGGTGCTCGGCGCGCTGGTGGTGACGATTCCGCAGCCCGTGCTTGGTGGCGCGGGCCTGATGATGTTCGCGATGATCGTGTCGGCTGGCATCCGAATGCTGGGTCATTCGGCACCGACCAAGCGCAACAGCCTGATCATTGCGGTGTCGATCGGATGCGGCCTGGCCGTGACGATCCGTCCGGATCTGCTCGGCAAGCTGCCTGCGTTCGTGAAGGAAGTATTCGGTTCCGGGATCACCGTCGGCGCGCTGGTGGCCGTGGTACTCAACCTGTGCCTGCCGGGCCGCGAGGTCGATGCGATAGACGAGGAAGTCGAAGGCGAGACGCTGGTGCAGGAGCTTGCCTGAGTTGATCGGCGGAAGATAATCGTGCTTGAAAGGCGCCCCGGAGCAGAGATGCTTCGGGGCGTTTGACTTATGGGATCAGCCTTAAGTACCCCCCGTCGGCAGCGACAGCTTTCCATGATCGGTGAAGCGCGTGCCGCCAGCAAAGCCGCCAGCCAGTCGTCCGCGCACTTCATATGGAATGTTGCCCGAACTCACGCCGCCGGCGAAGGCGAACGCCTGACGCACGGCGGAGAACGCGGGGACGGTCAATGGCACGTCGATCACTGTTTCGCCAAACCGGGGCACGGTCCCGCTTTGGTCACTGACGCCGCTGGCGAAGGATTGGCCGTTCAGGTCCAGCTCCAGTGACACCCCGCTGTACTCGATCGGCGCATCGTTGGGATTCTGAATGCGCAGTTTGACGTTGAAGCGCATCTCCAGCCCTTCGCCCGGAATCGGTTCGACACCAGCCACGGCAACCCGCAGCGGTTCCTGACCCGTCAGCGCCGCGCAGCCGCCGAGCCAGGCAAGGATGCAAAGGCAGAGGACGTAGAGGCGAATGGAACGCCATGTGTCGGGAGCCTGCATGGTGGGCCTCGTCTGGAGAGTCTGCGGGTGTGGATTAGTGTAGTGCTTCCGGCGAGACCTGGCATATGGAATAGCGAAGTCATGCGGCGACCGGGCCAGGCGCATATTGGCCCCCCCACCAGTAGCGGGGGGCTGTCTTTCAACGTCTGGCCGCTTACTGTGAAGTCCATTGGCTTGATCAGGAGAGCTTCAGATGGATTTCCGACCCGACCCCAGCCTGCAGGCATTCCGGCAGGAGGTGCGCGAGTTCCTGCGCGAGAGTCTTCCCCCCGACCTGCCGCGCCGCAAGGGTGGCTTTCGCTCCCCACGCGCGGATCTGGCCCGCTGGCAGGGCATCCTGCATGCCAAGGGCTGGGGCGCGCCGTACTGGGCCAGCGAGCACGGCGGTACTGGCTGGACCGTGCCGCAGCGGCTGATCTTCGACGAGGAGTGCAGCGCGGCAGGCGCGCCGACGCAGGATGGCTTCGCGCAGAAGCTGGTGGGGCCCGTGCTGAACTATTTCGCCACACCGGAGCAGCGGGCCGCCCACGTGCCGGCGATTCTCGCTGGAAAGCGGATGTGGTGTCAGGGCTTCTCCGAGCCGGGCTCCGGGTCGGATCTCGCTTCGCTGCGGACCCGCGCCGAGCGCGACGGCGATCACTACGTCGTCAATGGTCAGAAGATCTGGACCAGCTATGGGCATGAGGCCGACTGGATCTTTCTGCTGGTGCGTACCGATACGCAGGTGAAGAAGCAGGCCGGCATCAGCTTCCTGCTGGTGGACATGAAGACGCCAGGCATCACCGTACGGCCGATCATCAGCATCGACGGCGCGCATCATCTGAACGAGACGTTCTTCGAGGACGTGCGGGTACCTGTGGGCAACCTCGTCGGCGCCGAGGGCGAGGGGTGGAAGCTCACCAAGTTCCTGCTCAACAACGAGCACGCGTCGACGGCGGACCTGCCGACGCTGCAGCGCTTCCAGCGGCAATTGCGTGCGTTGGCTGCCACGCGGGGGGTGGGCGGCGGAACCTTGATCGGCCGGCACGAGTTTGCCTTGCGCCTGGCACGCCTGGAGGCCGAGTTGCAGGCGATCACGGTGATGGTGCAGCGTGTGGCGGCCATGGAGGCGGACCATAGTCCAGCGGCTCACGCGATGGGTTCGATCCTCAAGGTGCGAGGTACCGAGTTGCAGCAGAAGATGAGCGAGTTCCTTGTCGAGGCGCTGGGCGACCATGGCGCGGTGGCGTATCCGGGATCGCACGCGGCCACGGCAGGTGCCCGGTCGCTGCCGATGCAGGAGGTGGCGCAGTCCATCGCGGCCGACATGCTCTTCCGGCGGGCCACCACGATCTACGGTGGTACCAGCGAAGTGCAGCGCGGCATCATCGCCAAGTCGCTGTTCCAGTTCTGACCCGGCACGAGTGTTCCATATCCATGCATTTCAAGCTGAATGATGCGCAGCAAATGCTGCAGGACAGCGCCCGCCGCTTCGTCGAGAAGGCATATGCATTCGAAGCCCGCACCGCGTTGATCCAGGCGGGCCAGACTGGCGGTACCTGTCACTGGCAGACCTTTGCCGAGAACGGCTGGCTGGCCGCCGCGCTGCCGGAGACTTGCGGCGGCCTGGGCGGTTCGGTGATCGACACCGCCCTGATCGCGCAGGAACTCGGGCGTGGCCTGGTGCTGGAGCCATTTCTGGGTAGCGGCGTGCTGGCCACGCAGACCCTGATGGCCGCAGCCACACCGAACCAGAGAGAGGCACTGTTGCCACCATTGGCCGAAGGGGCGCGACGCTACGCGCTTGCGTACAGCGAAGCCGATGCGCGTGGAGTGCCGGAGATCGTTTCGACGTCAGCCGAGGCTGGCCCGGACGGCTATACGTTGCGTGGCACCAAGACGCTGGTGCTGGGCGGTGTGGATGCCGATGCCTTCATCGTGTCGGCGCGCCTTGCCGATAGTGGGGAGCCGTCCGCGATCACGCTCTTTCTCGTCGACACCGGCACGCCGGGTCTGACGTGCCACGCGCTGCCACTACATGACGGCACATGGGCGGCGGAGCTGGAAATCGATGGCGCGCGCGTGCCGCCTTCGGCCATGCTCGGCGAGCCGGGCGAAGGCTTGCGCGCACTGCGCCACGGGTTGGCGCACGCAACGGCGGCGCTGTGCGCGGAGCTTGTCGGCGGCATGGAGAAAGCCGTCGAGGTCACGGCGGATTACCTCAAGGTGCGCAAGCAGTTCGGCGTGCCCATCGGCAGCTTCCAGGCGCTGCAACATCGCATGTCCGACATGGCCGCGGAGATGGAGCTGGCGCGTTCCATGCTGTTCTCGCTGCTGGCAGCCATCGACCATGAGGACGAAGCCACGCTGTTGCACCGGGTTTCGCAGGCCAAGGCGTTTGTCGGCCGTGCTGCCCGGTATGTCTGCGGGCAGGCCATTCAGTTGCACGGCGGCATCGGCATGACCGACGAGTACGTGATCGGCCATTACTACAAGCGTGCCATTGTTGCGGATTTGATCTTCGGCTCGGCGGATCGGCACGAGGCAATCTGCGCCGAGGCCGTTCAGGCGGCGATGGCGTGATCGTGAGGTGGGGACCGACGGCGCGTTAGTCCTCCCCCGATCGGCAAGAACCTCAAAGAAAAAGCCCCGGAGCATTCCTGCTCCGGGGCTTTCCGGTTTTCAACCACCACCGCCAGCCGCAACTACCGGGCAAGCGGCGAGGCGAGCGCGACTTGGAAGCCGTTTCAAAACGATTCTGGCGTCGTTGCGGGGCCTTGCCGTACGACTTGTACTGTCTGCGGCCCCGCGCCTAGCCATAACCGCTTCGCTTCATTCTGAAACAGCTTCTTAGGCCTTCACTGCTGCCAGCGCCGAGTTCAGCGTCTGGCTCGGGCGCATCACGGCTTCCAGCATGGCGGCGTCCGGCATGTAGTAGCCGCCGATGTCCACCGGCTTGCCCTGCACAGCGCCGAGTTCGCCGATGATGGTCGACTCGTTGTCCGTCAGCGTCTTGGCCAGCGGCGCGAAGATCTTCGCCAGCTCGGCGTCGCCCTTCTGCGCGGCCAGTTCCTGGGCCCAGTACATGGCCAGGTAGAACTGGCTGCCACGGTTGTCGAGCTGGCCGGTCTTCGGCGACGGGCTCTTGGCGTTGTCCAGCAGCTTGCCGGTGGCGGCGTCCAGCGTCGTGGCCAGGATCTTGGCGCGTTCGTTGCCGGACTTGATGCCCAGCTCTTCCAGCGACACGGCCAGGGCCAGGAATTCACCCAGCGAGTCCCAACGCAGGTGGTTTTCTTCCACGAGCTGCGCGACGTGCTTCGGTGCCGAACCGCCCGCGCCGGTTTCGTACATGCCGCCACCTGCCATCAGCGGCACGATCGACAGCATCTTGGCGCTGGTGCCCAGTTCCATGATCGGGAACAGGTCGGTCAGGTAGTCACGCAGGATGTTGCCGGTCACCGAGATGGTGTCCAGGCCGCGGATCACGCGCTCCAGCGTGTAACGCATGGCGCGAACCTGCGACATGATCTGGATCTCCAGACCGTTGGTGTCGTAATCCTTCAGGTACGTTTCCACCTTCTTGATCAGCTCGGCCTCGTGCGGACGGTACGGGTCCAGCCAGAACACGGCAGGCATGCCCGAATTGCGGGCGCGCGTGACGGCCAGCTTCACCCAGTCGCGGATCGGGGCGTCCTTGACCTGGCACATGCGCCAGATGTCGCCTGCTTCAACCTGCTGCGTCAGGGCGGTCAGCACTTCGCCGGTGGCGTTGTCGACGATGCGGGCTTCGCCGTCTTCGGGAATTTCGAACGTCTTGTCGTGCGAACCGTACTCTTCGGCCTTCTGGGCCATCAGGCCGACGTTCGGCACCGTGCCCATCGTTACCGGATCAAACGCGCCGTTGGTCTTGCAGAAGTTGATGATTTCCTGATAGATGCGGGCGAACGTCGATTCCGGAATCAGGCACTTGGTGTCCTTTGTGCGGCCGTCCGCGCCCCACATCTTGCCGCCGATACGGATCATGGCCGGCATCGATGCGTCGACGATCACGTCGTTCGGCGCGTGCAGGTTCGAGATGCCCTTGGCCGAATCCACCATCGCCATTTCCGGGCGATGTTCGTGGCAGGCGTGCATGTCGCGGATGACTTCCTCGCGCTTCGATTCCGGCAGCGTTTCGATCTTGGTGTACAGGTCGACCAGGCCGTTGTTGACGTTCACGCCCAGTTCATCGAACAGCTTCTGGTGCTTGGCGAACGCATCCTTGTAGAAGACCTTGACGGCGTGGCCGAACACGATCGGGTGCGACACCTTCATCATCGTCGCCTTCACGTGCAGGCTCAGCATGACGCCGGTCTTGCGCGCGTCTTCCATCTGGTCTTCATAGAAGTCCAGCAGGGCCTTCTTGCTCATGAACATGCTGTCGATGACTTCGCCGTCCAGCAGCGCGACCTTCGGCTTCAGCACGATGGTCTTGCCGCTCTTGGTCAGCAGTTCCATGCGGACTTCGCGTGCGCCGTCCAGCGTGATCGACTTTTCGCCATGGTAGAAGTCGCCGTGCTTCATGTGGGCGACGTGCGTGCGCGAGGCCATGCTCCACTCGCCCATGCTGTGCGGGTGCTTGCGGGCGTAGTTCTTGACGGCGGCAGGCGCGCGGCGGTCCGAGTTGCCTTCGCGCAGGACCGGGTTCACGGCGCTGCCCAGGCACTTCGAGTAGCGCTTCTGGATGGCCTTCTCTTCTTCGGTCTTCGGATCTTCGGGGAAGTCGGGGATCTTGTAGCCCTTCGACTGCAGTTCCTTGATCGCGCTGACGAGCTGGAACACCGAGGCGCTGATGTTCGGCAGCTTGATGATGTTGGTGTCCGGGTCTTGCGTGAGCTTGCCCAGTTCGGCCAGGTTGTCCGGCACACGCTGTGCTTCGGTCAGGAATTCGGGGAATTCGCCCAGGATACGGCCAGCGACCGAGATGTCGCTGGTCACGACGTTCACGCCGGCCGGGCCAGCGAACGTGCGGATGATGGGCAGGAAGGCACTGGTGGCCAGCAGCGGAGCTTCGTCGGTTAGGGTGTAAATGATGGTTGGCTGCTGGTTGCTCATCGCTTATCTCGCATCAGATTCAGGTTGGGAAATGCCTCTTCCGGGTCGCGGTTCGAGGCAAGACTCGAATTTTGCCTGATTTTGCATGGCGGAGGTGCAATCCTTCATGTGAAATTTACGCAATGTATGCAGCCGCATTCACCATCGGTCTGGCTATCACCCCGTCTTCATGCTGCCATTTGCGTTCAAAATCATCGATTTAGCCAATGACAGGAATCGATGAAAAACCATCATTCTTATATCTTATAGAAGAGTCCCACTGGCGAACTCGGGAATAACGGCTTATCTATGTGCCTCAAGGGCCATTTTTGTGATTTGGATGGGCGGCCAGACCCATTCATGGGAATCGGCATCACGGACCGGTCGCTCAGTGCGTACCGTTGTACGGGAAGCGGCTCTGCCGGGCCATCTGCGCAAGGTGATCGCGCAGATGGCCGATCTCGGCGGCCAGGTGCAGCGTCAGGAAGGTATGGGAGCTGTGGCCGATCGAGGGGTCATCCGGATGCGGCTCGGGCAGCGGCAGGTTCAGTTGCACCATGGATTCGTCGCCGGACTCGAGCGCGCTGGCCATTTCCAGCAACAGATCGCGGATGTGGCGTTCCTCGTCCGTCGGCTCGGCCGCCACGGGGTCGATGGCCGCGAGCATTTCCAGCGCGCTGATGCAGACCCGCGCGCTGTGTTGCACCTCCTCGAGATCGGTCGTCGGCACGCCGGTTTCCTTCGCGACGGATGGGATCAGGCTGCGCAACTGCACCATCGACGCCGAGAGCTTCATCATGTCCTGCTGCCGCTCTTTCTCGTCCCGCATCCCGCGCGCGATCTTCGCGTGGACGGCCGCGCAGCTCCGCAGCATGCCGGCCAGCTTAAAGCGCCAGGAGTAGGAAGCATAGGCAGGCAGCGCGAACGAGAAGGCCAGCGCGATCACCGTGCCGATCAGTACATCGAGCGTGCGCCACAGGGCATCCTCGACATGCTGGTTGCCATGGCCTGCCGTGATGACGACGGTAATGGCCGCCAGCAGCGCGATGTACCCGCCTTTGCCCACGGCGTGGTAAGCGCAGTAGCCGCAGATCAGGGCCAGCAGCAGCCAGGTGAGTACAGGGATATGGAAATAGGCTTCCTGCAGGATCAGAAGCAGTCCGAGGAATGCGCCGATCACCGTGCCGACGCCGCGCTCGGCGGCGCGCCGGCGGATGTTGCCGTGGTGCTGCAGGCCGCCGATGACGACCAGAACGGTAATGGTGGCCCACTCACCGTGCGGGATGTGAATGCCGGTGGTGAGCGCAATCGAGACCAGCAGGGCCAGCGCCACGCGCACGGCGTGAAAGATGCGGGCCTGACGGAATCGTCGGTCGGGGTCGAACAGCGCGCTGGTTGTCTTTCGCAGGGCCTCGAACATGGCGATCACCGAAAAGTGAACGCTTCGAGTGTATAGAGCGGAACCCGGGTTCCGCAATGTTTACATCCCGGCGCAGGAATACCCGGGTGCGGGGCCGCACCCGTCGCGGTCGGGGTGTGTGTCAGCCAGCGGCCAGACTGACGCCGCCCGCGGTGGCGCTTGCCTTGCCGTTGCGGCCGTACATTTCGTTCGGGCCGGCACCGCCCTGGCGCAGTACCTGGATCGCTTCCTGCGTGAATTCCAGATGCGCGTTGACGATGGCGCCGTTGAGTTCGTTGGCGTCGCGGGCCTTGTGGGCAAAGAACACCACCTTGCGCCACGCTTCGGCCACGCCCGGTTCGAGCGGGCCGCCGATCAGCAGTCCGCCGGCGCCCACGCGCAGCTTCAGCGCGATCATCTGCGCCTCGCGCGCGGCGGTGGCGCGGGTCAGCGCCTGAGCCAGTTCCATCTTCTTGCCGAGCAGATCGGTCAATGCCTGGAAGTCCTGTCGCTTGATGGCCTCGCGTTCATCCGCAAGGGCGCGGCCAAAGGCCGCAATGGCGCCGGCTTCAATCGAAAGGGTCTGGATCAGGGCTGCCTGGGTCATGTGAAGTTCAGGGTTTGCTGCCGCCCTGGCTCAGCTCATGGAGCGATGCGAGCAGGCCGTCGGCAATCTTGCTGGGATCGATCTGGATCCGGCCCTCCGCAATCGCCTTGCGCACTTCCGCAACCTTGGCGACATCGATATCACTGTCGCTGTCCTGCAGCAGGCGCGTGCCGATTTCCCGAACCTGCGCGGCCAGCGGGCTGACACGCACGCCGGTCAGGGCGGTGGGATCCGACGACGCGGCGGCACCGCTGGCGGCCGGACGGGCGCCGCCTTCGGATGCCGACGGCTCGGTGGGCCGGGACGAGGGGGAATTGTTGATCTTCACGGTGAAATCCTTGCTGGGTTCCTCTGGCTTATCGGATGCGCTGCCGGAAACTTTAGGATTTTCCGGTGTGGTGCGGCGCGATCGCCTGACAGTTCCGCGGCATTTTCGCACGCCCGGCCCGTGCCGGTTGTGACGTTGCCATTTTCCTGTTGTGCCAAGGCCTCCAGCCCGTGTGACGACTAACTTCCAATGATTTCAGGCCACGGCGAAAAGTGCCGCGGCCGCAATTTTCATCGACTTACTGCTGCAGCACGACCGTATCGCCGCTGCGAACCAGCCCGCTGACAACCTGGCCGTTGCGCAGCCGCACCTGGACCATATTGCCGGTGGCGGCGTCGGTCAGCACCTTGCCTTCGCTGCTGAGCTGGAACGAATCGCCTTCCACGGTCACGTTGACGGTCTGGCCCGATTTCACCGCAATCGGCTTCCGGACCAGGTCGGTGCGCATCGGCGAGCCGGCGGCGATGCGATTGGCGGAGACGGAGCCGTCCACCTGCGACGGGTCGGTCACCACGGCGCGCGGCAGCATGGCCAGATCGCCCTGGCGGACCTCGAGATCGGCGGCGGTAATGGTTTCTCCCGGGCCCATCGCGCGCGCGGCCACATAGTAGTCAGTGAGCACCGACACGCGCGCCTGCATGTAGCGTGTCCACGGCCGGTCACCACCGCAGCGCAATCCTACGTTGACGCGGCCGTAAGGCGCTGCGCCGGGCGGCAGGAACGGTTGGGGATCGACGCACTCCGGCGCGCGGCCGCCCGAGGGCGTTCCCACCTGAACGCTGACCTTGCCGGGCAGCCCGCTGGCCTGGCGCAGCAGGAACTGCTCCACGGCCACGCGCGCCGGGTCATCGACAAACGGCGTGGATGGGGTTTGTGCAGTCACAGGCGTGGCAGCGGAGGGCGCGGCCAGCACTGGCTGGCTCATGGCAATGCCGGCCAGCGCCAACAGCGCGGCGGCCTGGCGATAGAGATTCATGGCGTTCATCCCAGCAAGGATGTATGGGTGGCGCGCCGCCCGTGCGCGATGCGCCGTTGTCATTCAGTGGGGCTCATTGTAGGCAGCGTGGCGCGAGAGACCGCAGCGGAAATGCGCGGGTTTCCCGTCCCTATTCCAGCGATTGGCGTGACAACCCGGCCCCTAAGATGGCAACCCTGAAGAAGCCCGACCGCGGCGCCGGACACGTATACCTGGCCACGCGACGGCGTTCTCCCGCAATGCAGCCATTTGAAGCCACGCAGGAAAGGCAGACATCATGGACAAACTCGACGCAGCGTTCCGCTTCCAGCAGGAAGCCCTGAGCCTGAGGACACAGCGGCAATCGGTGATTGCCTCGAACATCGCGCACGCCGACACGCCAGGCTACAAGGCCCGCGACTTCGACTTCGCCAGCACGCTGGCCCAGTCGGTGGAACGCGGCCAGCGCAGCCAGGGCACGTCGTTGTCCACCACGTCCGCGCGTCACCTGCCGGGGCAGGCACCCACGTCCACCGGCAATGAACTCGACTACCGCATTCCGCTGCAGTCGAGCATCGACGGCAACACGGTCGAAATGGATACCGAGCGCGTGGCCTTTGCCGACAACACCGTCCATTACGAAGCGGGCCTCACGGTGATGAGTTCCAAGATCAAGACGATGCTGGCTGCGATCCAGAGCTGACGGAGACTGCCGTGGGAACGATGAGCATTTTCGATGTGGCGGGCTCGGCGATGGCCGCGCAGTCGCAACGCATGAACGTGACGGCTTCGAACCTGGCCAACGCGGACAGCGCGGTGGCCCCGAACGGGCAGCCGTATCGCGCCAAGCAGGTGATCTTCGAGATGGCGCCCACGCCCGGCCAGAGCGATGTTGGCGGCGTGCAGGTGGCTGGGGTGATGGAAGACACCGCGCCGGCGCGCATGGTGCTCAACCCGAGCCATCCGCTCGCGGACGCCAACGGCTACGTGACGATGCCCAACGTGAATCCGGTGGAAGAGATGGTCAACATGATCTCCGCATCGCGTTCGTACCAGGCCAACGTGGAGGTGCTCAACACCGCCAAGAGCATGATGCTGAAGACGCTGACCATCGGTCAGTGAAGCCCAACCTTCCGAAACTCCAGGACTAGCCGGAACCCACCATGACCACCACTTCCAACGTTGGCAGCAGCACCACTTCGGCTGTGAACCAGGCACTGCAGAACGGCAGCGCCAGCGCCGCCGACCTGCAGAACCAGTTCCTGACGATGCTGGTGACGCAGATGAACAACCAGGACCCGCTCAATCCGCTCGACAACTCGCAGCTTACTTCGCAGCTCGCGCAGATCAGCACCGTGAGCGGCCTGCAGACAATGAACACCACGCTGACCCAGTTGCTGCAGCAGACTGCCGCGAGCCGCGCGATGGACTCGGCCAGCCTGATCGGCAAGACCGTGATGGTGCCCGGCTCTGCCGTGAGCGTGTCCGGCGGCGTGCCGGGCCAGATCGGCGTGGACATTCCTTCGACCGCCGACAGCGTGACCGTGCAGGTGCTAGATGCCAGCGGCAACGTGGTGCGCACGATCGACATGAAAGGCCAGACCGCCGGTGTCAAGGATGTTGCCTGGGACGGCAAGAACGACCAGGGCAACGCCGTCGCGGATGGCGACTACAGCTTCAAGGTGGCCGCGACGGCCAACGGCAAGGACGTGTTGCCGGTGGCGCTGGTCTACGGCAAGGTGCAAGCGATCAGCGGCGACAGTTCGGGCGTGCTGGTCGACCTCGGCAACGGCCAGACCGCCAGCGTCGACGACGTACGCCGCATTTCCTGAACGCATTTACATATCACCCGGTCCGGCATACGCGCGGGCATTTCACGAACGACAGCCTACATAGGGGTTAATCATGGGTTTTGGTCAAGGGGTAAGCGGCCTGAACGCCGCGGCGTCCAACCTGGACGTGATCGGCAACAACATCGCCAACGCGAACACGGTTGGCTTCAAGCAATCGACCGCGCAGTTCGCGGATGTCTACGCAGGTTCGAAGATCGGCCTGGGCACGCGTGTGAATTCGGTGGTGCAGTCGTTCACCAACGGCAATATCTCGTCGACCGGGCGCAACCTCGACGTGGCCATCAGTAACGGCAACGGTTTCTTCCGCCTGGCCAGCACGGACGGCGGGGTGTACTACTCGCGCAATGGCCAGTTCCAGCGCCTGGACGATGGCCGTCTGGTCAACGCGTCGGGCCTGCAGGTCACCGGTTACCCGGCTGGCACCACGGCAGGCGGTGTGGCACCGCAACCGATCGTGATCAGCAACGCGCAGATGCCGCCGCAGGCCACCACGAACATCAAGGCCCAGTTCCAGCTCGATTCGCGCAGCACGGTACCGACCAACGCGTTTGTCAGCACGCCGGGCGCCAACCCCCCCGCGCTGCCGAACTCGACCATGTTCAACTACAGCACGGCGATGACGGTGTATGACTCGCTGGGCAACAAGCAGCAGCTCACCGCGTACTTCGGCAAGAGCATCCCGGCGACGAACCCGGCACCGCCCAACGCATTCGGCGGCACGGACTGGGACATGAACGTGACCGACGCGTCCGGCAACGTGCTGCAGACGGTCACGCTGTCGTTCGATGCAAACGGCATGCTCAAGGCGCCGAGCGCCACCACGATGCCGACGGTCACGCTGCCGGCCGCCAATGGCGCCGCGGCGATGACGGCTACGCTGGATCTGTCGGGCACCACCCAGTTCGGCGCGGACAACGACCCGAAGAGCATCGTGCAGAACGGTTTCACGTCGGGCTCGCTGCTGGGCTTCTCGGTGCAGTCAGACGGCACGATCCTCGGTTCGTTCTCGAACGAGCAGACGAAGTCGCTGGGCCAGATCGCCATGGCCGCGTTCGGCAATGCCGAAGGCCTGAAGCCGGAAGGCAACAACGTGTGGTCCGCCACCGGCGCCTCGGGCCAGGAACTGCTCGGCGTGGCCGGCGGTTCGATGGGCACGCTGCAGTCGGGCTCGGTGGAAGAGTCGAACGTGGACCTGTCCGGCCAGCTCGTGAACCTGATCGTCGCCCAGCGCAACTACCAAGCCAACGCGCAGACCATCAAGGCGCAGGACACGGTCATGCAGACGCTGGTGAACCTCTGATCTCAGCCTGAACTTCAAGCAGCGTCATGGACCGCATGATCTACACCGCCCTGTCGGGCGCCAAGCAGATACTCGACCAGCAGGCCGCGGTATCGAACAACCTGGCCAATGCATCCACAACGGCCTTCAAGGCGCAGGTCAACATGTACCGCGCCGTGCCGGTGGTGGGGCAGGAGGCGCAGACACGCGCCTTCACGCTGGCCTCGACGCCAGGCGCCGACATGAAAGCCGGTCCGCTCAGCTACACGGGCCGCAATCTGGACGTGGCGCTGCAGGGCAACGGCTGGCTGGCGGTGCAGATGCCGGACGGCTCCGAGGCATATACCCGAGCAGGATCGCTACAGGTGTCGCCGGACGGGCAGCTCCAGACCTCGCTGGGCCTGCCGGTCATGGGCGACGGTGGTCCGATCGGGATTCCGCCCGGTTCCACGGTGTCGATCGGCACCGATGGAACCGTGACCGCGCGTGGCCCGGGCGAGGCCGCGAACGGCCTGGCCCAGGTAGGAAAGCTGCGCGTCGTCACACCGCCGCCCGAAGGGCTGGCGCGTGGTGACGACGGCTATTTCCGTCTGCGTCCGGGCGTGGACCCGCTTCAGCAGGACCCCAACGTCCGCGTGATCTCCGGCGCGCTGGAAGGCAGCAATGTCAACCCGGTCGACTCCATGGTGGAAATGATCGCCAATGCGCGCCGCTTCGAGATGCAGATGAAGATGATCACGGGCGCCGACAGCAACGACCAGCGGGCTAACGCGCTGCTCTCCAACAATTGAAGCGCGCGGCCTTGAAGCCGGCGCGGAAAAGCTAAGACAAGGAACACCATGATCCGCTCTCTCTGGATTGCCAAGACCGGTCTTGATGCGCAGCAGACGCAGATGGACGTGATCTCGAACAACCTGGCCAACGTGTCCACCACGGGCTTCAAGCGCAGCCGTGCCGTGTTCGAGGAAATGATGTACCAGACGATCCGCCAGCCGGGCGCGATGTCGTCGGACCAGACGGTGCTGCCGTCCGGCATGCAGATCGGTACTGGTGTGCGTCCGGTGGCAACCGAGCGTATCCACACGCAAGGCAACCCGCAGCAAACGGGCAACGCCAAGGACGTGGCCATCATCGGCAACGGCTTCTTCCAGGTGACGATGCCCGACGGCACCACCTCCTACACGCGCGACGGTTCGTTCCAGGTGGACCAGAACGGTCAGCTGGTCACGTCGAGCGGTTTCGTGATCAACCCGGCCATTACGCTACCGGCCAACTACACCTCGGTGAACATCGCGCGTGACGGCACGGTGACCGTGATGCAGCCGGGCTCGACCAACGCAGCCACGGTGGGCCAGCTTCAACTCGCCACGTTCCCGAACCCGACCGGGCTGGAAAGCATGGGCGAGAACCTGTACGTGCAGACCGATGCCTCGGGCGCGCCGAACACCACGGTGCCGGGCCTGAACGGCGCGGGCACGCTGCAGAACAACTACGTCGAAGCGTCGAACGTGAACGTGGTGGAAGAACTGGTGAGCATGATCCAGACACAGCGTGCGTACGAAATCAACAGCAAGGCGGTGCAGACGTCGGATCAGATGCTGCAGCGTCTGACCCAGATGGGATAAATGGCAATGACCATGGCCGCCACTCGCTCTGGCTCTCGCATCGTCGCATTCGTCGCGCACGCCATCGTCGGCCTGGCCGCGCTGGCCAGCGGCGGCTGCGCGATGATGCCCAAGGAGCCGCTCGTGCAACTGCCCACCACAGCGCGCGCCGAATCGCGCCCGGTGAGCGCGCCCACGGGCTCGATCTTTGCGTCTTCCTATGCGGCGGGCAATCCGCTGTTCGAGGACAGGCGGCCACGCAACGTTGGTGACATCCTGACCATCGTGATCACGGAGAACATCAACGCCAGCAAGAACTCGGGCTCCAATGCCAGCCGCGCCGGCAACAGCACGCTGAGCTTCAACGCGGTGCCGCGCGCGCTGGCTGGGCTGTTCAGCTCCGCTTCGAACGCCGACATCGGCGGTACCAACACGCTGAAAGCCAGCGGCGGGTCCTCCGCGACCAATACGTTCAACGGCACCATCACGGTGACTGTGCTGGAGGTGCTGCCCAACGGCAACCTGGTGGTGTCCGGCGAAAAGCAGATGGCCATCAACCAGGGCGCGGAGTTCATTCGTTTCTCGGGCGTGGTCAATCCGCGCACGATCACTGGCGACAATGGGGTGCTCTCCACCCAGGTGGCGGACGCGCGTATCGAGTACACCGCCAAGGGGTATATCGACGAAGCACAGAACATGGGCTGGCTGCAGCGCTTCTTCCTCAATGTCCTTCCGTTCTGATTCCGCCATGTTTTTGCCTCCGATGCCTTTCCACAAGCCAGGCTCGCTTTTGGGCACCCCGCCCGGCCTTCATTCCCGCTCAGGTCGCGCGGTCTTTCTTGCTGGCCTGCTGCTCGCGCTCTTCCTGGGCCTGGGCTTTGGCCACGCACATGCGGAACGCCTGAAGAACCTGGCGACGTTCCAGGGCGTGCGCGACAACCCGCTGGTGGGCTATGGCCTGGTCGTGGGGCTGGACAACACCGGCGACCAGACCATGCAGACGCCGTTCACCACGCAGAGCTTGCAGAACATGTTGTCGCAGCTTGGCATCACGCTGCCAGCAGGCAAGAACATGCAGCTCAAGAACGTGGCGGCGGTGATGGTGACCGCAGCGCTGCCGGCGTTCGCGCAGCCTGGCAGTCAGCTCGACGTGGTGGTGTCGTCGATGGGTAACGCCAAGAGCCTGCGTGGCGGTACGCTGCTGATGACGCCGCTCAAGGGTATCGACGGGCAGGTGTACGCCGTGGCGCAGGGCAACATGCTGGTGGGCGGCGCGGGCGCGTCGGCCAACGGCAGCAAGGTGCAGATCAACCAGCTCGCCGTGGGCCGCATCGCCAACGGCGCCATCGTAGAGCGCGCCGTGCCTTCCTTCCAGCCGGAAGGCGGCTTCATGAACCTCGAACTCAAGGACACCGACTTCGGCACCGTCGAGCGCGTGGTCGAGGCGATCAACCGCAATCTGGGCGCGGGAACTGCCACCGCCATGGATGGCCGCGTGGTGCAGGTGCGCACGCCGCAGGCGTCATCGGCGCGCGTGGGATTCATGGCCCGGATCGAGAACCTCGACGTGACGCCGGCCAAGGCCGCCGCCAAGGTCATCCTGAATGCCCGCACGGGCTCGATCGTGATGAACCAGGCCGTGACCGTGGAAGACTGCGCGATCGCGCACGGCAACCTGTCGGTCGTGATCAATACGCAGCCGGTCATCAGCCAGCCGGGGCCGTTCAGCCAGGGTCAGACCGTGGTGGCGCCGGTGTCGCAGATCGACATGAAGCAGGGCGGTGGATCACTCCAGATCGTGAAGGCCGGCGCATCGCTGGCGGCAGTGGTGAAGGGCCTGAACGCGCTTGGCGCGACCCCGGCCGACTTGCAGACGATCCTGGAAGCCATGCGTGCTGCGGGCGCCCTGCGCGCCGAGCTGGAGATCATCTGATGACGGGCTCGACGCTCTCCGGACAGTCCGACATCTCGCAGCGCTTCGCGCTCGACACGCAAGGGTTCGAGGCGCTCAAGAACCAGGCGCGTGCCGGCAACAACAGCAGTTCGCTGCAGGCCGCCGCCAGGCAGTTCGAAGCCGTGTTCACGAACATGGTGCTGAAGAGCATGCGCGATGCGACGCCGTCGGACGGCCTCTTCGACAACGAGCAGACCAAGCTCTATATGTCGATGATGGACCAGCAGCTGTCGCAACAGCTCTCCACACGTGGTATCGGTTTGGCCGACGTCATGATCCGCCAGCTTGCGCGCGCCACGGGCCAGCAACTGCCGCCGAACATGGCAACGGCCGGCGGGGTCACCGCCGCAAGCATCCAGGACGCCCAGATGGCCGGCCTGCTCGATGGCCGTGGTGCGACCGATGCCGATGGTCCGGCAGTGCCGGTGGGCACGACGCTGCCCGGCCCGGCGTGGAACCCGACCGCCGGCGTGCGCCAGTACCAGAATCAGTCGGACTGGCAGGGCAACGGCCAGTCTCAACTGGGACAACTGCCCAACGACACGCCCGAACACATCAGCAGCTTCGTCAACCGCATGGCAGGCCCGGCAATGGTCGCGTCGCGCGCATCGGGCGTGCCGGCCAAGCTGATCGTTGGTCAGGCCGCGCTCGAATCGGGATGGGGACGCCGCGAGATCCTCAATGCGGATGGCTCGACGTCGTTCAACGTCTTCGGCATCAAGGCCGGTGCGAACTGGAAGGGGCCGACGACCGAGGTGCTGACCACCGAATACGTCGATGGCCAGCCGCAGAAGGTGCGTGCCCGCTTCCGAGCCTATGGCTCATACGAAGAGGCTTGCAATGACTATGCGCGGCTGCTGACCTCCAACCCCCGTTACGCGGGCGTGGTGGCGGCAAACAGCGCCGATGAGGCCGCCCACGGCTTGCAGCGCGCGGGCTATGCCACCGATCCGGCCTACGGCGAGAAGCTCGTCCGGATCATGAAGAAGGTTTCGACCTGAAGCATTGCGATAGAGGGTGGGTCCCCTATGCCGCGTTGTGGACGAGGGGAGGGAACAATCGGTGAACCTGCATGGCGCGGCGCTTTTCAGCCGCGCTATTGGCATTTGTGGAAGCAGTTCTTCATGAGAGTACGCGCTCACAACTACTCCGCATTTTCACGATTTGCAGCGCTAAAGTTGAGCGACGTTCCGGCCGTTATTCAGCACATCCACCGCCGTCGGCCGTGTGCCGCCGGCTTGCCATTCGATCCGGAGTCAGACAAACATGTCTCTGTTTAATATCGGTCTGTCGGGCCTGAACGTGGCGCAGAACGCGCTGACGACCACTGGCCACAACTTCAGCAACGCCGCGACTCCGGGCTACACGCGCCAGAGCACGATCGTCGCGTCGGCCGGCGGCCAGTTCACGGGCTCCGGATTCTTCGGCCAGGGCTCCACCACTGTTACCGTGCAACGCGTCTACGACGGCTTCCTGACCGGCCAGCTTCGCACGGCCACATCGGCCAGCAGCGAGCTGTCCACGTTCTCGAGCCAGATTTCGCAGATCGACAACCTGCTGGCTGACCAGAACGCGGGTCTGGCCCCGCTGATGCAGAAGTTCTTTGCCGCCGTGCAGACGGTATCGGACACGCCGGGCGACACCGCGGCGCGGCAAGGCATGTTGTCCGCCGCCCAGGCGCTGACCGGCCAGGTCAAGGCGTCGAGCGACTACTTCAAGCAGCTTCAGGACGGCATCAACACGCAGCTCACGTCGTCGGTGCGTCAGGTCAACGACTACACCAAGCAGATCGCCAGCCTGAACAAGCAGATCTCGCAACTGACCGCCGCATCGGGCGGCCAGCCACCCAACGACCTGCTGGACCAGCGCGATCAGGCCGTGTCCGAGCTGACCAAGCTGGTGGGCGCGAAGGTCGTGGTGCAGGATGGCAATACGTATAACGTCTTCGTCGGTAACGGCCAGCCGCTGGTGATGGGCTCCGAATCGTACGATATGACCGCGGTGCCGTCGGCCGCGGACCCGAGCCGCATCACGATCGGCTACACGCTGCCCAACGGCAACACGGTGCAGTCGGAAGATGGTTCGGTGACCGGTGGCTCGATTGGCGGGCTGCTGCGCTTCCGCAGCCAGTCGCTCGACCAGGCGCAGAACGCCATCGGCCGCCTGTCGCTGGCGATTGGCCAGGTGTTCAACAACCAGCACAAGCTCGGTATCGACCTGAACGGCGCAACGGGCACCGATCTTTTCTCGCTGGGCCAGCCGACGACCTACGCGAACGCGAACAATAAGTCGAACGCGGTTGCCACGGCCACGATCACCAACGCCGGCAGCCTGACTACCAGTGACTACTCATTGAAGTTCGACGGCACGAACTACTCGCTGACGCGTCTGTCGGACAACACCGTCGTGTCGACGTCAACCTCGTTGAACGGCATTGCTGCGGACGGCATTTCCGTCAGTCTCAACGGACCGATGAGCGCCAACGATTCGTTCCTGATCCAGCCGACACGCAATGCCGCGGCAGGCTTTGGCACGCTGATCACGGACCCGGCCAAGGTGGCCGCCGCTTCGCCGGCACGCGCCGACGCCAGCACGCAGAACACCGGATCCGGCACGGCCCAGCTCAGTGGCGTGGCGCAGGGGTTCACGCAACTGTCGGGCAAGATCACGGCCACCTACACAGGCGCTGGCTATACGTTCACCGATGCCCTGGGCAACGTAGTGACCCCGACCAGCACCGCCGCCAACGGTACCGGTACCGACTACACCTTCAGTGGTCTGACCTTCCATTTCGACGGCACGCCGAAGGCGGGCGACACGTTCACGCTGTCGAGCAACTCCGGCGCGACGGCGGACAACGGCAATGCCCTGGCGCTGGCCAAGCTGCAGACCGCCAAGACCATCAACGGCACGTCCAGCTTCAACGACGCCTATGCGTCGCTGGTCAACCAGGTGGGCAGCGATGCCAAGTCGGCAAGCATTGCCTCGGAGTCGCAGGACAGCATCACCACACAGGTAACGTCGGCACAGCAGTCGGTGTCCGGCGTGAACATGGACGAAGAAACGGTGAACCTGCTCAAGTTCCAGCAGCTTTATCAGGCGAATGCGAAGGTCATCCAGACCGCCAGCACGATCATCGACACGCTCCTCAGCATCGGCTGACCGGGCCACGTCCTCCACTGACAGTTCAAACGGATACGAAGGAATCACGCCATGCGCGTCGCTACCTCCACCCTGTACCAGCAAGGCCTGGCTTCGATGAACAACCAGCAGTCCAAGCTGCTGTACGTGCAACAGCAACTTGGCACTGGCCGCCGCATCCTGACACCGTCTGATGACCCCGTGGCCGCCACGCGTGCGCTCGGCGTCGCCCAGGCCCAGTCCGTGAACGGGCAGTACGCCACGACCCGCAAGCAGGCCAATGCATCGCTGGGCCTGGAGGAGAATACGCTCCAGTCGGTCACGACCACGATCCAGAATATCCAGTCGCTGCTGGTGAACGCCGGTAACGGCACGATGAGCGACACAGACCGCGCGTCGCTGGCCACGGCGTTGCAGGGGCAGTACGATCAGCTTATGGGTCTGGCCAACGCCGACGACGGCAATGGCAACTACCTGTTCGCGGGCTTGCAGGCCAACACGGTACCGTTTGCGAAGAACGCCGCCGGCGCGGCTGTGTACCAGGGCGACAACAGCCATCAGCTGCTGCAGGTGGACGTCGCGCGCCAGATGGAATCGGGCAATACAGGCGCCGAAGTGTTCATGAGCGTGACGACCAACGCCGGCTACGTGCTCAATGGCAATGCCGGCAACGCCGGTACCGCCACGTATGGGCCGATCTCTGTTTCGGATCCGACCAACCCGCTCTATGGCACGCCGCTGAAGCTGACCTTCCAGCCCAACGGCACGACAGGGGCAATGGAGTACCAGGTATCGAACGCCACTACGGGAGCGGCGATTGGCACGGTCCAGCCCTACACTGATGGCACGCCCATCAACGTGGGCGGCGTATCGTTCACGGTCAAGGGCACGCCGGCCGCTGGCGATTCGCTAACGGCCGTGCCAGCGCAACAGGCCGGCGCGGACATCTTCGCGAACCTGCAGAACGTCATCAGCGCGCTGAAGAAGCCGATCGACACCGGCACGAACACGGATGCGGCCAGCGCCAACCTGCAGAACGTGCTGGCCACCGGCATCCGCCAGATGGGCAACTCACTTGACAACGTGCTGACGGTCCGCTCGTCGGTGGGCTCGCGCATGCAGGAACTCGACGCGCTGGACACGATCGGCCAGAACCGCGATCTGAACAGCAAGTCCACGCTGTCCGACCTGCAGGATCTGAACTACGCGTCGGCCATCACCGAGTACTACCAGCGCCAGACTGCGCTCCAGGGCGCCCAGCAGTCGTTCATGCAGATCCAGGGGATGAACCTGTTTCAGTACCTGAGGTGATCGGGGCTCCGTTCGCCATTTGCGGGTTGGAGCAATGAAGAAAACATAAGTGCAAACAGCACAAGCTACAGCTGTTGAGCACACCAAAAAAAGGCTGTAACCCTTGTCCAGCAAGGCTTGCAGCCTTTTTTTTACGAGACGCAGTGCTCGTCTCAGACAGCAACGGGCTGTATCGCGTCGGTTGACAGGGTCTCGAGCCACGCGTTGCCAGCAAGCCTCCGACCCGACTGAGTACATCGAATTGGTTGAGGCTAGCGGAAATGCCGCGAATTCGTACGGACAATCAACAAGCAGCACTGCATCCGAAGACCGACTAAACCGCCTCCGAAAAATGGAAGCATCCCTTGCCGCGCGCCTTTGCGACATACAGTGCGCGGTCGGCGACATTAAGGACTGCATCGGCGCTTTGTCCGTTGGGAGAAATATGGGTAATGCCGATGCTTACGCCAATCGCCACCTTCTCTCCATTGGCCAGCAGATACGGTACAGCTATGTCTCGTAGCAGCCGTTGCGCGAGCGCTTGCACGTCATCACTCTCATGGTGGTGCAGCAAGATGACAAACTCATCTCCTCCAATTCGAGAGACGTGAGTGCCTTCGGGCACCGTCGCTCGCATTCGGCCTGCCACTTGCTGGAGCAGTTCGTCTCCGCAGCCGTGGCCATGTACGTCGTTGACTCGTTTGAAGCCGTCCAGGTCAAGATAGAGGAGCGCGGAGCGCAGTGGGGAACTGGCATTGCACTCCATTGCCGCTCTGATTTCAGCCAGCAAGCTGCCTCGATTCAGAAGTCCAGTCATCGAATCGTGGCGCGCGCGGTGTGCGTTCTCGCGCTCCGACTGCATCGTTGCAACCAGCATTGCATGCATGCGAAAGGATGCACTCGTCATGCTGGCCACGTAGACGGGCAATTGAATCAGTGTCAGAAGGAACAGCGGTTCACGTGCGACGATTGCACCAAGGCAGCATGGACCCAGAGCCAGTAGAATCATTAGCCCGCTCATCCTGGGTGCCCCGAAGTTCCGGAAGCAAATGCCACCAATCATTGCAGCGGAAGAAAGGCATGCCAGGGCGGCAGCGAGCCAGTTTCCGCTTGTAATGCTCAGGTAGGCTCCCAATCCTACGCTAAAGGCCCACGCCAGACTAAACACCAGGTGCAAGTCGGTATGGGTCGACCGCGCCGTACGCGCTCGTCTCCGCGCCGAAACCAAGATGCTGATTCGAGCGATGCAAATCAGGCACTCCAATCCGAACCATGCAAAGAATGCTGGGCGTTGGATATGCCAGGCTATCAACGCAGCGACTAACAGCGTGTTGATGACCCCGCCAACGAAGATGGACAACGTCCCGAACAAGCTTCCGATAAGCGCACGCTTGATGTCAGTAGGGACGTCTCTGTCTGTGTCCGTAAGCCATCTTGTTATCTTCCAGCGCGGCAGCGTGAAGACCTCGGTCGATTGTGGCATTGGCTTGTGGGTTGGGGCATACGATTTGATATTGTGCCAGACGGCTCCCTGTTCGCCTTGCACTGTCCGACTCGCCGAGCCAGGTTTTGAACGCGTAGCGCGATGCGCGCCAGACAGCGATCTTCAGCGTAAGTCCCTGGATTCGAGGGAATCAAATGAACATGGGATGCGAAGGGAAGCAGCGACCTTACTCGTTTCCCCGGTGTCCGTGTGCCTTATGGCTTCGCGTTCCGGTCGCTACTTGTGACCTTGCCACGCGATGTCATCGTCTTCGTCATACGCGGGGGCGAATATGGCGTGCGCCCATTGAGGGGTAGATCGCTCCAGCGCACTACCACGGCGCGGACGCTGAATGCCATAGACAAAGAAATGCTCCCTCGCATCAATCAACTGCCGTTCGATCTGACGAAACTGGCCCATAGATAGCGCAGGCGTGTTCGCAAAAAAGGCGGTTCCATCCCACGGCGATGCACGGGTCCAGATCCACCAAACGTACTTGTACATGCGAGGGTCGGGGTGAATCGGCGGCGCAAAATAGTGGCCGGTACCGGGCTTGTCCGCCCACATGAGGTTGAACTCATCATGGCAAGGCATCCACATGGTGAAAGGCCTCAGTCGGCGCTGCGGTGAACCAACGCGAGCAACCTATTGCCGCGGGCGAACGGGCAACCCCGTGAATCATATGTGAAGTTTCGTTCGACGCTGTATGTGCCCAGCACCTTCATATAGGCGTCGTGGGCAACGCCATTCCCATGCTCTTCCGTGGCGATGAAGCCCATGAGCAGGCTACGTGGATCGCGGATCGTTTCGAGGCGCATTGCATGCTCCGTAGTGAGAACGATCCAAATGGTAGGGACTAATGTGGGCCGGTGGTGTCCAGATTCTCGACGGGCGCCGAGCCATGCTCATAGCGCGACAACGCGCGCTTTAAATGAGCAATCATGCCTTCACGCATATCTGGCGGCGCGACGATTTCCACGGTAGTGCTCTTCTCCAACAGCAGATTGGTTAGCGGCACCGAAGGCACCACCGTCGCCACCAGCAGGAAGCCGCCATCCTCTTCGACAATGGTCTGATCATCACTCAGACGCAATGAACGGAAGGCGTGTTCAATCCGCTTGGCATCAATCATTTCGTTGACTCGGAGAACAAGCTGGACCGGCTTGCCTGCGAAAAACTCCATGCTCTTATCCTTCCGGATATAGGCGTCGAGGTTGAATGCTCGGTCGCGGGTCAGATCGATGCCAGCGGGCGTGGCCTCGATGATGCGGTCCATTCGCAGTGAGAAGATCGAACCCTCGGCCGTGCGGCGCTTGTTCTTGACGATCAGATACCAAAGCGGCCCTTTTTCGATCAAGGCATGGGGGAGGGCGCGATATTGCTTGGGTGCGGACTCGCGCGATGTTCGATAGGTGATATCAAGCGACTCATCGTTGTAGAGCGCGTGACCGACGATTTGAAATAACTCATCCTTGATCGCGGGCGCGACGAGTGGATAGCCCGCATGAAGCCGAGCGGTCTTGTCCAGCCAGAGGCGCGCGGCCGCGAGGTTCGACGCGGTGGGATGCTCTTCGAGGACGTGCGCTGCTGCGATGAAGTCGGCCTCCAATGCTCCGACGACGCTGGCGGGAAGATGACGGTAGGCGAGGTCCCGCAGTGTCAGGAGCGCGATGGCCTCGTTGACAGACGGTCGACGCCCGCCCGGCGTTGGCGACAACGCCTTCCAGACGCGTCCCTTCGTTGCACCGTCCGGCTTCGCGAGACCGCCGTTCTCTAGTTCAGAAAGGGCGCGTCGGATCGTTCTTCTGTCTGCATGTCCTTCGAGCGCGCTTTGCAACTCGCCAGAAGGATATCCGTCGGGGCGGCTCGCCATCAGCTCGAGGGTAGCGATCGCGAGATCGCTGAGTGGCTGCGCGTGGGTGTTGTTCCTCTTCATGACGGGGCGTTCGCTGAATGTGGATGCAATGCTAGCAATATGGACACCATCTGACCAGATTCACGAATAGCATCAGGGCAACTCGATCTTTGACGCCCCGTTAGCCCAGCTATCCCGCCATTCCAAAGAGGGGTATCGAGTATCGGGCAATGGGTCGATATGCCTCTGGACAGGGACCATTCCCAAAGTCGGCTGGATGAAGGAAAGGAAGGTGCTTTCTTTCGCTTCAAGGACAAGGCTGACGACCAGAGGCCCGAATCACTACTTATCAAGAACAGAAAGTAGGACGATTTCTTCTCTGGCAAGGGATTGCGCGTGATGCGAATGATCATGTTTCTGCTAGGCCTGTTTGCGATTGTCTGCGTGCTGTATGGCATTTCAGCGGGCGTGCAGACCATCCAACGTGGGCTTACGCGGTTGCTCAACAATGGGCGCAACGATGAGGCAACGGCGGCATTGCCTGCGCCCGTTACGTTGGAGACCACCGAGTCCGTGAACGCGAAGGAGGCTGCTCCATCGTGTCAGGGCTATATCGGCGAGCTGCGCGAGCTCTATGAACTGCACAAGCAAGGCGCGCTTACCAAGGAGGAGTTTCAAGACTGGAAGCGCCATCTGCTGTCCGCCATGCATTCAATGTCAAGTGTCCGCAGAAGCGGACACTTCCGTGATATCCCCTAAACCTGAAAGGTTCCAAATCATGCCTCTGCCATTCATCATCGGTGCCGCCGCACTTGTCACCGCTGCTTATGGTGCCAAGAAAGGCTATGACGGCTATCAAAAGCACTCAGAAGCTGACGAGATCGTCAAGGATGCTCAGGCCCGTTACGAACGCAGGAAATCTGCGGTCGACACCCAGGAAGAGAAAACGACTGTCGCGCTCGACCTGTTGGGCAAGAAAGAGTTGGAGATCGGCAAGAGCATTGGCGAATTCAAAACCTTGGCCGACAAACTCCTGCAGCAACTCAATGCCGGGCGGGATAACAAGCTGAACATCAGCATTCCCAAGCATGAGCTGCAAAAGATCGAGAACTACAGCATCACAGCTATCAGTGTTCTGGGCACAGCGGTTGGGGCGGGTGCTGCAGGTGCTGCGGTGGGATTCGCTGTTTATGGCGGCGTCATGGCGCTAGGTGCGGCTTCCACCGGCACTGCCATCTCAGCGCTATCTGGTGTGGCTGCCACCAATGCCACCCTGGCGGCCTTGGGCGGCGGCGCGCTGTCGGCGGGCGGCCTGGGTATGGCCGGCGGCACGGTCATTCTGGGCGCTGCAGTGGCAGCGCCTGTGCTCGCCATTGCTGGCTGGGCTTACGATAGTCACGGCGAGGAAGCCCTTATAAACGCCCGCAAGGCCAACGACGAAGTCAGCCGCGCCGTTGAAAAGCTGATGAAAGCCAGCGAGCAGCTTGCGAAGACTGAAGTCTACGCTCGTAAGATCAAGGTCGAATTGACCACGATTTCCGGGCAGTTCCAGCACTATTTCGACACGCTCAAGGACATCAACCGCTTTGTTGATGACATCAAGGGCAGGAACGTCGACGTAGGCGCCGAGATCGAAAAACTTGGCGACGATGTTCTCCGGGTCATCGAGAACGGTTATGCGCTGGCGGCAATCCTGGTGAACCTCATCATCGTTCCAATTTTCAGACCTGCAAAGATCAACGGCAAGGTCGTGCATAACAAGGACGGTGTGCCAGAAATGGAGAAGGATGCCGATGGTTCCATGATCCTCAACGATGCCGAACTGGATCTGGCCTTGCGCCAGGCCGAGTCTCAGGCAGGAAACATCGAGGCGGCTCGTTCCTGAATTGCGTGCGCCGCGATTGGCGCGGCACACGATTCGCTCATCTCAATCACAAGAAAACATGTCCACCGCAGTCGCCAACTACCCTTGGGCCGAAGAGCTCGAGAAAACCGTGGTCAACAGTCTGGTCACCACGTTTGGCCTGGATTTCCTTCTGTTCAAGGACAAGGTTGGCGGCGACGTGGACACAGTCCATAACGTACGTCAGGGCATCTGGGGCACGGAAAAGGAACAGCAAGCCTTCGAGCAGCGCGGCGCTTACGATGGCACGGCGTATCACACGCATCAGAATTACATAGCGACCGGCAAAAAAGACAAGGCCCTGCATCAAGCTGGGCAACTGAACGATGCCTATCGCGGTCAAGTCATGGCGATGGACGAGCAACGCAATCTCGACCATATTATTGCCGCCAAGGAAATCCACGACGACGCTGGCCGGGTGTTGGCAGAGCTCGACGGCGTGGAGTTGGCCAACCAGGGCAGCAACCTGCAAACGACGCTGGAAACGATTAACAAGTCCAAGAAACAATCCCCCATCGATGACTATCTGAAGAATCTTTCCAGGCTCGTCGAAGGTCATGAGAAAGACTTGGCCAGAAAGCAGGAGAAATTGAGCAACCTGCCACGCGAGACCCCCGAGCAGCGGCACAAGGCGGACGTTCTCGAAGAGAAAATCAGAAAGGCACAGAAGAAGATAGAAGGCCTCAAGTCTATCGATGCTGATGCAATGCGAAAGAAAGATCAGCAGGCTCGAAAGAAGTACGACGGAGCAATCGATCGTGCTTATTACGGTGGCAGCAAGTTCATGCAGCAAACTGGCGTTGCTGCGGGTCTTTCCGGCTTCAAGATGGGCACTCGTCAAATGCTTGGGTTGGTCATGGCGGAGGTCTGGTTCGAGCTACGCACGCAAGTTCCGACTATTCTGGACACCCTTAAAAAACAGTTCAGCTTCGAGAAGTTCGTCGAAGACATCCAGAGCACTTTTCGGGGTATCTGGCGTCGTATTCGATTGCGCTTCAAGGACTTCCTGACCAGCTTCAAGGACGGTGTTTTTGGTGGCATCGTATCTAGCCTGACGACCACGGTTTTCAACATCTTTGCCACCACACAGAAGGCAACGATCAAGATCATTCGGGAGATCTGGGGCCAGTTGTGCAAGGCGTTCAAGCTGGTCTTCTTCAACCCTGAAAAGCTGGGTTTTACTGATTTGTGCAAGGCCGTCATGGGCATGCTGTCAGCGGCCGCGGGCGTGACGGTGGGCTCGATCGCCCATGCGCAATTACTGCCGTTGTGCAACTTTCCGTTCGGCGCTGAACTGGCGTCGTTTGTGGGCGCTTTGGTAACCGGCTTGGCAACGCTTGGGTTCACATATGTCTTGCTGCACAGCAGCGTGGCGCAACGGGCTTGGGCCCGTCTCGAATCCATCATGCCGCATGCGGATACGGTGAAGAAGTACCAAGCCATCAATGCCGAGCTGGATGACTATCTGACCGAGTTGGCGCGTCAGGAATTCAACATGGACACGGAGGAGTTGGCGGCGTTTTCTCGCGACTTGTCCGCTTGCAACGATGAAATGCAGCGCGGTCTCGTTCTGAAAGATGAAATCGCCAAGCAGGGCATTGAGTTGCCCTACGAAATGGGCAACGCGACGAGCACACGTAAATGGCTGGCGTCCCTGGCGAAGTGAACACGCCGATTTCGCGCGCATTTCCCTGTACGCAGTGCGGGCGTTGCTGTGAGAACGTTCATCTATCCGACGAAACACTCTTCCTGGATCGTGGTGACGGAACATGCAGGCACTACCACGCAGCGAGCAAAGCCTGTTCCATCTACAGCGAACGCCCGGACATTTGCCGGGTAGATCGGATGTATGTATTGCGATATGCGCGCCTGCATACTTGGGATGAATTCATTGCTTTGAATCTGCACGCGTGCGACCAGCTCCAATCGCTGGCCAGGCAATAGCTACTGCTCGGAGCGAGATTCGCACACGTTGTGCGGTGGTTTCGTACGCCTGCTTCTGGCGGGCAAGCACCTGTCGAACCCGAGTTCCGCTACGCCGGCGCCAGGAGGTCGGCGCCGCCCCTGAACTGCCAATCGACCCAGTGCAGACACAATGGCGGCTTTCAAGGCAGAACGGCATCCGGTTCACCACGGTTGTCGTGCGGTACGTTAAGGAGGGAGGAAGCTCAGGTTGCGGGTGCGATTGATTCGCTTCTTCGCCGGTCGCGCAGTTGTTCTCCCTGGTGGAATAAAAGCACTCCTTGCCTCACCAGTAGAGTACAGTGGCTAATGGAAGCCGTAACGGCAACGGAGCCTGCACGACGGGGGCACTGGCCAGACCGATTGTTAATGCCGCTGTGGTGATCTGTCGCGAAGGCGGACATCGCCGGAGGCGAGCACGTTGTGCTTCGCTATGCCGAGGACATCATCAACGGCGCAATTCTCGGCCAATCCCTTGTTTCACTCTGAGCGTTGTTGTCGTCAACAGGCATTCTCAACACAGCCCATGACGTAACTGGGCAACAGCGGCGCTACGCCGCATGGAGCAGTCGTGAGCATTGCCAGTATCAGTAACGCCCCACCCTTCGCCTTCTACAAGGGCTTCGACCTCTATCCTCTGGTCTACAAGAACCAGCCTGTTCAGACTTGGCCGCGAGTCAAGCCGGACGGCAGGTTCAATGCATCGATCGTCATCTGCCGGACGGGATATCGCCCCGGTAGCGAACATACCCGCGTTTTCCGGCTTGAGAATACGCTTTGGGAGAACATCGGTACCGCGCGCAGGGGAGCGGTGCAGTTTGGCGAGGACATCATCAACGGACTGGTCGCGGGCGAATCCGTTGTTTCGCTCTAGCGTCGAGAGAATCATCCTGCTGGCGTCTCCAAGCGCGTATGCTGGTACTGCCGCACCTTGGCAAGCAAGGTAATCAGGAGCAATACCATGGCTAAGAGTCAACTACGCAGCACTCGCGAAGCAAAAAAGCCCAAGCAGCCCAAGAAGCCAGCCGTGCCGGGAACCCCATTTGGCACGACGCATTCGCGCGTTGGAAACGAAGGTGTCGCCAAGAGGAAGACGTAAATCGGTGTGCCGCGGACACGCGGCACAGTGATCACGCGTAACTTGTAACGTACACCGCGGGGAGTCGAAATCTCTATATTGCGGGCGCATACCGCTTCGGGAGGCGCATCATGATCCATCACAACACTGACCCCACTTTCCGGGGGCTGCCGCTCACCGCCGAGCAAGACTCGGAGATCCGTCACTACCTGAACAGGAAGAGCAGGCTGGGCAAGCCATGGAATACGCCGGAGTTGCGAGGGATGCTTGAGGACATGCTGCTGCCGCCAAGTACCGAGGACGACAGCCAGACCGATATCCCGCGCGACGCATTGGCTGCAGCAGAGCGCGCAGCCGCGTTCGTCGATCAGGACATGGAGCCAGTCGAGGCATATGAGGAATTGCATGCCGCGATGGAAGCCGAGAGCATGAAACGCGATACGCATTAGTTGGGGCGCATCGCGGTGGTAGTGTGCGCGCAACGCGGTCAATCAAAGGCGTTGGACACAGGACGACACATGACACTTACCTTTCCCAATCCAAGCCGCACCTATGATGAGGCCAAGCGTGGCGTGTGGTTCTGGGGTTATGACAACACAGGCGAGATTACCTTCCTGGTGGAGGATCGCGTACTGATGAGTTTCGACCCCGCGCTCGGTTCCGGTGAAGCAAGGATGCTGGACTCCTTCGACCGGCATCGCGATGAGATCCTGCAGATCGCCATGGACCTCTATGCCAAGGGGCGACAGACTCTCTACACGCTGCACTGATGGAAGGGAGGGTGGCGCCATTCGTCGCCTCCACGGAGTGTGCAGTCGACTGGTTGAATCTCCGGCCCTCCACGGTTGACTGATCACACGGCGCGCGTCGCAGCCACAGCCTTGATCTCGATGAACAGCGTCGGCCTGGCCAATGCGGCCACACCCAGTATCGTCCAGGCCGGTGCATCCGCTTTGATGTATCGGTCCTTGATCTCACGGAACGCCGTGAGTTGCTTGTCGATATCGACGTGATAGCTGACCAGCTCAACCAGATCCTCAAATCCAAGGCCAGCCGCCTGCAGAATCGCGCCCAGCCTCTGGAATGCGAGATCGATCTGCTCCTCCACATCCACAGGCACGGTCCCGTCTGCGCGAATGCCGATCTGGCCAGCGATGAATAGCAGGCCGCCTGCCGCAACAGCCGGCGCGTAATTGAAAGTCTTGAAAACCTGGGTGCTGCCGAGAACGGGGTGCGGATCCGCAAGGGTGATTGTCGTCTTGGATTGCATGGTGTGTACCTTGAAGATGTGGGAACCGATGGGCGGGCCGCGCCGAACCTGATCCTGATCCTGATCCTGCTCCAGGAATTCGAACAGCGCCTTGAAATCGCCTTGAAATCGCCTTCGCCAAAGCCGTCCTCACTGCGCCGCTCGATGCGATGCGGCAGCGTGATCGCTGGCGTTATCAAGACCCGGTGATGGGCTTGTTACGCCTAACTCCTGCCGGACCTCGCACTCGATGATGGGGATGCCGTTGAATCAAATACCTCGGGCTTGAGGGCAGGCTTGTGCCGTCAGCGTCGAATGTTAGCGCGCTACAAGCTGCGCCTGTTGATATGTGATCGCATTGAAATGAGCCGAATGCGGCGCCTGGCTGCCGCTAGATGGGACTGAAGCGATCGCCATCGAGCCTGCTCGGCCGGTCTCAGGCGCATACGGCGCTGACGGCGACCCGGTACCGCGGACTTTGCATCCAGAAGTTGTGGGGGGTGCCACGATTGCCCTGTATTTATACCCAGATATAAATTTCATCCCTCGCCGCGCGCTGCTGATGTGCGTCGTTGGCGAACGAGGGATAGGGCGTCAGGTGGCCGTCCGTCCCGCGGATCAGCAGGTGTTCCCAGCCACCCCTCTGGCAAAGTCCACGATCGCAATCTGGTCCGCCAGCGATGCATCGCCGATCACGGCAGCCCAGCAAGCCTCCGACCCGTGTGTGGTTCGCCATTCGTGAAGCCGTCGCGTCAGCAACTGCAGATCAAACTCCTCCGTCACGCCGATCGCGCCGTGCAGCGCATGGGCCGTCGCGGCAATTAGTTGCACCGCTTCGCTGCTACGAGACTTTGCGACAGCCGCGGCCAGTCGCAAAGGTTGGGTCCCCGTGGTGGCGAAGGCGATCTCGGCCGCCACCGTGACGGCGGCTATGTGCTCGGTCATGACGGCGAGTTGATGCTGGACCGCCTGATATTTGCCAATGGCGCGCCCGAACTGGGAGCGATCCTGGCAGTACTGGAGTGTCATTTCCCCGACGCGTGCCGCGGCGCCAGCGATGAGCGCGGCGTGCAGGGCGGCTCCCCACGTCTGCACGTCCGCCGCGTCGACGCCGGGTAGCGGCGTGACCGGTTGGGCGGCGGGCCAGCGCAACATCGCGCACTGGCTGCCGCGAACACCCGAAGCCTCACGTTGCGCGCTGGCGCAATCGAGCAGCAGGAGGCCATCGGCGCTGCCCGCGATGACGTAATCGGCAATGGTGCCGAAGGGGGTATAGGCACAGACCAGCGAACCATCGTTGTCGAGCCGGCACGACTGGGCCAGCGTCACCATGCCCGTGGGCACTGTCGCCCCGGCGCGCGCGAGCAGGGCCCGGGCCACGATGCTCTGCGCCAGCGGCACCGGCACCGCGTGGCGGCCGATCGTCGTGAGGATGGGGAACAGGTCGGGCAGCTCCAGTGCCGCGCCGCCCGCTGCTTCCGGGGCCAGCAGTTCCAGGAAACCGGCTGCGGCGAGCGCCTGCCACGCGGGCGCGGCGTTGCCACCGAACTCGATGGCGCGAACGGTCTCAGGTGTGAATTGGTCTTGCAGGATGGCGTCGATGGCTTCCACGAACATATCAGGTGCTCCTTAGCGCAAGCCCAAGCTGCGGGCAATCATCCCGCGCAGGATCTCGCGCGTGCCGCCACGCAGCGAGAAGGTTGGGGAAATCTGGCTGAGATAGGCCACGGTCCGGTACAGCACGGGATCGGGCGGCGAATCGGGGTCGGCGGACATCGCGCTCTCGACGTAGGCCGGAATCGCCTGTTCGAGCTCCGTGCCGAGATCCTTGACCAGTGCGGCTTCCACTACCGGGCTCTCGTGCCGGGCCAGTTTCGCGGTCACCGCCACAGACATGCTGCGCAGCGTGGCAATGTGCGATACGAAGCGGCCCAGTGCCGCGGATTGTTCGCGCGTGGCGCCGTGACGGCGCAGATGCGTTGCCCACAGGTCGAGCAGCACCATGCTGGAGTAGATGCGCTCTGGCCCACTGCGCTCGAAAGCGAGTTCGGCGTTGACCTGCTCCCAGCCACTGCCCTCCTGGCCAACCAACGCATCGTCGGCCAGCACGACGTCGTCGAAGACGACTTCGGCGAAATGCGCGTCGCCGGTCAGGTCGTGGATCGGGCGGATGCTCACACCCGGCAGCGACAGGTCGACGATGAATTGCGAGAGCCCTTTCTGCTTGTCTTCGGGTGCGCCGGAGGTACGTACCAGCGCGATCATGTACTGGCAGTGGTGGGCGTTGGTGGTCCAGATCTTCCGGCCGTTCATGCGCCAGCCTGTCTCGGTCCGCACGGCGCGACTGCGCACGCTGGCAAGGTCGGAGCCGGCGTTCGGTTCGCTCATGCCGATGCAGAAGAACGCCTCGCCACGGCAGATGCGCGGCAGGTATGCCAGCTTCTGTGCCTCGTTGCCATAGCGCAGGATGAGTGGGCCGCTCTGGCGGTCTGCGATCCAGTGCGCGGCCACCGGAGCCCCGGCACTCAGCAGTTCTTCCACCAGCACAAAGCGGCGGAAGGCATCGAGGCCGGCGCCGCCGCAGGCTGGTGGCAATGTCAGTCCCACCCAGCCGCGCGCGGCCAGGCGGCGGCTGAAATCGGCGTCGAAGCCCATCCACGAGCGGGCGCGCCGATCGGCCGGCACTTGCGGGAGGTGTTCGGCAAGGAACCGCTTGACTTCGGCACGAAAGGATTCTGCTTCCGGCGGAAGTTGCGCGAGACGAAATGTTTGCAATAGTTGGTTCAACGGAGACTCCTTTGCCGTGACGCTTTCTACTTGCCCTGGAACACTGGCGTGCGCCGCGCAGCGGTAGCGGCGACACCTTCGGTGAAATCGGCGGTCTGGACCTGCCATTCCTGCTCCGATGCTTCGCGGTCCACCGCCGCGAGCACGGCATCCGCCAGGCCCTGGCGCAGCGTATCGCGCGTGGACATCAGCGCGAGGGGCGCGGACGCGGCGATCTCTTCCGCCAGCGCCACGGCGTGCTCGAGTACCTCGTCTGCGGGGGCAAGCACGTCGGCAAGACCGATCTCGACCGCCTTGCGACCGTCGATCCGCTTCCCGGTGAACAGCAGCATCGCCGCCTGCTGGGCACCGATAAGACGCGGCAGCGTTACCGACAGTCCAAAGCCCGGATGAATGCCGAGTCGGTTGAAGTTGACGGCGAAGCGCGCCGTTTCGCAGGTAACGCGGAAATCGGCGACCAGCGCCAGCCCCACGCCACCGCCAATGGCCGGTCCGTGCACGGCGGCGACAATGGGCTTGCGCGTGCGAAACAGGCGCACTGCGTGGCGATACAGCCGCCGGGGCAACTGCGGGTCGGTCTGCCCGCCAGTGAAGTCCGCACCGGCGCAAAAGGCCTTGCCATGCGATGCGAGCACGATGGCGCGGCAGGATGGATCGGCATCGAGTTGCTCGAAGCACTCGACCAGATTTCGGATCAACGCTTCGTCGAAATAGTTATGGGGTGGGCGGCACAACTCGACAATGGCGACGTGCTCCTTGCGGCGAACGGCGATGTCCGGATAGTCATGATTGGTCTGCATAGGTATCTCCTTTCGTTGGAACACGGGCTCCGAGGGCATTGCTGGGCAGTGCTTCGACGTCGACAGTCGGCGTGGCGCTGTGCGGAACCGCTTCATGACGCAAGACGCTGGAAAGGGAGGCTGCCGCGCGTCCGGCATCGGCCATCAACCGGGCAACGATGTCTCCCGCCGGCTCGATATGGTCCGCGAAGCCGCCAGCTGGCCCCAGCGATACGATTCCGGCTTCCACGTCGCCGGATTCGTAGACGCGTTCGCGCGTGCGCGCCGACAGGATCAGATCGCCGAAATCGGCATGCGCGCGCGCGCCCTGTGCTTCGAGCTGCTGCACAGCCCGGGCGGTGTCGTTGTCCAGAACGCGCCACGTATCGCCCAGCGAGTCGAGAATCGTGACCGAGCAGTGCTCGTCCGCTGCGACGATACGAGCCTTCAGCGCCCGATGCGCGATGATCTCCTCCGCCACCATGAAGCGGCTTCCCATCACCACGCCGTCGGCGCCCATCGCCAGCGCGGCGGCGATCTGGCGGCCACTGCCGATGCCGCCACCAATCACCAGCGGCACGCGCACGTGGTCCAGCGCAAACGCACCATTGACGAAGGCGGACAGCTTGTTGGCGCCAGGGTGGCCACCTTCCTCGAGGCCCACCAGCGCCACGGCGTCCACGCCAAGCCGCTCGGCTGACAACGCGTGACGCACACTCGGGCACTTGTGGATCAGTACGCCGCCGCCACGCTGGATCGGCGCGACCAAATCGGCTGGCGAATTGCCGGCGCTTTCGAAATGACGCACGCCTTCGTCAAGCGCGATGCGAATCCAGTCCTTTACGGCATCGTTGTGGCCGACCCGGCGCGCCAGGGTCAGGTTGACGCCGAACGGCCTGCCGCCGGTCAGTTCGCGGCAACGGCGCAGATCCCGTCGCAGCGCGTCGGGTGTGGCGAACGAGCGCGCTGTGATGAAGCCCATCGCCCCGGCGTTGACAACCGCCGCCACCACACCGGATTCGCCGAGATGATGCATCCCGCCAAGGAGAAGCGGATGACGGATGCCGAACAGGTCGGTCAGACGCGTGCGGAACGGCGCGGCCGTCATGATGCCTTCCAGTAGCGTTCGCGCAGCGAGGCCTTGTAGAGCTTGCCGGTCGGCAGACGGGGCATTGCGTCGATAAAGTCGACCGAGCGCGGAACCATGTATTTCGCTACCCGCGTGCGCAGGTAGGCAAGCAGCTCTTCCGCCAGTTCCGGGGTCGGGCTGATGCCGGCCGCCGGTTCCACGATGGCCTTGACCTCCTCGCCCATCTCGGGATTTGGCACGCCGATAACGGCGGCGTCGCCCACGCTGGGATGAATCACCAGCGCATCCTCGATCGCCTGAGGATAGATGTTCACGCCGCCAGAGATGATCATGAACGCCTTCCGATCCGTCAGGTACAGATAGCCGTCGGCATCCACGCGCCCGACATCGCCGACCGCCGTCCAGGTCGGATGGCGCGGGTGCTGCGCGGCGCGTGTCTTGTCCGGATCGTTGTGGTAGTGGAAGGGCAGCGCCTCGCGCTCGAAGTACACGGTGCCGGTTTCTCCGGCAGGCAGTTCGTTGCCATCGTCGTCGCAGATGCGGATGCTGCCGAGCAGTGCCTTGCCGACCGATCCCGGGTGGGCCAGCCATTCCTGCGTGTCGAGGCTGGTCGACCCGTTGCCTTCGGTCGCGGCGTAGTACTCGTGCAGGATCGGCCCCCACCATTCGATCATGTCGCGCTTGGTTTCCTGCGGGCATGGCGCGGCGGCATGAATGGCGACGCGATGGCTCGACAGGTCGTACGCGGCGCGCGTGGCGTCATCAAGCTTGAGGATGCGAATGAACATGGTCGGCACCCACTGGCTATGGGTGACGCGATGACGTTCGATCATGCGTAGTGCGTCTTCGGCGTCGAACTTCTCCATGAAGATGACGGTGCCGCCACCGAACTGCGTTTCCAGACCGTAGCCCAACGGTGCCGTGTGGTACAGCGGAGCCGGTGACAGGTAAACGGTATCGACGCCGAAGCCGTAGCGGTCGAACTGCGGTCGACGCGCCGACCCCGAGCCCTCGGTGACCTTGCCGGCGGGCTGCGCGCGGATGATGCCCTTCGGACGACCCGTAGTGCCCGAGCTGTAGACCATCGTCGCGCCGAGCCACTCGTCGGCCAGCCGCTCGGCCGGATACGCGGCGACGGCGTCTTCATAGCTCCGCCAGCCGGGCATGGTGCCGTCGATCATCAGCCGCCCGACGTTGGCCGGCATGATGTCGCCCAGCTGCACGGCAAGGTCGCGCATGGCCCACGAGGTCACGACTACGCGCGCGCCGCTGTCCGCGATGATGTAGGCCGCTTCCGGCGCGGTCAGATAACGGTTGACCGGCGTGACCAGCAGGCCCGAGCGCAGGGCTGCCCAGCAAACCTCGAAGCAGCGGATATTGTTCTCGAGCACCATGGCGAAATGGTCGCCACGGCGCAGGCCCAGCGCGTACAGGTATTGGGCGAAGCGGTTCGAGCGCTCGTCCAGTTCGCGATAGGTGAGCCGATCCCCGGTGGTGCCGTTGATGACGGCGGGCTTGTCGGGTGTCAGCGTGGCGTGGTCGCCGAGGTATTTCGGGGTCATCGTCATGGCGTGTGCTCGCGATCAGTGCTGCGGAATCTCGCCGGAGACATCGGCGTTGGCCGCGGACTGGCGTACCAGCGCAGGAATCTGCGCACCGAGTTCAGCCGCATCCCAACGGCCAGCTTTCTCGATGCGCGGGCCGGCATGCCACCCTTCGGCCACAGTAATGCGGCCGCCACGCACGCCAAATACCCGGCCGGTGATGTCCCCGGACTCCTCGCTCCCAAGCCAGGCGACCAGAGGCGCGACATTGGCCGGATTCAACTGGTCAAAGCCCTCGGCCGCGGCGTCCAGATGCTTGAAGTGATTGGCGGCGAAGAGCGCTTCGGTCATCCGGCTCATGGCGGTGGGGTAGATCGCGTTGACCGTTACGCCATAGCGGCCGAGTTCGCGTGCGGCGACGATCGACATGGATGCGATGCCGGCCTTCGCTGCCGCATAGTTGGCCTGCCCCGGATTTGCATAGAGTCCCGACGACGAACTGGTGTTGATGAGCCGTGCCGCACGCTGCCGGCCGGCCTTGCTTTCGTCGCGCCAGTACGCGGCCGCGTGGCGCGCCGGGGCGAAGGTGCCGCGCAGGTGCACTCGAATAACGGCGTCCCAGTCGTCTTCCGTCATGTTGGCGAGGGTGCGGTCACGCAAGATGCCGGCATTGTTGACCAGCACGTCGAGACCGCCGAAGTGATCGATTGCGGTCTGGATCATGCGGCTTGCGCCCTCCCAGTCCGCGACGTCGTCGAAGTTGGCGATGGCTTGTCCGCCCATCGCCGCAATCTCGGCGACCACTTCCTGCGCAGGCGCACTGGCAGTACCGGAGCCGTCGCTCTTCCCACCAAGGTCGTTCACGACGACCTTGGCGCCCTGCCGGGCGAATTCAAGCGCATATTCACGCCCGATACCCCGGGCGGCGCCGGTGATGACGACGACGCGGTCTTTGCAGATCTGTTGTTGCATGGTGGCTTCTCTGAATATTTCGATGGATGCGTCGACTGACGTAGTGAACTAGCGCACGCTGATGTCGTAGGTCTTGACGATCGATGCGTAGCGCCCGCGCTCGGCCTCGATCATCCGGCTCATCTCCGTTCCGCTCATGCCAAGTACGCCGGCGTACAGCGTCTGTGCGGCGAAGCTCTTGAACTCTGCAGACCCGATTGCCTTGAGCAGTGCGTCCTCGAGCTTGGCGACGACAGGCTCCGGCGTCTTCGCGCTGACCGCGAAGCCGAGCCAGACCGTGAGCTCGTAACCGGGCAGACCACTTTCGGCTACTGTCGGCACATTGGGCAGCTCGGGATGGCGTGCCCGGGTCGTGACAGCCAACGGGCGCAGCTTGCCGGCGCGAATGAGCGGCAGCGCGCCGCCGAGATCGAGCAGTGCCGCGTCCACGGCGCCCCCCATCACGTCGGTCTGGGCCTGAGAAGCGCCCTTGTAGAGGACGTGGTTGAACTCGACTCCGGCCATCTGCTGCATTTGCAGCGCGCCGAGCCGGTAGTGGTAGCTGTAGTTCGCCAGGCTGACCGAGTTCGGGGCTTTCCTTGCGGCGGACAGAAAGTCACTGAACGTCTTGTATGGCGACGAAGGGCCCGTCACCAGCACGGACGTGGCGCGAATCGCTGCCGCGAGCGGACGCAGGTCGCGCCTGGGATCGTACGGAAGGCGGTCGTGCACGAGCGGATTGATGACCATCGAGCTGGGCGAAATCATCAATACGCTGTAGCCGTCGGGCGGTGCCGTGAGGACGCTCTGCGTGGCGATGATGGTGTCGGCGCCGGGCCGGTTCTCCACCACGGCCGGCTGTCCCAGCAGTTTGGCGGTGCGCTCCGCGACGAAGCGGGTGACGGTGTCGGAACCGCTGCCTTGCGTGAGCGGGACGACAAAGCGCAGTGGCCGCGACGGGTAGCTGTCGGCGGCGCCTGCCAGCGTCGGCAACAGCATGGCGAACGCCAGGCCAAGGCCCGACAAGCGGGTGAGCAGCGATGGCTTCATGTTTGTCTCCTCCTGCTTGCTTATTTATGTCAGTCAGTTCTTGCCGTACAACGTGACCACGCAGGCACCGCCCAGGCCAAGGTTGTGCTGCAGAGCCAGCCGCGCACCTTCCACCTGGCGCTGCTCGGCCGTGCCGCGCAACTGGTGCGTCAGCTCGAAGCACTGGGCTAGCCCGGTCGCGCCGAGCGGGTGCCCCTTCGAAAGGAGCCCGCCGGACGGGCCCACCACCACCTTGCCGCCATAGGTGTTATCGCCGTCGCGCACGAACTTCTCCGCACCGCCTTCGGGGCAGAAGCCAAGGGCTTCGTAGCTGATCACTTCGTTCTGGGCGAAGCAGTCGTGAAGCTCGCAGACGTCGATATCCTCAGGGCCAACACCGGCCTTCTCGTAGACCCTGTTGACCGCCGAGCGGGTCATGTGCGTGCCGACGTAGTTCAGCATCGACGGTGGGTCGAACGAGGCAGGCGGATCCGTCGTGAGTGATTGCGCCAGGATCTGCACGTCGGTGCGCAGGCCGTGCTTGCGGGCGAATCGTTCCGATACGAGGATGGCCGCTGCGCCACCGCAGGTGGGCGGACATGCCATCAGGCGGGTTATCACCCCGGGCAACAGCGGGGTATCGTTCAGCACGTCTTCGGTGGTCACCACCTTGCGGAACAGCGCCAGCGGATTGTTGGCGGCGTGGCGGCTCGCCTTGGCGCGTACTGCGGCAAAGGTCTCCAGGCTCGTGCCATAGCGTTGCATGTGCTCGCGGCCGGCGCCGGCAAAGGTGCGTACCGCCTGCGGCAAGTGGGCCATGTCGGCGGTCAGGCCGTGCATGATCGGCTGAAAGCGGGCGCGCGTGACAGGGCGATCGTCCCAGTGGGACTTGAGGGCGCCTGACTGCATCTGCTCGAAGCCGAGCGCAAGCACGCAATCGGCGTCGCCGTTGGCAATGGCTTGGCGTGCGAGATAGAGGGCGGTCGATCCCGTCGAGCAATTGTTGTTGACGTTGACGATCGGAATGCCGGTCATGCCAACCTCGTACAGCGCGGTCTGGCCACAGGTGGAGTCGCCGTACACATAGCCGGCGAAAGCCTGTTGCACGTCGTCATAGCCGATACCGGCGTCGGCCAGCGCGCGACGTGTGGCTTCGGCGCCCATTTCGGTATAGCTCAGGCAGGCGCCCGGCTTGGCGAAGGGAATCATCCCAACGCCAGCAACCAGTACTTTTTCGCTCATGGTGCTTGTTCTCCGCTAGTGATCAAAGCTTGCGCGCGATAAGTTCGCGCAGGACCTCGCTGGTGCCGCCAAAAATGCGCGTCACGCGCATGTCGACGAACGAGCGGGCAATGGGGTACTCGAGCATGTAGCCGTAGCCGCCGTGCAACTGGACCATCTCGTCCACGCATTTCCACATGGTTTCGGTGGCGAACAGCTTGGCGATGGCGGCTTCCTGCAGCGTCAGCTTGCGCGCCATGTGCTGGCCGATGTAGTGGTCGATCAGCGTGCGGACGGCGACTGCCTGGGCCTTGATATCGGCGAGCTTGAATTTGGTGTTCTGGAAGTCCCAGACGGTCTGGTTGAAAGCCTTCCGGGACTTCACGTAGTCGAGTGTCAACTCGAGTTGACGCTCCAGGCGGGCCGCACTGTAGACGCCGATGATCAGGCGCTCCTGCGGCAGTTCTTCCATCAGGTGGATAAAGCCGCGGTTCTCCACGCCAATCAGGTTGCTTGCCGGCACGCGAACATCGTCGAAGAACAGTTCGGCAGTGTCGGCCGCATGCTGGCCGACCTTCTCCAGCTTGCGTCCACGGCGGAAACCCGCGCGATCGGCTTCGACCATGATCAGGCTTACGCCCTTGGCGCCGGCGGCCGGATCGGTCTTGCAGACCACGACGATGAAGTCGGCGCTCAGCCCGTTAGAGATGAACGTCTTGCTGCCGTTGATGACCCACTCGTCACCGTCACGCACGGCAGAGGTACGGATGGACTTCAGGTCGGACCCGGTGCCCGGCTCGGTCATCGCAATGGCCAGGATCTTTTCGCCGCGGCAAATCTCAGGCAACCAGCGATGCTTCTGTTCCTCGGTGCCAAGGCGGACGATGTACGGTGCCGTGATGTCGGAGTGGACCGAGAAGCTTGGCCCGGATACGCTCGAACGGTGGTACTCCTCCGCCAGAACGCAGGCATGACCGAAGTCGCCGCCACCACCGCCATACTCCGTCGGTACGGTCACGCAAAGCAGACCCTCGCGCCCGGCCTTCAACCAGATATCGCGCCCCGCCTGGCCAGCGGCATCCCATTCTGCCTGCCGTGGCGCGCACTCGCGCTCGAAGAAGCGGCGCGCGGTGGCGCGGAACATCTCATGATCATCGCGATAGACGCTGCGCTGGATCTCCACTGTGATTTCCCCCAATCTGGTTGGCGGCGCCGGTTCGGCACCGCAATGAGGGGAGTGTGGATGCGGGGAGGGAAAGAATCCCTACACCGGTGGTGTAGGTGGGTAGGGCGAATCAGCCCAGACGTGGCGACTGGGCCTCACGCAGCCGAGCCACCGCCTCATCGCGGCCAGCGACGCCGAGCTTGGCGTAGACGTTGCGCAAGTGGTACTTCACTGTGTCGAGTGAGACATTGAGCATCCGCGCGATCTTCTTGTTTGGCAAGGCATGCGTCAGTAGCGTCAGCACTTCACGCTCGCGGTCGCTGAGCTGCGCGTCGAAGGGGGTTGGTGTGTGCGATGCCGCAGGCGCGGCGGGCACGGTGCCGCGCCCGGCCTCATTTGTCAGACGTTGGGCGTAGAACGCCAGTACAGGATCGACAGCGGCGTCTCCGGCCACGTTGGCCAGCAAGCCTGCCACCTGGGGCGAGACATCCAGCAGGCTGCGAACAAGCCCGAGGCGATGGCCGATTCGAAGCGCGGACAGCAGGTGATCATGGGCTGCACGGGTATTGCGACGGCCATTCTCGGCAATCGCCATCAGCAGGTGCAATCCGGCAACCCGGCACCAGCGGCCGCCAGCCTCCGAGAGGGCATGCAGCGGCGTCAGCCTTGCGAGCGCGCTGTCGAAATCATGGTGATGCAGGTGCATCGCCGTGGCCGCCAGATCCGCGCAGACGCGCACTTCCCATGCGGTGCTGCGCGTTGCGCCCCGGTATCGGTCTGCCAGTGTCTCCAGCGCTTGCAGCACTGCGGCGGCGCGATCCGTGTTCCCGGCTTCGAGGTAGCAACGGACGCGCAGCCATTGCGCCGACGCCAGCAGGCGGTCGGTTTGATGCCGTAGCGCATAACGCTCGAGCCGATCGAGATAAGCCATTGCCTCGATGCGGCGGCCGGCAAGCCATTCTGCGCAAGATAGCGTCTGCAGCGCGCGCAGTACGGTATCGGGGATCGAGATGCGTTCCAGTACGTCGATGCGTGCCACCAGCATTCGCGCCGCGGATTCCACGTCGTTCAGTTCGTACTGTGCCTCGCCGAGCAACGCGGATGCCATGCACGCAACGCCCGCGTAGGTTCGGCCATGCAACTCGGACGCTGCCAGCACATCGCGGAAAATTCGCTCGGCGACCATGACGTCGCCCTCGGCGGCGTGGGTCATGCCACCCATGCAACGACCAAGAAGAATCCCGCGGGGCGCACCATCGCACGGTGCCCCATCCTCGATGACCTCGCGAGCCTCGCCGTACTCGCCGCGATAGATGTGCATCCACGACAGGATATTGGCGCGTGCGGTGAGCGTGAAGTCATCGCTGCCCGGTGGCAGGCGATGCAGCTCCGGCAACAATGCCGCCACGGCGTCGGTGTCATCGCGCACGAGTGCGAGGCCTCCGCGCAGCACTGCCAGCGCATAGCGTCGGTGTGCGGAGGTCTTGTCGGGTGTGTCGGACCAGACCTGCAGGCGATGCAGACTCGCTTCGAGGGCATCGGCTTCGCCGGCATACATGTGCAAATATGCCATCGTCAGTTCCAGTCGGAACCGGCTGGCGATGGTCTCGGACGGGAGTCGTCGCAGCAGCCCGGCGAGCCGGTTGAGTTCGCCGCGTTTAAGGTGGTCGATGGCACTGTGCTCGACCATGTCGGCTGCAACGTCGGGCTCGCCGGCGCGCACTGCATGGCCGACGGCTTCCTCCACGAGTCCGTTCGCCGCGAACCACTGCCAGGCGGAAGCATGGACGGACCGGCGCTCGACAGGAGGCAGGCTGGCGCCGCGCGCCTCCAGCACTTCTCGCAGTAGGGGATGCAGGCGATACCACGTGTGGTCGCCGGCAGCGTCGCCGATGCGGACCAGAAAGAGTCCGTCCAGCGCGAGGCCACCGAGCCGACGCCCAATCTCGGGGCCGTCGTCTGGAGTGCCGAGCAGCGTCGCGCCGAGGGCGCCGCAGAACCGGTCGCAGGCAGACAGGCAAGTGAGGAGTTGCAGATCCGGAGGCGCCAGCCGCACCAGTATCTCGCGCTCGAAATAGCTGGCGAAGGTTTCGGCGTCCCGCACATGAACGGGTATGTACGCACCGCCCTGTTTGGCGCGAAGGTCCACGGCGAACAGTTGCAGGCCAGCGGGCCAGCCGTCGGTCAACTCGTGGATCCGGCTTGCATCTTGCGGCTCGACGGCTCCAAGCTGATCGCGCAGAAAGTTGGTCGATTCGTCGGGCGTGAAGCGTAGATCGCGCAGATCGAATCTGGCCGCCATCCCACGGGCCTCCAGCCTGGAAAGCGACAGCGAGACGGGCTCCGGCAGCGGATGTCGCGACGTCAGGGCGATGTGGAAATGCGGCGGCGCATAGTCGATCAACCAGCGCAAGGCCGCCAGCACGCGTGCATCCTGCAGCAGGTGGGTATCGTCGAGCATCAGCACGAGTTGGCGACCGTGCGCGGCGATGGCACGAACGACCGCGATAACAAAGTGCTCGGCAGCGCTGGGCGTCGCGTCACGCCCGGTCAGTAGCTGGGCGTTGCCGGCAAGGGCTGGGTCGATTGTGGAAAGGCTTGCGAGCAATGCTTCGAAGAAGCTGGCGGGATCATCGTCATCCGCCGCCAGCGACAGCCACGCGACGTCATAGTCCAATGCCAGCAGTGACTGACGCCAGGCGACAAGACTGCTGGTCTTGGCGCTGCCGGCGGGCCCCTCGATGGCCACGCATCGCAGGCCGCGCGCTGCAGTCAAACGCGCGGTAAGTGTGTCGCGCGGCATCAGCGGGCGAGCGCTGCGGGGCGGGGCAAGCTTGCCTGGCGAGAGGGGCGGCGTGTACGGCTGCTTGTGCGGCACGCCCGTTGCGGATGGCATGACGGCAGATTCTCCAGGTGGCACCGACAAGAAACGTGTGTCCCGGTGAGGGCTCGGCAGATTATAGAAAGAGGACACCCACTCGGCACGGATCGTGCGAAGTGCAACCCGTTTCGGGTGGGGTTGGTTGCTTCCAAATCTTGTTGGGTGCGCTCGTCGTTTTCTTCTTCGAGGTGGTGGGGCTTAGTGGCACTCGCGACCAACGTGCAGATGGCTCCACCCCTTGCGGCTGCACGCTACTCGGCAGTGTGGATGCCAGGGCACACCTGTCGCCAAATGGCGCCGAATGCAAAGTCTGGGGCGGCTCAGGAAAAGTCGCGCACCCGCGTTACGCCTACTTTCAGAGTGAGTTCTGCAGGCGCTGGAACTTCGCGCGCCGCAGCCCCCTTCTGAAATTACGGAGTTCAAATGTCCAACGAATCGCTCTTGTGGTCTGGACGCCCATCGCAGGCCGCAAACCTTCCTGTCTTTGTGCTTTGCGTCGCAATGTGCTTCATACCGTTTCTCATACCTGCGGCCGTCATCCTTGCAGCGCTTAGTTACCTGAAAGTTCAGACGACCAGGATAGAGGTAACCACTAAGCGCGTGACGGTACGTAGTGGCATCATGTCGATGAAACTCGATGAAGTGGAGTTGTCCCTTGTGCGGGACATTCAACTGACGCAGCCGTTGCTCCTGTGGCTGCTTAAACTGGCCAACATAGTGATTGTGAGTTCGAATGGCGCTTCGCCAGTCATCCACTTGTATGGCATCCCGAACGCCTACGCGTTGCGTGAAAAAATTCGCTGTTGCGTCGAGAGTCGTAGGGATTCCAAGGGCGTTCGCGATTCCGAGAGCAGCCACATGGTGGCGCACGCCTGACAAAAGGCAGTGTTGAAAAGGGGGACGAGACATGATCAAACCGGGACTTATTCAACCCACCCGCTTCATCTCATATCCGTTGGCCAAGGCATGAACTCGTCATCCGCCCCAACAGCACGCTTCGTCTCCACTGGCACTCTGCCGGGGCCGGACGAGATCCGCTCGCTGGTCGAAGCGGCCTATGAGAACTTTCGGGAGGAGGCGGGCGGGAAACTGGCTGACTACATTCCGGCCCTGGCCGAGGCGGACCCGTCAGCCTTTGGCATTTGTGTCGCCAATACTCGCGGCGACGCGTTCATGGTCGGCGAGGCGGCTGAGACCTTCTCGATCCAGAGCGTGTCCAAGCCCTTCGTGTTTGCGCTGGTATGCGAGGCCCTCGGTGCGGCCGAGGCTGCAGCGCGGCTCGGTGTAGACGCTACAGGGCTGCCTTTCAACTCCATCATGGCGATGGAACTGCGTGCCGACGGCACCAGCAATCCTTTGGTCAATGCCGGCGCCATCGCTGCCACTAGCCTGATACCCGGCTCTGGTGCAGAAGACCGCTGGCACCACGTTCGCCAGGGCCTGTCTCGCTTCGCCGGCCGCGAGCTGGAGTGCGATGAGCACGTCTACGCGTCCGAGGCGGCCAACAACCAGCGCAACGCCGGATTGGCGCACCTCCTGCGCGGGCACGGGCGTCTCTACTGTGATCCGGATGAGGCCGTCGAGGTCTACACTCGCCAATGCGCATTGCTGGTCAGTGCGCGGGACCTCGCACTCATGGGCGCAACCTTGGCCGGCGGTGGTGTCCATCCGCTCACAGGCGAGCAGGTTGTGAGCGCCGCGACTTGCCAGCGAGTACTGGCGGTCATGGCGACGGCAGGGCTTTACGAGCGATCAGGGAGCTGGCTCTATGATGTGGGCCTGCCCGGAAAGAGCGGCGTGAGCGGCGGCATACTAACGATCGCCCCCGGCAAGGGCGCGGTCGCGACCTTTTCGCCGCCACTGGATGCCGCCGGCAACAGCGTGCGTGGGCAGCTTGTCATGCGCTTCCTGTCAGAACGATTGGGGCTGAACCTGTTCATCTCTGCGTCGGGCGCGCACCTGTAGCGCCGCTGACAGGGCCTCGAATGGCATGCAATCAAATGCCCACGGATGGGCGGACTCGGGCATGGGGACTTGGTGGGGGAGCGCTTCCGACTGCGGATTCAACCGGTCAACGCAACGGTTTGATGGAGTCGTTCTGCCGGTGTATCGAAACCTCGTGTCTTTTGAGGGCGTTCATCGAGGTGCCACGTGTTGCCAGGCCGGCGCCGCACTGCCGTGACTCGATGGGGAAAGTTGCCGCCGAACTTGTCGCAGCAGCGGCGGGTCGTCTCGTAGCTCACGACTACGCCACGCTCGAACAGCAATTCCTCGATGTCGCGCAGGCTCAGGTGGAAGCGGAAGGTTCAGCGTACCGCGCAACTGATGACCACTGCCGGAAAGCGGTGGCCGTGATAGAGCGATGTCTTCTTCATCGCCCCATCTTACGCGACCTCGCCAACGTGACAGTGCCGTCTAGCCGCCCATGAAGTACGGATTACGAACGTCGTACACATGGCCGCCCGGGTTGAACTGCGGATCCTGTTGTACGCCCTGGGGATATGGGTTCACCTGGCTCGTGCCTTGCATTGGCATCGAGGGATCCATCGGGCTGCTAGGCGTGGCCGAAGGACTGAGGTTGGACTTGGTGCTATCAGCATTTGCGCCTTGGGTATACGGATCGAACTTCCCTTGGCTATTTGAGTAAGACGGATTCGCCCCCGAATCCGGGGCTTGCGTAGGCTGCGCATGCGCGGCACTCAGCGCCACAATGAATGTGCCGCATGCCACTGCTAGCATTCGATTGTTCTTCATCACATGTACCTCCGACTGCAGGAGTGCAGCCCTTTCAGGGTACAAGATGCGTCAGGAATTTGTAGGGCGCAGATGTTGCCAACTATCTGTGGCGACACATGTGCGGAAAAATTTTATCGAGGCAGCATCGGCTTCGACTTGGCGTAGGCGCGAAGCGCATCGTTCGGCACTGTCACGTTGGCCTATCGAAGTCACCCAAGTTCCGTCTGCCGCATGAAGCGGTGGTTCACTCCTCACCTCATTACGGCCCAAGTGCGCCAACGTGACAACGCCCTCCTGTGGGATTGGCCCTTCGCGAGTTTCGTGCGCCATCTCGCTATTGAGATGAGAAGGCAATGCCGGATTCATCAAAATGGCGTGTCGATGCCTTGTGCTCTTGGCGAGGGAGGCCGGGGTGACATAGTGCTCGTCGAGTGTCTTGAGACCACGGAGCGAAGGCGTGGTGCCCTTACGCGCACGCCACTGCAGCAACACGTCCGACGGTGCTCTTTCCATCTGCCGATGGGGCGAGAGCATGCAAAGTGCCTTGCGTGCCAGGGAGCACGCTTCTCGTTGTCTCAGTACAGTCTGATGCGGCAATCCGGGCTTCGGGTAGGTCGTGCGGCATGAGGTTGTCCGCACTTGCAAAGCTGGGGAGTGGCGCGCTCATGAGCGTGCCTCTTTTCGGGTGCTGCCCGAGGGCCTGGTAGGCTGGTTCTTCTTCCAGGCCGCGTATTTCTGGGGCATGCAAACGGCGCACGGTCTGTAGCCGGCGGCGATGGCCGTGGCCTCGTCGGCAAAGAAAACGCGGTGCTTCACATACGCGCCAAGGGCAATCGCCTGCAGCGCGGCACGGCAGTCCATGCGCCCGTATAACTTTCGGCCTCGATGGCCTCCGAAGATGCCGGGCATGGCGCTGGAGCACGGCTTGCCATCTGGCCCAATCAGCATGAATGTCTTGTCCGGTGTCGGCATGTGCGGTGTCCCTTCTGCATCACGGTGCATCGTGGAACGACAGTTCCAGTCCAATGCGCTCGCCTTTGCGGACGCGGCTGATGGCGTGCTTGAGATTGACGCGATAGTAGCCCTTGGTACCCTTGAAGGGGCGTTCCGCCGTGGCGATGACAGCCGCATCGCCGATCCTGAGCGGCAACACTGCCGGGCGCGACTGCATGCGTGGGCGCTGCTCAGTCATCACGAACTCGCCCCCCTGGAAATCGACGCCCGGCTCGGACAGCACCGCGACGATCTGCATGGGAAACACCTGCTCGCCTTCATTGCGCTGATGCAGCGATACATGATCGTCGACGCCGAGCCGACTGAGGTGGGATTGCCCCCGCGTCTGGCCTGCCTTCCGATTGCGCCGCAAGAAGTCTTCCAGTTCGGCCGGATAGCGATGATCGACGCCCAGGGTCTCGTTCCAACGGTTGGCAACGATAACCAGACGACGATAGAGGGCGGTGCGCCACTGCTCCAGAGGCGCCGGCAGGTCCGAGCCGAAGACCAGCAATTCACCGCGCCCGAGGCCGCTGGATGCCAACGCCACACGTTCGGCACCAGACGCAGAGGTCAGCAGCGCCAGATCGCACGCCGCGTTGGCGTCTAACAGGCCGGGCAGCACGGCATAGCCTTCGGCATCGAGTTGCAGGCCGATGTCCACCCAATTCAGGCGATCGAGGGTTGCGTCGAACGCAGTCATGGGACACCTTTCCATCAAACCTGGGTTTCGCGGCGCAGCAGTTCGCGCTTGCGATCCACGCCCCAGCGGTAGCCGGCCAGATCGCCATCACGCCGCACGACGCGGTGGCAGGGAATAGCCACGGCGATGTGATTCGTGGCACACGCCTGGGCCACGGCGCGTACCGCCTTGGGTGAGCCGATGCGCTCGGCGATCTCGGCATAGCTCACGGTCGTACCCGGCGGGATCTCGCGCAGCGCGCGCCAGACGCGCTCCTGGAAGGCGGTGCCCTGCACGTCCAACGGCAGGTGCAGTCCCATCGCAGGCGCTTCGATAAAGCCCACCACCTGGGCAATCAACTGCTCGAATTCACCGTCGCAGCCGACGATCTCGGCCTTGCGGAATTGGTCTTGGAGGTCGCGCACCAGTCGGTCGGGATCGTCGCCCAGCAGGATTGCACAGATGCCGCGCTGGCTCTGCGCAACCAGAATGGCGCCCAGGGAACACTGGCCCACGGCGAAACGGATGACGGCACCGACACCACCGGAGCGATAATCCCGCGCGCGCATGCCCAGCAACTGGTCGGAGGCTTCGTAGAACCGGCTGTTTGAATTGAACCCGCTGTCGTAGATAGCGTTCGTGATGGACGCATCCGGGCTGCTCAGTTCTTCGCGCAGCTTGCGGGCGCGATAGGCCGAGCTGTAGGCCTTGGGCGTCAAGCCAGTTTCAGCCTTGAAGAGCCGATGGAAGTGAAACGGACTCATGCCGATTGCAGTCGCCAGATCATCAAGCTGAGGGGGCGTCTCCGATGCTTCAATCATGCGGCAGGCACGGGCCACCAATGCAGCGCGCTCGGCTGCCGCACTGGTCTGGTCAGCATGAGCACGGCGGCTGCTGCGGTAGCCCGCAGCCTCGGCGATTTCGGCCGAGTCGAAGAATTCCACGTTCTCGCGCTTGGGCAGCCGTGCCGACGAACTTGGCTGACAGTACACGCCCGTGGTGCGCACGGCGTAGACGAAATGGCCGTCGGCGCCAGCATCGCGCGCCTGTACGGCCGTCCAGCGATCGTCTTCCGTTTCGTAGGCAATGGTCGTCTTCATGGCAGAAGTCTCGTCATCATCAATCACACAGCCAGAGTACGCGGGCTTTCCATCGCAAGCACTCCGATTCTTGCGGCCGATATCTATCGACGGGGCAGGTGCCACAGATACCACGCGGCCACCGTCCGGAAAGGGCTCCAAGCCTCTCCGATCTCGCGCATCTGGCGCGGCGTGGGGGCCTTCTCCAGGCCCTTCAGGCGCCCATAGCCCTCCCGCACGCCGAAGTCGTCCACGGGCAGGACGTCGGAGCGCTCCAGCGAATAGATCAGGAACATCTCGACCGTCCAACGCCCTACGCCTCGCAGGGACGTCAGGCGTTCGATCAGCACAGTATCAGGCAGACGCCGGGCCTCTTCGAGGTTCGGCACAACGCCATCGACTGTAGCCTGGGCAATCCGCCGAATGGTGGCCAGCTTTTCTGCCGAGAAGCCGCAGGCGCGCTGCAATTCAGGGGCGCTGGCCAGCAACTGCTCAGGCGCCGGGAAAGACACGCCTGGGTAGAGCGCCAGCAGGCGCCCCAGGATGGCATCTCCCGCCCTGGCGTGCAGTTGCTGATAGGCAATTGCGCGCACCAGCGCCTCATAGGGCTCGCGTGCAGGCTTGGCCTCATGGCGACATGGTCCGATGGCGGCAATGTGGAGAGCCCAGTCGTCGTCCAACTCGGACAGGAACTTGGCGGCCCGGTGGTAGGCACGCGGTGACAGGTCGGCGGCAATAGTCTTTGCATGAGTCCCGCTCAAGATCAAAACCCCGGCAGCATGGCAGTCTGCGTCTCGGGCTGTTTTTTCTTTGCCACCATCGCCTTCTCGTGCTCCAGCAACCAGCGCTTGCGGTGCAGGCCCCAGGCATAGCCCTTGAGGTCGCCATTGCTCGCAATGACGCGGTGGCACGGCACGATGATGGCGATCGGATTGGCGCCATTGGCCGCGCCGATCTCGATGGCCGCGCGCGGGTCGTCGAAACCCAGTTCCTTGGCTAGCTTGCCGTAGGTCGTGGTCGTGCCCACAGGGATGCGGCGCAGCGCGGCCCAGACCCGGCGCTGCAATTCCGAACCAGACGTCGCAGTCCGCAACACCTTCATCGCCTCCAGCTCGCCATGGAAGTAGCGGGCCAGTGCATCGGCAATCTCGGCCGGGGCAGGGATCTCAGTCAGTTCCACCTCGCCATAGTGCTCGCGCAGACCGCGATGCAGCCGTGCCTTGTGGTCGGCGAAGTCGAGCGCACGCACGACCTGCTGCGCATCGGTCACGAGCAGCATGACGCCCAGCGGCGAATCCAGTTGGCTGAGAAACATCTTCATGATGCGCTCCTTGTTGAATGAGTCGAATGGCTCGTTCGTGGATCACTTCAGCCGCGTCACGCCGAACTTGCCAAAGAGGTAAGCCTCGCCACCTTCCAGATGCAGCTCGGTATCACCGTCATTGTTGATCCGCCATCGCGCTTCGCCGGTATCAACCAACGACTGACAATAGGCTTCGACTTGGCTGCGCGCGTCAGCCAACTGGCTCGGCAGTTCTGCGGAACTTATGTTCATAGGAAACCTCGGCTGCTGCTACCACCCCTCTAGTGAAGCCACGGCGGGAGGAAACGCTGTCGTCAGATCTGGCACATAAGGCAGCGCGAAGCCGCGTAGCACCACTGCGGCAGGACCGAGGCGGTGGTGCTCCGCTGTTCCCTCAAAGAGTTCGAGCGTTTCCATGCTCACCTCGCATCGTGAAAGATCAGCCCCACAGTGTGACGCTTGCCCCTGAGAATGCGGCTGACGCCATGCCGCATGGAGACTTTGCGAGCGCCACCACGTCCCATCGCAGGCCGTTGATTCACGGTGAATGCCACCGCGTCACCCTTACGCAGCAAAACCACATCCGCGCGCTGGCCTTTTGTGGAACGCTCTGTCATGACGAACTCGCCGCCAGCGAAATCCTTGCCGGGCTCCGACAGCAGGATGGCCACCTGCAGCGGGAAAACGTGCTCGCCGTATAGGTCCTGGTGAAGACAGTTGTAGTCGCCCTCACCGTACTGAAGGATCAGCGGTGTCGGCCGGGTCTGGCCCGCCTGGTGGCACCGCTGCAGGAAGGCGGCCAGATCATCCGGGTATTGCACGTCGATGCCCAACTGCAGATTCCAGCGATTGGCAATCGGCGCTAGCCGGCGGTACAGCGCGTGGCGTAGCTGTTCGAGCAGCGGCGGTAACGGATAAGCGAAGTACTTGTACTCACCGCGCCCGAATCCATGACGAGCCATGACGATCCGTGTGCGGTAGCCTTTCTCATTGGGGTAGAGTGCCGCGAGTGCATCGCATTGCTCCACCGTAAGAAGGCCAGGCAGCACGGCGTTTCCATAAGCATCGAGCGAACTCCCGGTGCTTATCCAGTCGTAGGCCTCGGGTGTCATGGAATAGCCTGCTGCAACGTTTCGTAGAAGCGTATCGGGCTTCGCTCGAATGGTGAGCCGGAATCCGCCAGGACATCCAATCTCGCGGCCTGCTCGATGTCCAAATCGAGAAGACGCAACACGAAGTCTTCAAGTCGCATTCCATCAAGGCGCGACGTGGAGACATCCTGCGGCGGTAAGCCCTGCTTCACCGCCGTCACCCAAGCCAGCAGTGATTGCGCAACAGGGTCGGTGCTTGCAGTCTTAGTCATGGTGCAGATCCATCGAAGTAGGGGTAAAGCAAACAAGAGCGCCAGCCCCAGCCATGAGAGGCTGGCGTTGATGGAATGCCGCCCGCCTCACAAAGCGAAGGTAATCCAAATGTACTGCCGAACTTGATTCACTACGCTCCGTTTCCTGCGGTGTAATTCGGAAGATCGCGCAAATAGAATACGTGCTCGCAAATGAAGTAGGCCCGCAAGCATTGCGGGCCTACTTGTGCCGATTGGGAGTGTCGTTCCGCACCAGACAGGCGCGGAACGACATGCCTCATTGAGTGCTCATCAAGCGTCGCCGTTCTTTGTGGTGGCCTTGATGAGACCGAGTTGCGTCAGCGCGGTAACGCCATCGTCCAGTCCGCGCTCCTCCACGATCTTGCCGTCGATCACCTTCAGTACCGTGGTGCCGGTGAAGTGCATCTTGCGTCCAGTTGCAGCAGGCAGGCCACCGATCAGGAAGTCATCGTGCGCCGGGCCGGTGTGCGTGCCACCACCTTCCCATTGGCCAATCACGTAGTCGCCTTCCGCGATCAGGTCCGCAGTGCCCCAGAAGTTGAGGTCGGGGAATGCCTTGCGGAAGTCAGTCATGAAGGCCCTGATGTCCGCGTGGCCGCGACGGGGCTCATGCAGCGAATAGTGAAGCAGCATGTCGGGAGCGGCGATTTCGTCGATGACCGCAAGATTGGGAGTCTTCCCCCAGAATTCTGTGAACCACCGGCCGACGACGGCCTTGTTGTCGTCTTCTTTGCTCATTTGGAATCCTCATAGATAGTTTCGGAAGATCAACGAAACCGCTCGATGATCTGAGCGAAAGCGTAGACAACGTGTCGCGATTCAAAACTCCGGTTCTTGCGACGAAGTTCGGAGGGGTTCTACGACACGCGCCGCGCAACTCGAGGATTTTTTTGTAGTGCAGTGCGCGTGGCGACTACCGCCTTGATCTGACTTTGGTGTTCCTGCTGAAGTTAAAAATGGCACCGCAAGGGGTTGAGCATTTTCTAGCGCAAGAAACAGAGAGCGCCATCGAAGGCGGATCACTACTCTTCGTTCCAGGCGAGACATACAACGTCTCGCTTCCACGAGTCAGGCGCGTCACCGGCCTTTGGCTGGACGCAAGGGGAGTCCGTCATGTCCATTCGTTTGATCCAGCCAGGTGCATTCGCCGATCGCGGCGACGTTTGGATGCGTGACCAGTTGGCCCGCCTCACGCAAAAGCATGCGCAGTTCGGGAGGCACCACCGGTTCGACGCCGATGCGCTGCTGGCAAGATCGGCACGTATTGCCAGAGAGGCAAGTGCGGCAGCAGCGCCCGCCGCGTCGAAGATCTCTACGGGCGACCGCCTTCGGCGAGCGACGATTGAAGCTATCGAACATTGCTCGCGACTGGATGGTCATGCAGCAGCCACCGTCGCACATTGAGTGTCACGTGAGATCGCTTCTGGACTCGAGCACTGGTAGCGCAGACAAGGCTCGCCATTCCCAGCGAGTTCTTTCTTATTCACCGGCCCGGCTCGACTACGCATGGCGACAGATGGAAGGCTGAAGTAGAGCCGATTTCGGTCCGTGGAATGGGCTGTCTTGAGCGACAGGGGCTGGCCGGAAAGCGCCTGTCGAGCCCGCGCTCCGCAACCCGTCGCCGCCGTTCGCAAGCAGGTCACGGAATGGCGGTTCCGCCGCTGAATTCAGTCACTCGCGATCCATCGCTATCGCTGGAAGCCGCTCTCACATTTCTGTAGCGATCGCGCTCAACGCCGCCAAGTCGAGAATCAGGAAATGCGAATAGGTGATGCGGATGATGCCGTCGCGTTCGAGTTGCTTGAGTTCCTTGTTCACGATGGGCCGCGAGCGGCCCACCATGTCGGCAAATTCATCCTGGGACAGCTTCAGGGAAATCGACACCCCGTCTGTCCGTGGCATGCCGTACGGGTCAACCATATGGAGCAACGTAGGCGCACAGCGCGCGCGCAGCGTGGCTAGCGAACTCTCGGCAAGATTCAGGTAGGTGAGGCGGGAGCGCAGGCAAAGCAGTCGCATGAGCGCCAGCGCCAGCCCGGGCTCGCTGGCCAGGGTGCGCTGGACCAACGTCTTGCCGAGCAGCAGGACAACGGTCTCTTCGTGAGCCACGGCGTCATGGATGGCACCTTGCTCATCCAGCACCGGGATCAGGTTCATCAACTGGCCCGGCTCCAGATAGCGCGCCACATGCCGCTTGCCGGTCTGTGTGGTGGCGCTGACTTCCAGCACGCCATCGACGATCAGGCAGAGGTGCCCCACCGGCTCTCCCCGGCGGGTCAGGACCTCACCGCGCTTCAGCACTTGGACCTGTCCTTCCTCCAGCAGCGTTTCTAGTGTTTCCGGCCTGCAGGTGCTGAACCAGCCTGTGCGATTCAGTACGGCGGAGGCGAGGGCGCGGTGCGAGGGCCGAACGGATTCTGTCATGTTTTTTACAGATTTCGGAGGGGCGCGTTCCTAGAATCGCCGGCACATTCATAAATATCCAGGAGACAGCAATGGCCGAGGATCTTGGCATCGGCGCATCCGCCTATCTTGCCGCATTGCGGGGGGCGGGCGTCAGCCATTTTGTCACAGTGCCGGATTTCGTCCAGCTTGCACTGCATCAGGCCGTGGAGCGCGGCGAAGGCGGGATGGAGCTGGTCCGTACGTGCAACGAGGACCAGGCCGTCTGCGTGGCGGCCGGCCTGACGATTGCCGGAAAGCGGCCGCTTGTGGTGATCCAGAACCAGGGTCTCTACGCATGCGTCAACACCATCCGCGCCGTGGCGCTCGATGCACGCATTCCTACCGTCTTCCTGATTGGCCAGTTCGGCCGGGAGACAGACAACTTCGGCCAGCCGAGCACGCAGTCGCGCCGGCGCGTCGTCAACCTGCTGGAACCGCTGCTGGACGCCATTGATGTGCCGTATTGGCAACTCGAACAGCCCTCCGACCTGGAGGCCGTGGCGGCCGCCTATGACGCGGCGCAGAGCCGTCGGGGCGCCGCGGCGCTGATCGTCGGACGCCCTGTGGCGTGGCATTGAAGGAGAGCACATGCGAATCGTGGAAGCCTGCAAGGCAATCGCACAGGCGCGCGGCGAGCGCGTGATCGTGGCGACGATGGGGGCGATGTTCGCCTTCGACATGCTCGGCGTGACCGAACGCCGCCTGAGTTCGGTGCCGCTGATGGGCGGCGCCGCGAGTCTCGGTCTGGGGCTGGCGCTCGCGCGGCCAGGCCACGGCGTGATCGTGGTCGATGGCGACGCCAGCCTGCTGATGCAACTCGGCGGACTGGTCACCGTCGCCGATGCCGGAGCCACCAACCTGATCCACTTTGTGGTGCAGAACGGCGCCCAGTTCGCCGGTGCCTCCAACCTTCCCGTGCCGGGCGGTCATGACGTGGATTTCCGCGCCATGGCGCTCGCCGCCGGCTACGCGAGTGCGCACAGTTTTGGCGACGCGGAAGCGCTTGGTCAGGCGATGCCCGCGTTGCTCGACGCCAAGGGGCCCGTATTCGTCGTGTTGAAGACCGAGCCCGAGGCCCCGCAGTTCGGCCCCGCGAAGCCGCAGCCGGAGTTGCCGGATCGGCAGTTCCAGCGCATGGGCGCCGAGGCGGAGCAACTCGGCGTCTGGTACGCCGCACATTGAAGGGGGATGACGTGACTTCCCAGGTTGCAGATACGTACGACTACATCGTGGTGGGTGCCGGCTCGTCCGGCGCGACGCTGGCCTCCCGCCTTGCCGAGCGTGGCCGGGGCAAGGTGCTGCTGCTCGAAGCCGGCGCGCCGCGCGACAAGGACTTCTGGGTGACGGTGCCGCTCGGTGTTGCCAAGCTGTTGCTCAACCCTGACTACGTCTGGCCTTTCCAGACAGAGGCCCAGCCCCAGCTTGCCGGACAGAAAATCTACTGGCCGCGCGGCCGGCTGCCCGGTGGCTCGAGTTCGGTGAACGGCATGATTTTCGTGCGCGGTGAACCCGCCGAGTTTGACCATTGGGCCGCGCTCGGCAACCAGGGCTGGGATTACGCGTCGCTGCTGCCGTACTTCAAGCGCCTGGAGAACACAGCGTGCGGCCAGGACGAGTCACGCGGCCGTAGCGGGCCGATCAGCGTGTCGTCGGTGTCGAAGGTCCATCCGAACCCGCTCAGCGATGCCTTCGTGCAGGCGTGCCAGCAAGCTGGCATTCCGGCGGCCAGCGACTACAACGGTGGGGTCTATGAGGGCGTGAGCTACCTGCAACTGTCGACTGGTGGCGGCCGGCGTTGCAGCACGGCCGTCGGCTACCTGCGCGGCAGGCCGCAGGCCAATCTTGTGCTCGCGACGGAGGCGCTCGGGACGCGCGTGCTCTTCGATGGACAGCGTGCCGTCGGCGTGGAGTACGAGCAAGGTGGCATTCAGCGCCGCGCCATGGCGACGTGTGAAGTCATTCTCAGTGCGGGCCCGATCAAGTCGCCGCAACTGCTTGAACTCTCTGGCATCGGTGACGCGGCGCGTCTGCAGGCGCTGGGCATCCCGGTACGCCATCATTTGCCCGGTGTTGGGGAGAACCTGATCGACCACCTGCAGGCACGCATCACATTCGAATGCACAAAGCCGATCACGCTCAACGAGATCGTGCGAAGCCCGCTGCGGCAGGGCTGGATGGGCATGCGCTATCTGATGACCCGGCGCGGCATCATGGCCACGCCGTCTGCGACAGTCCACGCGCTGGCGCGCACGCCGGGCTTGCCCGACCGGCCGGCGGTCAAGATCCAGCTTCACCACCTGACCGGCGCCGACCGCTACGCCGGAAGGGGCTTCGGACTCGATCCGTTCCCCGGTTTCGCGGTGGGCTTCTTCCAGTTGCGGCCAGAGTCGCGCGGTCATCTCCATATCCGAAGCACCGATCCGCATGAGGCGCCCGTGATCGAGCCGCGCTATCTCGATACCGAAGGCGACAGGCAGGCGATGCTGGACGCGCTGCGGCTATCGCGCAAGGTATCGCAGCAGCAGGGGCTTTCTGGCTACGTGGCGCGCGAGACCCGGCCCGGGGCCGATGTGCGCGATGACACGGGTCTGCTGGACTACATCAAGGCTTCGGGGCAAACGTCCTGGCATCCGATCGGCACCTGCAAGATGGGCAACGATCCAATGTCCGTGGTGGACAGTCAGCTCCGCGTGCACGGCGTGGCTGGCTTGCGCGTTGTGGATTCTTCCATCATGCCGACCATGTGTTCGTCGAACACCAATGCGGCGTCAATCATGATCGGCGAGAAGGCGGCCGACATGATTCTTGACGCCGCCCGTAGCTAATCCGGACCGAAAAAACGGCAGCAATCCCGGCATCCGTGCCACGCGATCGGGGCGCATTCAGCGATAACAGGCCGCGTCAAGACGGCCACTGCATCCCAACCTAATATCTCGGAGACAACATGAGCCCTATCTACGAGCCCGCGCGAGCGTGGCGAACGGCGGTCCTGCTGTTCCTGTTCATGGTGGTGAACTTCCTGGACAAGATCGTTATCGGTCTGCTGGCCGTGCCCATGATGGAGTCGCTGCAGCTGACGCCTTCGCAATTCGGGCTTGTGGCCAGCAGCTTCTTCTGGGTGTTTGCCGTCGCAGGCATCGCGGGCGGCTTCATGGCCAATCGCGTCGCCACGACGACGATGCTGCTGGTCATGGCGCTGGCATGGTCGGTGTTCCAGATTCCGCTGGCGATGTCGACGAGCCTGGCCGTGCTGATCCTGTCGCGCGTACTGCTGGGCATTGCAGAAGGTCCGGCGTTCCCCGTGGCCGTGCATGCGGCCTACAAATGGTTTCCCGACGATCGGCGCAACGTGCCGGTGGCGTTCTTCTCGCAAGGCGGCAGTGTTGGGCTGCTGATTGCCGGTATTGCGATTCCGCAGATCACGCTGCATTGGGGCTGGCGGGCGAATTTCTACGTGCTGTCTGCTGTCGGCCTGATCTGGGCATTGCTGTGGCTGGCGCTTGGTCGCGAGGGACGCATCGATACAAGGCACTCCAACGGGACTTCCGCGGGAGCTGAAGACCGTTTGCCCTATGCACGGCTGCTCTCGGATCCCACCGTGATCGCCTGCTTCCTGCTGCATTTCGTTGCCTACTGGGGTCTCGCGTTGACGCTGACATGGCTGCCAGCCTATCTGGAGCGAGGGCTCGGCTACTCGGGCATCCAGGCGGGGCGCCTGTATGCGGTGATCGTCGCGATCAGCATGCCGACAGTCATCGGCTGTTGCTGGCTCGCCCAGCGGATGCTCAAGCGCGGTGTGACATCGCGCGCCGCCCGCGGCTTCTTCTCCGCCGCCACGCTGTTGCTGGCAGGGGGCGCGTTTATCGCCCTGTGGGCGACGGACCTTGCGCCGATCTGGCGCGTGGCGCTGATCGGCGTGGCCGTCGGCGTTTCCCCGACGATCTATTCATTGGGCCCCGCCATGCTCGCGGAAGTAACGCCCGGGGCGCAGCGTGGCGCCATCCTCGCCATCGACAACTCCATCGCTTCCGTTGCGGGCGTGCTGGCACCGCTGGTATCGGCGTTCTTCATCGAGGGCATTGCTGGCGCCGCAGGCTATCAGGCCGGCTTTGCTTTCTGCGGCGCGCTGATGGTGGTGGGCGGCATCCTGGGCGCCCTGGCGATCAACCCGGAGAAATCGCTACGCGTGCTGCGCGGACGGGAAACGGCAACCCGTACCTCGGGGCGTGGCGCACGATCGGCCGCAGGCTGACGTGGACCGATCAAACCAACTCGTCAGGCAAGAGTTGTAGCACCCGGGCATTCAGATGCCCGTCAATGCCGTCACGTCTGATGTAACGGGCGGCGGCGATCAACAACCCAAAAATGGGGAGACAGGAGTGAGGAAGTCAATGATTGCGCTGGCAGCGATGCTGGCAGGTACGGGAGGCGCGCACGCACAGTCGAGCGTGACGCTATATGGCGTGGCGGATATGAACGTCGAGTATGCCAACCATGTCGGCGTCGTGCCGACGGCTGGCAATGGCTTCAATCCGGGGCCGTCGCATGACGTGGTTCGCATGGACTCCGGCGGCTATGCCGGATCGCGCTGGGGGATACGCGGTACGGAAGCGCTGGGCGGTGGGACGTCCGCCTTGTTTGTGCTGGAGAGCGGCTTCAACCTTGATACGGGCACGATGCAGCAGGGTGGCCGTCTGTTCGGACGGCAGGCTTTCGTTGGCTTGGCGTCGCCATATGGCCAGGTGACGTTGGGCCGGCAGTACACCTCCATGTTCGAGGCGCTCGCCAACTTCGTGCCGATGGCCTATGCCACGCAATACGAGCCCGTCGCCTTTATGGCGGGGGCCAATTTCCGTGAGGACAACACGGTGAAGTACACGGGCCAGTTCGGCCCGGTGACCGCGCTGGCGCACTGGTCGTTCGGCACCGGCCTGGCCCTGCCGGCGACGGTGGGCGTGGCCACACCTATCGGCGGCAATGGTGAGGTGCCTGGGCAGTTCCGGCGTGACTCGGCGTATGGTGCGGCACTGGTCTATGGCACGGGGCCGTTCGCCGTGACGGCGGGCTATGACCAGTTCAATCCCACGATCGCCTCGGGTATCGGTACGGTCAAGAAGGCGTCGGTCGCCGGCAGCTATGCATTCGGCCCGACACTCAAGATCATGGGCGGATACCGTTGGGGCCAGAACAAGGGCCAGGCCGGTAACCTGATCCAGCGCGACGACTACTACTGGGCGGGCGCGACCTATCAGGCCACCCAGGCCATTTCACTGTCGGTCGAATACAACTACGACAACCTCAAGAACCTGTACGGCAATACCCAGTTGGCCAATCCGTGGCAGATCGCACTGATTTCCGACTACGCATTCTCCAAGCGGACCGACGTGTACCTGACGGCGGCCTATGCGAAGAATGCCGGCCTGACGCTCGATTCGGTGGCCAACGTCTACGCCACCTCGCTGTCGCTGGGGACAAGCTACGCGTTGGCCAACGGCCAGAACTCGATGCTTGGCGTGGCCATGGGCGTGCGGCACAAGTTCTGACGGGGAACGATTTCTCCGCTTCCCCAAGGGCGTTGCTGGCGCTGGCGGGGAGTTTCCGGGACCACGGGGGCTGTTGGCCTCGTGGTCCATTTTCATGGTGAGGACGGCGCCTGTTCCTGTGTCTTTTTAGATGTTTCAGGAACCGATATGAATTCTTTGATCGGGTAGTCACCGGCCGAACGGATTGCTGCACGATATCCGGCGTCATGTCAGTGCACCGCGCGCCGGCTCCAGTCCATTGGCGCCTCTTGAATCGGGCGGACGCGGATACGCACCTGGCCCCACTCATGCAAAGTCCAAATCATGGAGAACGCGATGACCGTTGCGCGAAATATTCTGGCGAGTCTTGTGATAGGCGTCGTGGCGAGCGCATCCGCGCCGGCGGCCGTCGCAAAGGACTGGCCGGACCCACTGCTGGAAACCGCAGGCACGCCGGAGAACGTTGCAAAGGGTGAGGAATACGACGCCTACCAGCTTGGCCTGTCGGCCTACGTCTGGGGCTATCCGCTCGTCCGGATGGAACGCGTGGCGCGTGAATATACCGATGTACCCAATCCAAAGCCGGCTACGAGCTATCGCGCCCCGTTGAACCGCATCGGCTGGGCGCGCGAACTGGCGACGCCGTCCGCGTTGGACATGCCCACGGCGAACAATGACACCACGTACCTGAGCGCGGTGGTCGACCTGTCCAGCGGGCCTTACATCCTGTCCGTCCCGGAGGTGGGCAACCGCTACTACGTCGTGGATGTCTTCAATATGTGGCAGGAACTGCAGCACTACATTGGCCGCCGTTCCACCGGAACGAAGGCTGCGCGATACGCGCTGGTGCCACCCGGATGGAAGGGAACGCTGCCGGCAGGCGTCAAGCGGCTGGACGTGGCGACGAACAAGGTCTGGCTCTGGGGCCGCATGCGCGTATCGGCTGGCGAGGACATGAAGAAGATCCACGCGCTCCAGGATGCTTTTGATCTTCGGCCGCTATCGGCGCTGGGTCAGAAAAACTGGCAGGCCCCCAGCGCAACGCTGGCACCGCTGCCCGACATTGGCAGCGATCCGCTTGGTTTCTATCGTCAGCTGGCCGCAGCCCTGAAGGACAACCCCGTCCGCACGGAAGACAAGGCGCTTGCCGAGCAGTTTTCGCGGATCGGCATGACGGCCAAGGGATTCGATCCAGGCAAGCTCACCGAGAATCAGCGCAAGGGCCTGCTTCGCGCCATCAATGATGGCCCCTTCATTCCGGTCTCCGCGGTGTCCCAGGCTTCGCAAGTCCGGCAGGGGTGGAACTATGTGCGAGGGATGGACAGCTTCGGGTATGACTACCCACTGCGGGCGGTCGTGGCTGGCCCGTACCTTGGAGGGCAGGGCGAGAAAGAGGCCGTCTATCCGATCCGCTATACGGACAGCGACAGCAAACCGCTCGATGGCGCCAATGACTATGTTGTCAAGTTCTCGGGCGAGCCGCCCAACAACGCCTTCTGGTCGCTGACGATCTACGACGCCAAGACCAAGATGCTGATCGAGAATCCGCTGAACCGCTACAAGTTCGGCAGCGATACGCCGGGCATCCGCAAGAACGGCGACGGCAGCTTCTCGGTTACCGTGTCGCCGCGCAAGCCGGCGGAGGGCACCAACTGGTTGCCGTCGCCGAGCGGCCCCTTCTACGCGATCCTGCGCATCTATCAACCGAAGGAGGAGGTCATTTCCGGCGCGTGGAAATTGCCGCAGATGGATCGCTTGGGGAAGTAACGGCGTTCAATGCCGGCCGCTGATTGAATGTGAACGGGCCGCAGTTCAACTGCGGCCCGTTCCTCGTGCGGCGACATCGGGTTGAGGCACCTAGCTGTTGACGACTTCAAAGTCCGGCAGCTTGAAGGTCTTCTTGTTCAGGGCCTCCGTCGCACCATAGAAGCGCATCGTGGGCATGGGCCGTTTGCCCTCGGTCGGTATCCAGTTCGATTCCAGTCCTGCCGGCGGCTTCGGTCCCACGTAGAGGGTCACGCCGCCATCGGAGTTTCGCTTCATCTTGTCGAGATCGTACGAAGACAGCGTTGTACGATTGGTGTCGCTGTAGATGAACGAGAAAGTGGCGCGATCGTAGACGGTCAGCGCCCAGAACTGCTTGACGGGCATGTCTGGCGGGACGTTCAGCTTGTAGAGCTTGCCCGCTTCGAGCATCTTGCCGTCCTTGTCCGAGAGCGCAATCAGATACTGCGTCGCCGGTGCTTCGGTGAGCACCTTTGGCATATAGGTGCACCAGAAGTACTCGGCGGCGCGTTCGATCAGGTCGATGCGGTCATCATAGGTGAAGGTGAACTTTCGGTTGGCATCGCTCTGTAGCAAAGAAACATAGTGACGGTCTGGCCAGTAGACACGCTTTACCATCTCGGTGTCGAACCAATGCTGCAGGAAGAACCAGGCGTCGATAGCGGCCTGGCGCATCGCTCGCTTGGCAGTAGCGTCTGGCGTGAAGGGCTTGCCTTTCTCAATGCCCAGGGACGTCAGCATGCCCATCATCACCTTGTCCTGCTCCTTCACCGGCTCCACGCTCATAATTTCGTGCATGTCCTCGAAATGCCGCTCATCGTAGAAAGGGAGCGTGGCATAGCGCTGGTCAGCAGGATCGACGAAGCGCTGCCGAGGAGGGTTCGCGGCCTCGGAGTAGTAGTACAAGCGCAGCTTCTGCGCGTAGTGATAGGCATCTTCGACTGACTTCCCGGGAGCGCGTACGGACCGGAAGGCCAGGGCAATTCGGTAGTTGGGTGAGGCAACGTGGATGTAGCCCTTCGGGATGGCACCCTTGTAGCCGGGTGGTGTGAAGAGATACTTGCCGCCCTTGCCCTTGTCGAGCCCGGACGGTCCGACATCCGCAATCGTGAATTGCCACGCGTCGACGACCTGGCCGTACAGGCTGCCATCTGCACTGGCCTCTGGCACTTCCAGTACAGCGGGCCCCTTGCGCAGGTCCGTATAGGCGGCGATGTAGGGTGTCGAGCTGTTGGCGGTCAATGCCTCCAGCTTCGGCGTTGCCGCCGCTGAGTAAGCAATGATGTCATTGTCTTTGAGGCCGAGATCCGTGAATGCCGCCCGACGGAACGAATAGATTGCGATCGCGGGCATGTTCCAAAGCACAGCCTCAAAAGCGCGGTGGTATTTGATCTGGTAGTCGAAGTCCTTGACAGAGGGGGTCGCCCCCTGAGGTGGCTGACCGCCCAGCGGCTCCCGCGCGCCACGTGCATGGGATGGGGCTGCAGGCTGCGCTTCGGCCGCTGTGGCAGCGGTGGCTGACAGGGCTCCGGCTGCCGAGGAGATGAGAAATTCGCGTCGATCCATGGTTGGCTCTTTCCGTGCGGGGAACTGAAAGTCGTGGGCGACGCGCATTTGGTAACGGGACCGTCGACGCCACGGGATGCCTTATGGTGCAACGCCATACGCGGCCCGCGAATTCAATCTTTTTACACGCGATCTGAAAGATTACTTGTCGCAGGATTTCGTGTGGGGGCTGGCGCAAGGGAGATCCTCCTGCGCCCCCGGTAATCCATTTCTCTCGCGAGCCGTCCCGGCACAACCGGGTTTTCCCGGTTGACACCACGTGGCGGAGCGCATACATTCGCGTGGCAGATTCAGATAAGAGACCATCTGTAAGATGGTCTCTTAGCGCGTGCAGTTTGCTGCGGCCTCTTACAGAACAACGACAAGGAGACCGCCGTGCAAACCTCTGCCATCAAGATACGTGGCATCGATGATGTCATCGCCTTCATAGATTCCTGTCCAGGCATTCGCGGCCGCGCCGGCATCATCTGGTGGCTGGCACTGGGCGGACTGTTCCTCGACGCATTCTCCAATTCCGCACTGAGCGCGGGCCTTGGGCCCATGACGCGCGACCTGAAGCTGGAACCAGCGCAGGTGGCATTGCTGACGTCGTTCGCCTCGTGGGTGGCCATTGCGTTCAATCCGTTGGGTGGCTGGATGGCCGACCGCTGGGGCCGCGTCAAACCGCTGATCCTGGCCAAGGTCTTTGCCGTCGCGGGTGCCTTGCTGGTGGTATTCGCGCCCGATTTCAACGCGATTCTCGTGGGACGTTTCTTCGTCGGCGCCGCGTACGGTATCGACTTCGCCATTGCCATGGCGGTATTGGCGGAGTTCACGCCCGTGAAGCTCAAGAGCCGTCTCAATACCTGGCAGGGCATGTGGTACACGGCTGTCTGCCTGAACCTGCTGCTCGCGTTGTTGTTCTACTCGTGGCAAGTTGGTGACGCGATCTGGCGTTACTCGGTGGCGGCCACGGCCGTGTTTGGCGTCGGCATCCTGATCCTGCAAGTACTGTTCCTGGTGGAAAGCCCGACGTGGCTTGCGCGCAAAGAGCGCCTCGAAGCCGCCGCGCAGGCCATGACACGCATCTACGGTCGTCCGTTCGAAGCTGCGCCACTGGCCGAACGCGTCCCGGTGACCAACATGGCACGCCGCGGTCTTGCCAACGTGCTGCTGATCTTCCGTGGCATCTATCTGCCCCGCACGATCCTGGCGGCCACCGTGCAGATCGGCCAGTCGATCCAGTACTTCGGCATTGGCTGGTATCTGCCGCTGATCAGCGCGGCGCTGTTCGGCAAGGACTTTGTCTATGCCACGATCGGCGCGCTGGTGTTCAATGTGTGCGGCATCTTCGGTGGCTTCCTTTCACCGGTGATCGGCCGCAAGCTCGGCCTGCGCCGTGCTTCCGCGTACGGCTTCGCGGCGGTGTTCGTGATGCTGCTGATTCTTGGCCTGTTCAACGGCAAGATGCCCACATGGGTGGCCGTGATCGTGCCGTCACTGTTCATCCTGTTCCACTCGGGCGGCCCTGGCGCCAACGGCAAGAGCCTGTCGTCGCTGTCGTTCCGCAGCGAACTGCGCGCGGGCGCCAACGGCGTTATCGGCGCGCTGGGTGCCATCGGCGCCGCGCTGGGCCTGCTGGTATTCCCGCTGTTTCGCGCGCGCTACGGGCTCGAAACGACTTTCCTGATTCTCTCCGTCGTACCGCTGGTGGCCAGCATCATCTGCTTCCTCATTCGCTGGGACCCCACGCGCACGGCCATTCATCCCGATAACGAAGCCGATGCGCCGCAGTTCCGCAGCGATGCGCGTGACGGCGCCGGCTTCATGCATCCCGCTACAGAGAAGTAACACCATGAAAAACAGGAACGTCATCCTGGCGATCGACGAGGGCACGTCTGGTACGCGTGCCGCGGTGGTTGCCAGCGACGGCCACGTCTCGTGTCAGCAGTACACCACGCTGGAGGTGGATTCACCGCGTCCGGGCGTGGTGGAGCAGGACGCCAACGTGCTGCTGGAAAAGACACTGGAAGTCTGCCGCGCCACGCTGGCCGAAGCCGAGCGCAACGACCTGTGCGTCGTCGCGCTGGCCATTGCCACGCAGCGCTCCACCGGCGTGCTGTGGGACACCGTAACGGGGCGTGCGCTGGTGCCCGCAATGGTCTGGCAGGACACGCGGTACGCGGCGGACCTCGACCAGATGGCATCCACGTGGGACCCGCGCTTGCGCACCACCGTGGGTCGTCCGGCCGGCGTGCGCTCGGCGTACCTGTGGGCCGCGCGACATCTGCGGGAGACACGCGCCGTCGCCGATGCGTGGCGCGATCGCCGGCTTGCGTTCGGCACCGTTGATAGCTGGCTGCTGTGGCACCTGTCCACCGAGCGGGCATGTGTGACAACGCCGACGAATGCCACATCGTGCAGCGCCTATGTTCTGGGTGAACACCGCTACCTGACGGAGTGGATCGAGGCGCTCGGGTTCCCGCAGGAGTTGCTGCCAGAGTTGCGCCAGGATGCTGACGACTTCGGTCGCACGCGCCGCGACCTACTTGGCATCGACGTGCCGATCCTCGCCTGCGCCGGAGATCAACTGGCAGGCGCTGTCGGCCTCGGTTGTCTCGACGCCGGCCAGTCGATGTGTCTGCACGGCACCGGCAGCTTCGTTGATCTGGTCATCGGCCCCGACCTGCCAGCGCGCAGCGGGCAGTCGGACAGCACGCTGACGATGACAGCACGTCGTTTCGAGGGGGTTTCGCACTTTTCGGTGGAAACGTTCGTGGCCACCACTGGCTCGGCGCTGAACTGGGTCTGCGAGAAGTTGCACTGGTTTGAAAGCGCGAAGCAGATCAGCGCATTGGCTGCCACGGTGCCGTCATCGCGCGGCGTGACGTTCATTCCCGCGCTGACGGGCTTGCGTGTGCCCCAGATGCGGCCCGAGGCGCGCGCTGCGTTGAACGGGGTGTCGATGGCCACCACGCAGGCGGAGATCGCCTACGCAATCCTGGAAGGCATCGCGCATTCCGTGGCGTCCTGTATCGATGCCAACCGCGATATTGCCGGCGCGCCCGTGCGTGATCTCGTCGTCGGCGGGGGATTGTCAGGCAGCGATGCGTTGCTGCAGATGCAGGCTGACCTTACGGGCCTGCCGATTCATCGGATGCAGGAGACCGACCGGGCCAGCCTGCGTGGCATCGCGTACTTGGCTGGCGCATCGGGGCTGATGTGGGATTCGCTGCAGCAAGCCCGCACCACCACCTTGCCGGATGCGGTGTTCATGCCGCGCATCGGCGACGACGAACGGGAGGAACGGCGTGCGCTCTGGCACGCGCGCGTCGCTTCCGAGCTTTCCCACGTGCAGGCATTTGCCGCGCACTGACCGATCAGGAGAAGCAAGCAACATGATGGGTTTTCCATCCCGCAGCGCAAACCGCGAGCGCGCCGCCATGACCCGCGTCGAGCCGCTTCGGCTGGTGCGCAGTGAACAGCTCGACCGGCTGGAATCGGAAGCGTTCGATATCCTCATCGTCGGTGGCGGCGTCACCGGCGCTTACGCGGCGCTGGACGCCAGCCTGCGTGGGTATCGCGTGGCCCTGGTCGAAAAGAACGACTTCGCATCGGGTACGTCCTCCAAATCATCGAAGATGGTGCACGGTGGCCTGCGCTATATCGAGCAAGGCAACCTCGGTCTTGTCCGCCATTCGCTGCTCGAGCGTCAGCGGTTGCGCCGCAATGCACGGCATCTGGTGCAGCGCCTGCCGTTCCTGTTTCCGGTGATGGAACGTGACGGTGTGTTCGACAAGCGCCTGGCCAAGGCCTTCGAAGGTCTGCTGTGGACCTACGATCTGGCCGGCGGCTGGCGCGAAGGCATCCTGCACCAGAAGCTGACGAAGGCGGAAGTGCTGTCGCATTGCCCGACGTTCAACGATGAACATCTGAAAGGCGGCTTCCTGTACTTCGATGCGCGCGTCGATGATGCGCGGCTGACGCTGAATATCGCGCGCACCGCCGCGTTTCACGGTGCGGTGGTGACCAACCACGCATTGGTCACGGAAATCACGCGTCATGCCAGCGGCAAGGTGGACGGCGCGATCATTCAAGCCGATGGCCGCGAGATCCGCGTGCGTGCCGGCGTGGTCATCATGGCCACCGGCGTGTGGCTGCGCGACTGGACCGGCGGCAGAAAGGGCGAACAGAAGACCCTGAATATCCGGCCCGCCAAGGGTGTTCACGTCGCCATTCCGTGGCTCAAGATCCGCAATGACTGCACGGTGACGATCCCCGTGCCGGGCCGCAGTCGTCGCGCCACGATCACGCGCTGGGGCAACGTCTCGTACCTGGGCACCACGGACGAAGACTACGAAGGCGATCTCGACAATGTCATGTGCACGCGGCAGGAGCTTGATTTTCTGCTGGAGGGCGCGCGTTCGGCGTTGAAGACCGATATCGCGCCAGAAGACGTGGTCGGTAGCATCGCCGGCTGTCGTCCGCTGGTGGCACCGCCCGGCGGCAAGACGCTGGAAGTCAGACGCGACCATCACATCCATATCGCTGGTGATGGGCTGGTGACGATCGTAGGCGGCAAGCTCACCACTTCGCGCCATATGGCGGAGCAGACCGTCGACGCGGCGCAGAAGGTTCTTGGCAAGCGTGCGAAATGCCGCACGAAGTCGGCCTTTCTGCTTGGCGCTGCCGGATACGATCCGCAAGCCATCGTTGCGTCGGGTGGCATGTCCGCGCACTTGGGCGAGCGCTATGGCACCGAGGCGCGCTTCGTCAGTGACATCCTCCAGGCCGACCCGTCGCTCGCGCGGCCCATTGTCGAAGGGTTACCGCATTCCGAAGCCGAAATCGTCTATGCCGTGCGTCACGAACTGGCCGGCACCGTTGACGACGTGCTGTCGCGCCGCATTCGCGCGCGGCTGATGGCCCGTGACGCATCGGCGCAGGCCGCGCCACGCGTGGCCCAGATCCTCCAGGCCGAGCTCGGACTCTCCGGGCAGGCCGTCGCGCAGCAGGTCAGTGACTACCTGGCCGCTGTCGCCCTCGAAAAATCCGTCCTAATGGGAGAAGCAACATGATCAGCAAGGAAGCCATCAAGCGCGGCTACAACCGTGGCAACTACGTCGTCGGCAAGCACACGCCACCTCACTTTGCCGGGAGCATCACGGCGACGCCGGACGCGCCGGGCCTGCAGCGGGATGCCGTCGCGGTCGACAACGACGCGCTCGACGCGTTGCGCAAGGCCGCCGATCACGTTCTGACCGCCACCAGTGACGTGGTTGAGTGGACGCGCGACTGGTGGGCTGGCTCGATGATGACCGAGACGGGCGGCAAGCCTGCCACACCGCGTGGCGTGATCGTGCGTGTCTCCACGATCGAACAGATTCAGGCGGTGATGCGCATTGCGCACGCCAAAGCCATTCCCGTGACCGTATCGGCTGGCCGCAGCAACGTGACTGGCGCGGCGCTGCCCGTGCGCGGCGGCATCGTGCTCGATGTGTGTGATGTGAACAGGCTGCTGGGCTTCGACCGCGAGAGCCAGATCGTCGAAGTGGAGTCAGGCATGTTCGGCGATATCTTCGAGCAGACGATTCAGCAGGAGTACGGCATGACGATGGGCCACTGGCCGTCGTCGTATGCGATCAGCACGGTCGGCGGCTGGGTGGCATGCCGCGGCGCAGGCCAGCTTTCCACGCGCTACGGCAAGATCGAGGACATGGTGGTCGGCATGGACGTGGTGCTGGCCGACGGCAGCCTGGTGACCGTGGGAGGCTATCCCCGCGCTGCGCTGGGCCCGGACCTGATGCAGATGTTCATTGGATCGGAAGGCACGCTCGGGGTAATCGTGCGCGTGCGCCTGAAGCTGCATCGTCTGCCCGACTATGGCCGCGCCATTGCCTACGGCTTCAAGACCTTCGCGATCGGCCTCGATGCGTGCCGCGAGATCATGCAACGTGGCGCGAATCCCGCCGCGCTGCGTCTCTACGACGAACTCGAAAGCGGCGTGCAGTTCGGCCTGCCCGACACCAACGTGCTGCTGGTGGCCGATGAAGGCGCAAAGGAAATGGTCGACGCCGTGATGGCAATCAGCGAGCGTGTCTGCGCCGAACTTGGTGACAGGCTCGATGGTGACGCGATCTTCGAGCGCTGGCTCGACACGCGTTACCTGACTGGCAAGAGTGCCGAAGGCTTCAAGCGCAGCCCCGGCTTCGTGGCCGACACGCTAGAGATGGCTGGCCCTTGGAGCGATCTGGCCGCGATCTACACCGACGTGGTGGCGGCGATCAACGCGGTGCCCGGCACGCTGGCGGGTTCCGCGCACCAGTCGCATGCCTATGTGGATGGCGCGTGCCTGTATTTTTCGTTGCGCGGTGACGTGGCCGTGGAGGATCGCCAGAAGTGGTATCGCGCGGCATGGGATGCGGCGAACGCGGTGCTCATCCAATACAATGCCGCGCTGAGCCACCATCACGGCATCGGTCTGCTGCGCGCGCCCTACATGGCGCCGTCGCTCGACACGGCGTTCCCGGTGCTGGTGGCAGTGAAGCGGGCACTTGATCCGCAAAATATCCTCAATCCGGGCAAGCTCGGCCTTTCGGACGTGCTGACCCACGAAGTGAAGAAGTAAGCCATGGACAGGTCTCTCGGCGCCCGCCTGACACGACACCCTGTAATCGCCACGCTATACGGCGCGGACCAGATCGATGCCTTTATCGACAGCGAGGCGGAAGTCTCGATTGTCGCCAACGTGGAACTGCGGCGGCTGCAACCCGTGATTGCCACGCTGACGAAGGCCGGCAAGTACGTGATCGTCAATATTGATAGTTGCGAAGGGTTGTCGCAGGACAAGGGCGGCGTCGAGTACCTGGCCGACATCGGCGTCACCAGTCTCGTGTCGACGCGCGTGGCTACCATCCAGCGTGCCAATCGCGCCGGGATGATGACCATGCAGAAGGTCTTCGTGACCGACCGGTCCACGTGGCCACGCAGCGTCAAGGCGCTGGAACAGAGCGATGCGAACCTGGTTCAGTTGATGCCGGCGCCAATGCTGCAGCACCTGTCCGGGTCCGTTCGAAAAGGGCTGCCGCCCATTGTGGCGTCCGGCTTTGTCAGCACCCAGGACGATATCCGCAGTGCCATCGCCCATGATGCGCTTGCGGTATCGACCAGCGATCAGCGCTTGTGGGCCTTTGATCCGCAAGCCAAGACAATCAGGAAATAACCCCTTGTCCACCTCCTATCTGCAGGTCATCGCGCACTACCACGCGAAGCCGGGCAACGGCGATCAGGTGTCGCGGCTGCTGGCCGAGCTGGCCGAGGCCACGCGCACCGAGTCCGCGAATCTCTACTACGAGTACTTCCGCTCGCCAGCCGATCCCAACCACTTCGTGATCCTGGAGAAGTATCGCGATGCCGACGGACTGACAGCTCATCGCGAGTCGGCGCACTTTCAGCACCTGGGCTTTGGGACCATCATCCCCCTGCTGGATCGGCGTATGGTGGAAAGCCACTGGGTGGAGGCACAGGCGGCGTAGTTGCGAGCCATGCAATGCGACCTCCATTGCGCCCCTTTGCTGCACTGCAAACTTGCGTTCCGCCGGTAAGGGCGGACTCCCTATTGCGCGGGCGTCAACAAGAGAAATTTCAAATGAGTCCGCGATATGCGGAAATGTTGGGGTATACGCGGGGGATCTGCGGGGCAGCCGAATACTAAGGCATTGGCGTACCATTTGCGGACAACAACATCGGCAGCCGATGTGTAAGGCTGCGCAGATCAGGAGACAGCATGTCCGCATGGTCCGAAAGCTCTGAAAGCTCTGAACTTCCCAGTTCGACATTCGAAGTGGAAAAAGGCTGGATCGACGAGTACGGTCATATGAACGCTGCCCGGTATGTGGAGGTGTTCGACCGCGAGGGCTTCAAGCTGCTTGAGCAACTCGGCGTGGGGCTCGGCTACACCGAGGCCACCCGCTGCGGGATCTACACCGTCGACATCCATGTGGCCTACTACCGCGAACTGCTGGTCGGATCTCCGGTTGTGCTGCGCGTGCGCGCATTGCAGTCCGACGACAAGCGTCTGCTTTGCCTGATGGAACTCTCCCATGCCACCGAGGGATACGTGGCGGCCACCATGGAACAGCTCTCGGTACACGTGAACCTGGAAACGCGCCGGGCGGCGCCGTTCCCCGGGGCGCTTGCCGAGCAGCTGGCGCTCGCCGTCAAGGCCCACGCCGCGCATCCGCTGCCGGCCGGCTGCCGCACCCTGCTGTCCCTGAAGCGCTGAGCGCGAACACCTTCCAGCGCCGAAATTCGTCGCTTTCGACGATTACTCGCCAGGCCAGCGCGACCGACACTGCTGGCGGGCAGGCCAACCACGAAAAGCCAGGCCCGGGCCCCACCGCATCCTGGCAGCACACCGACAAGCACACCGACAAGCACACCGACAAGCACACCGATACATAGAGTGGAGGAGACACGATGCTGGGACTGATGCAGGACCGACCGCTGTTGATTTCATCGCTGATCGAGCACGCGGCCACGTACCATCCAACGCGGGAGATCGTCGCGAGAACGGTAGAGGGCCCGATCCACCGTACCAACTATGCCGAGATCCATCGGCGTGCCAAGCGCGTTGCCAACGCACTGGCGAGTCTCGGTGTCGGGGTGGCGGATCGCGTCGGCACGCTTGCCTGGAACACGCATCGACATTTCGAACTGTATTTCGGAGTATCCGGTTCGGGGGCGATCCTGCACACGGTCAATCCACGTCTGTTCCCCGAGCAGATCGAGTACATCGTCAACCACGCGGAGGACAAGGTCCTGTTCTTCGATATTGGCTTCGCGCCGCTGGTCGAGAAGCTGGCGCCGGCCTTGAAATCCGTCCAGCACTACGTCGCCATGACGGATCGGGCGAACATGCCCGCGATTGACGTGCCCAACCTGCTTTGCTACGAGGACCTGCTCGCGGAGCATAGCGATACGTATGACTGGCCGGAACTGGACGAGCGCGCGGCGTCGTCGCTGTGCTACACGTCGGGCACCACCGGAAATCCGAAGGGCGTGCTGTACTCGCATCGGTCTACCGTGCTGCATTCGCTCGTGGCGTGCGCGGCGGATGCGTTTGCCGTGGGCGCGTCAACGTCTGTGCTGCTGGCGGTCCCGATGTTCCATGCCAACGCCTGGGGAATGCCGTATGCGGCGGCCATGGTCGGGGCCAAGATGGTGATGCCGGGGCCGCACCTCAATGGGCAATCGCTCTATGAACTGATGCGCGACGAAGGCGTGACTGTCTCCCAGGCGGTGCCGACCATCTGGCTCATGCTCTTCCAGTTCCTGGACGAGCACCCAGAGATCGACATGAAGGCGCTTGGCCTGAAGATCATCGGCTCGGGCGGCGCCGCATCGCCGCGCAGCATGATCGAGCGCTGCGAGCGCGATTTCGGCGTCGAGTACCTGCAGGCATGGGGCATGACGGAAACCAGCCCGATCGGTACCACCGGCCGCCTGCTGCCAAAGCATGCCGCCCTGCCCAAGGACGAACAGACCACGATCAAGATGAAGGCCGGACGCGCGGTATGGGGCGTGGGCCTGAAGATCATCGGCGACGACGGTCAGGAATTGCCGCACGACGGACGCGCCTTCGGCCACCTGCATGTGCGTGGACCGTGGATTGCAAGCGGTTACTTCAAGCACACGGGTGGCGAGGTGCTGGACAAGGACGGCTGGTTTCCCACCGGCGATATCGGCACCATCGACCCGGACGGGTACGTGCAACTGGTGGACCGTGCCAAGGATGTCATCAAGTCGGGTGGGGAATGGATTTCCTCGATCGACCTGGAAAACACGGCGATCGGTCACCCTGCCGTGCACGAGGCGGCGATCATCGCCGTCGCGCATCCGAAGTGGCAGGAGCGCCCACTGCTGCTGGCGGTGAAGCGTCCCGGCAAGGATGTCACGCGCGAAGAGTTGCTGCAGTACCTGAGCGAGCGCGTCGTGAAATGGTGGGTGCCGGACGATGTTGTGTTCGTCGATCAGCTGCCGCATACCGCGACTGGCAAGCTGCTCAAGACGAAGTTGCGTGAGGACTACCGCAACTATCGATTGCCGACGGCATGAATCGGGCAGGCGCGGGCATCGCCCGCGCCTCGTCTGCCTTGCTACCGCTCAGATTCGCCGGTCGTGCGACTGCCAGTAGACTTCCCGCAGCTTGTACTTGAGGAGCTTGCCTGCCGCCGAGAGCGGCATGTCGGCGCGAAACTCGACACTGCGGGGGCATTTATAGCTGGCGATCCGCTCGCGGCAATGCGCGTGCACCGCATCGACAGACAGTTCGTGGCCGGGTCGGACCACGATGACCGCATGCACGGCTTCCCCCCATTTCTCGTCAGGGATGCCGATCACCGCGCACAGCTGCACCGCGGGGTGCGTGAGGATCGCATTCTCGACTTCGGTCGAATAGACGTTCTCGCCGCCGCTGATGATCATGTCCTTGATGCGATCGGTGACGTATAGAAAGCCGTCCGCATCCAGGTATCCGGCATCGCCGGTGTGCATCCAGCCATTGCGCAACGCGCGGGCGGTTTCTTCCGGCTTGTTCCAGTAGCCAAGCATCACGCCCGGGCCGCGCACCGCGACCTCGCCCACCGCGCCCGTCGGGCAGTCTTCGTCCGTTGCCGGATCGACGATGCGCACTTCGCACGCGGGCGCCGGGCGGCCGGCCGCCTTCAGCCTCGGACTGCCGACGACGTGACAATCGGCCGCCAGTATCGCCGAGACAGGCGAGGTCTCCGTCATCCCATAGGCCTGCAGGAACTGGCTGGACGGAATCTGCGCCATGGCGCGCTGCAGCAGTGCGCCGTCAATCGGGGCAGCGCCGTAGATGATGTTCCTGAGACTGCTCAGGTCATGGTCGGCGAACGTGGGATCGTCGAGCATCATCTTCAGCATCGTCGGGACGGTGAAAACCTCGTTGATGCGGTAGCGGCTGAGGTCGCGAATCGCGGCCTTGGGGTCGAACCCGGGCAGGATCACCTGCGTGGCGAGGCGCGTCACGGCCTGAAAGACGAAGCTGAGCGCCGCGATATGGAACATCGGCGCCATCTGCAGGATCGATGTCACAGGCGGGCGCGATGCGGCTGCCAGTGACGACAGCACGTTGCTGGCGATATTGGCGTGCGACAGCATGACGCCCTTGGGCGCGCCGGTGGTGCCGCCCGTGTAGAGCACTGCGGCAAGATCGTGGCCACTGCGCAGGCTGTCGTCAATCGGCGCGCTGGACCGCACCAGTTGCTCGTAGTCGACCATGCCTGCGGGGGTCTCGGCATCGCCGCAATAGATGACGGTCTGGATGCAGGGGCAACGCTCGCGTAGTGGCCCGATCAGTTCCAGGAAGTTGTCGTCCACGAGCAGCACGCCGGTGCCGCAATCCTCCATCGAGTAGGCGATTTCCGCGACGCTCCACCTGGTGTTGACGGGGTTCAGCGCCGCGCCGGCCCAGAGCGTGCCGAAGATGTACTCGACGTAGCGGTCGGAGTTGAGCGCCAGCATGGCAACCCGGTCGCCCGCAGCAACGCCCTGGCCACGCAAGGCGCCGGCCAGTCTTGCAACCCGGTCGATGAGCTGGGAGAACGTCGTGCTGCGTTGCGCAAAAATCGTCGCGACGCCAGACGGGTTTTCGCGGAATGCCTTGTGCAGAGCCTGTGTCAGATACACGAACTGTCTCCCGTTATCGGTTGTCGGAGCACTGCCTGCGGAGCATTGTCAGGCGGCGATACGGCTGGCGCGTCGTCGGAATGGATGATCTTGCGGCTCCGGATTTTCCCTAGGGGAGATTCGTCGGATTCGACGAGGCACGGCAGTGGCACCGGTCCTAAGATCGGCCATCGGTCGCATCCCTTCCTTCCATCGCCATGTCCCAGACCCGCCGCCTGATCTTCGATGCCGATCACGAGCAGTTCCGTGCTTCGGTCGCGCGATTCGTGCAGAACGAAATCACCCCGTATGTCGACCAGTGGCGCGAGCAGGGCTGCTGCGACCGTGCCATCTTCGAGAAAGCCGGCGAGCAGGGCTTGTTGCTGATGTGGGCTGATGAAGCCTATGGCGGCGCGGGCGTGACCGATTTCCGCTACGAACAGATCCTCTTCGAAGAGCTGATTCGCCACGGCGATGTCGGTGTGTATCTGACGCTCCATTCGCGGCTGGTCGCGCCATATATTGGCCGGCTGGGCACGGAGGCACAGAAGCGCCGGTGGCTGACCGGCGCGGCGAGCGGCAAGACGATCCTGGCGATTGCCATGACGGAGCCGGGCGCGGGCTCCGATCTGGCCGGGATCGGCGCACGTGCCGAGCGGCGTGACGGCGGCTGGGTCATCAATGGCGCCAAGACGTTCATCTCGAACGGGCTCAACGCGGATGCCGTCATCGTGGTCGCGCGTACCAACCCCGACGAGCGCCGTGCCTTCGGCCTGTTCGTCGTCGAGCGCGGCATGGCGGGATTCGAGCGGGGCCGTCGACTGAAAAAGCTTGGACTGGATGCGCAAGACACGGCGGAACTGTTCTTCAACGATGTCTTCGTCCCGGACGAGAACGTGCTGGGCAATCCGGCGCGCGGTTTTGCCTATCTGGCGGAAGGCCTTGAAGAGGAGCGTCTGTTGTGCGCGTGCCAGTCGATCGCGCACGCGCAATCCGCGTTCGATCTGACGCTGCCCTACGTTAAGGAGCGCCGCGCATTCGGTCGCCCGATCGGTGCCCTGCAAAACACACGCTTCGTGCTGGCCCGCCGCCGCGCCGAGCTCGACGCCATGCAGATCTGGCTCGATGCGCTTGTCATGGAGCACAACGCGGGCCGGCTGGATGCCGTCACGGCGGCGTCTGCCAAGCTGCTGAGCACGGAGCTGGAGAACCGCGTGATCGACGACTGCCTGCAACTGCACGGCGGCTCGGGCTATATGGACGAATACCGGATCAGCCGCATGTATCGCGACGCACGCGTATCGCGGATCTTTGCCGGCGCGTCCGAGATCATGCTCGAGATCATCAGCCGCTCGCTGGGTCTGACGGAGAAGATGGACTAAAGCCCGCGGATGGGCCAGAGATGGATCAGGCGGCGACATAGGGGGGACGCTTTGCTAAACTGCCCAGTTCGCGTCCAGCCCACTCTTCCAGCAGATGACTTCGCCGCCGAGCATGACACGGCATGTGCCGAGCATGAAGCTCAGGCCGCCAGTTGCCCCCGCATCCCAGGTGATCCGGCAAGGCGTTGGCGACATGCTGCGCGCCGCGTCGTCGGCCAGGCTCGTGATCGTCCGGGCGCCTGCGGGGTTCGGCAAGACGACCGCCATGCTGCAGTACCGCGCGCGGCTGGAGGCGGCATCGGTGGCAACCGCATGGCTCACGCTCGATAGCGCCGACAACGACCCGGTACGCTTCCTGTCCGGCTTCGAAGCGGCGCTGGCGGCCATCGTCGGGGACGACGCCATCGCGGATATCGGCCGACCCGCGCCACGCACCACCGGCGAAGCCGCGCTGCAGAGCATGGACTGCCTGGCAGGCTACCCGGAGCCGTTCGCATTCTTCCTCGACGATTTCGAAGTGCTTCAGGAGCCCGGGGTGATCGCCTGGGTGCGCGAGATCATCGACCATCTGCCGCATAACGGCCAGCTCATCATCGGCTCGCGCAGCACGCCCGATGTGAGGCTGGGCCGCCTGCGCGCCCGAGGCCAGTTGCTGGAAATCGACGCCACGGCGCTGCGTTTCTCGATCGAGGAAACCGAGCAGTTCTTCCGCACGGTGCGGCCGATGCCGCTTGCGGCGGATGATCTGCAGCGCCTGTATCGCAAGACGGAGGGCTGGGCGGCCGCGTTGTCGCTCGCATCGGCTTCGCTGGAGCGCAGCGAAGCGCATACCGAGTTCATCGACCGTTTCTCGGGCACCAGCCGGTCGGTGGCCGACTATCTGGCCGAAGACGTGGTGGCCCGGCAGCCCGAGCCGGTACGCCAGTTCCTGCTGCGCACCAGCATCCTGCGCTATCTGAACCCGCAGCTGTGTCACGTGTTGCTGCCCGATGTGGATTGCGAGGCGATCCTGCGGCAACTCGAAGCTTCCAGCTTGATCGCGCCGATCGAGAGTGAAGACCGGGCGTGGCGTTACCACAGCCTGATCGCCGAATTTCTGAAGGCGCAATTGCAGCGCGAAGCGCCTGCCGAGGTGCCGCGCCTGCACCATGCCGCCGCCGGATGGTTCCAGTCACAGGATCGTCCCGTGCCCGCCATCGACCATGCGATCGAAGGCGGCGATTACGCGTATGCCGTGACGCTGCTGATCGCGCACGCGCCGGCGCTGCTCGGGCAGGGGCGTATGCGGCTGCTCACACGCTGGTTCGACGCGCTGCCCGAGGACGTCCTGCGCGATCACCTGCCGCTGCAGGCCATCCGGATCTGGGCGCTGACGTTCACGCGCGGCCCCCTGGAGGCGATGGACCTGCTGGAACGCAGCGGGTTGCGGGACTCCGACGATCCGGCGGTGCGTCCGCATGTTCTCGCGCTGCGGCCGACGCTGCTGTCGATGATGGACCAGCTCGAACGCGCGCTGGAAGTCGGGCGCGAATGCCTGAAGCACTGGCCCACCGGCGTGGCCTTCGCGGACATGGTGCTTGCCAATGCGATGGCGAACGTGTTCGCCGTGTCGGGGCAGCATGCCGAATCGCGGCGTCTGCTGGAAACCGCACGCCGCACGCAGGGCGCCGACAGCAGCGCTTTCAACATGATGTACTCCGAAACCGTCGAGGCCATTTTCGACCTGCAGGGCGGGCGCCTGCGCGAGGCCACGGCGCGTCTGCGGATCGCTGTTGGCAGCGGTAGCACCCAACACTACGGCTACACGGGCGGTAATGCCTGGGCCGGCGTGATGTATGCGGCCACGGTCTATGAGGCGAACGATCTGGCCCAGGCCGCGCATCTGTTGCGGGTCTATGTGCCGCTCGCGCGCGATGTGCTGCTGGGTGATCACGTCACGCTCGGGCACGTCATGCTGTCGCGCATCGCGTTTGCCAGAGGCGATGTGGACGAGGCGTTCGAGACGCTGACGCAGCTCGAGTATCTGGGCCACGTCAGACGCCAGGCGCGCGTGGCGGCCGGCGCCAAGCTCGAACGTGCCCGCATCCTGCTGATGCAGGGGCATACCCGGGCCGCGAAGGACGAACTGGCGCGTGCCGACGACCCGGCCCTGTGGGAACGTGTAAGCCGTCTGCATCTGATCGCCAACGATCTGGATTACCTGGAACTCGCGCAACTGCGCTGGGAGGCGCTGGCCGGCGACGCACAGGCGGCGATGGCCGCGGTGGCCCGCCTGCGGGCAGCCGCCGAGTTTGCCGATCACGATGGACGTCATCGACGGGCCATGAAGCTCCGGTTGCTGTGCGCGCTGGCGTATCAGCGCGCCGGCGAACCTGCGGCGGCGCAGGCGATATTGGCACCGATGCTGAAGGCCGCCTGCGCGGAAGGCTTCGCGCGATTGCTGCTCGACGAAGGCGGCAATCGCGTCGGGCCGCTGCTGGCGCAGTTCTCGCGGACGCTGGAGTCGAGCGGCGGCGCCCAGCGCGATCCCGTTCTGGCCGAATTCGTGCTGCGGCTGGTGCAGGCATGTGGGCCGATCGAGGAGTCTCCGGAGCCAATCGCGGGAGACCGGCCGCAACTGCTGGATCCGCTGACGCCGAAGGAAATCCGCGTGCTACAGCTGCTTGCCGAGGGCTATTCCAACAGCGCCATCGCGGAGAAACTGTTCGTCTCCGACAGCACCGTGCGCACGCATCTGCGCAACATCAACAACAAGATCTGCGCCCACAGCCGCACGCAGGCCGTTGCTATCGCGCGCCGACTCGGTGTGATTGCCTGAATCCGCGGCGGGACGCTCAGGAGCGTTCCGCCAGGCAACGCTCGCGCATGGATTTCGTCGCTTCCGACGATTCGTTACCCCCCTGTTTGACGCACCATAGCGGCGTTGACCGTGATGTGAGCGCCACTGGCGCGATAGGGGCAGGTATGGCAGGTTCGCTGGAAGGTTTGAAGGTTGTCGAGTTCGCCGGGCTGGGGCCCGCGCCGTTCTGCTGCATGTTGCTGGCGGATCACGGTGCCGATGTGCTCCGGATCACGCGCCCCACGGCGCCGGGCGTCGAGGCAAAGGTGAATCCTGCGGATGTGCTGGCACGGGGCCGGCGCACGATACCGCTGGACCTGCGTGAGGCTTCTGGAAGAGATGCCGCGCTGGAACTGATCGCCCGCGCGGATGTTGTGGTGGAAGGCTTCCGGCCTGGCGTCATGGAACGGCTCGGACTGGGGCCGGATGTCTGCCTCGCGCGCAATCCCCGGGTTGTCTACGGCCGCATGACCGGCTGGGGCCAGTACGGTCCCCTGGCGCAGGCCGCCGGCCACGATATCAACTACATCGCCATCAGCGGCGCGCTGCACGCGATTGGCCGGGCCGGCGAAGCGCCGGTGCCGCCATTGAACCTGGTTGGCGATTTCGGCGGTGGCGGCATGATGCTCGCGTTCGGCCTGATGGCTGCGCTGTACGAGGCGCGCCAGTCCGGACGTGGCCAGGTGATCGATGCCGCGATGACGGATGGATCGGCGTTGCTTTCCGCTATGCAGTACGGCATGAAGGCCGGCGGTCGCTGGAACAATCAACGTGGCGAGAATCTGCTCGACGGCGGCGCGCCGTTCTACGACACGTATGCCTGCGCCGATGGCAAGTATGTTGCGGTCGGTGCGATTGAGCCGCAGTTCTACGCCGCGCTGCGCGAGCGTTGCGGCATCGAGGACCCGCTGTTCGACGGCCAGATGGAAACCGCGCGCTGGCCGCTGCTCAAGCTGCGACTGGCGGACATCTTCCGTACCCGGACGCGCGCCGAGTGGTGCGCGCTCCTGGAGGGTTCCGATGCGTGCTTCGCCCCGGTGCTGGATTGGGACGAGGCGCCCGAGCACCCGCACAACCGCGAACGCGAGGCCTTCGTCACGCTGCAGGGCGTGGTTCAGCCTGCCGCAGCGCCGCGTTTCTCGCGCACCCCTGCGGCCGCGCCGCAATCCGAAAGAAGGGTCGCCCTCGATGCCGCGCTAGCGCATTGGGGCGCGCTGCAGCCGGCAAGCGCAGGCTGAGCAACACGCTTTTGCAGACTGGTGGAGGCAACACCAGTCCTAACTTGATTCAAGGAGTCACTATCGTGAGCAATCCCATGCGAACCCGCGTCACGCGTTTGCTTGGCATCGACTATCCGATCATCCAGGGCGGCATGCAGTGGGTAGGTCTGGCCGAACTGGCCTCGGCCGTTTCCAATGCAGGTGGCCTTGGCATCCTGACCGCGCTGACGCAACCCACGCCGGATGCCCTGCGCAACGAAATCGCACGCACACGCGAGATGACCGATCGTCCTTTCGGCGTGAACCTGACCATCCTGCCGTCGATCAATCCGCCGCCGTATGCCGAGTACGTGGACGCGATCATCGATGGCGGCGTGCGCATCGTGGAGACCGCAGGTAACAGCCCGAAGGACTTCATCGCCCGTTTCAAGGCGGCAGGCGTGACCATCGTGCACAAGTGCACTACCGTGCGACATGCGCTCTCCGCCGAACGCAATGGCGTGGACATTGTTTCGATCGACGGCCTCGAATGCGCCGGCCATCCCGGCGAAGATGACGTGGGCGGGCTGGTGCTGATCCCCGCCGCCGCGCGGGCGCTGGAGATTCCGGTGATCGCATCCGGCGGCATCGCGGACGGACGTGGCATGGCCGCCGCGCTGGCGCTGGGCGCCGAGGGCGTGAACATGGGCACGCGATTCTGCGTGACGAAGGAAGCGCCGATTCACGACAACATCAAGCAGGCGCTGGTCAATGGTTCCGAGCGTGACACCGCTCTGATCTTCCGCACGCTGAAGAACACGGCGCGCGTCTTCCGCAACGCCATCGCCGAGGAAGTGGTGTCCATGGAACGGCGCCCCGGCGGTTGCGTGTTCGACGACATCCGTCCGTTGGTGACCGGTACCCGTGGCCGCGCGGCGCTGCAATCGGGCGAGGTCGACAACGGCGTGGTCAGCGCCGGCCAGTGCATTGGCCTGATCGACGATATTCCGACCTGCGCGGAACTGATCTCGCGCATGGTCAGCGATTGTCAGAACCGCATCGAAGCGACGCGCAAGTATTTCGTCTGAACCCCGCATGGCCGATGCCGGTGGCATGTGTCGCCGGCTGGCCAGATGCGACGGCAGTCTTCCATTCACGCAAGGATATGCAATGAAACTCGATTCCAGCATTGCCGCGGTCATCACCGGTGGCGCTTCCGGCCTGGGTGCCGCCACCGCGCGACGCCTGGCCGGCGCCGGCGTCAAGGTGGCGCTGTTCGATCTGAATGCGGAGCTGGGGGAAGCGCTGGCGCGCGAGCTTGGTGGCGTGTTCTGCAAGGTCGACGTGACCAACGAGGAGCAGGTCGACGCCGCATTTGCCAAGGCGCGCGCGGCACATGGACAGGAGCGCGTGCTCGTGAACTGTGCCGGCACCGGTTTCTCCGCCAAGACGGCGGGCCGGGACAAATCGACGGGAGAAATCCGCCACTTCCCTGTGGCCAACTTCAACCGGATCATCCAGATCAACCTGGTGGGCACCTTCAGTTGCATTGCCAAGTCCGCCGCCGGAATGCTGACGCTGGACCCGCTCGATGACGGCGAACGCGGCACCATCATCAATACGGCGTCGGTGGCGGCGGAGGACGGGCAGATGGGCCAGGCGGCCTACAGTGCGTCCAAGGCGGCGATCACTGGCATGACGCTGCCGATCGCACGCGACCTGATGAGCGAAGGCATCCGCGTGAACACGATCATGCCTGGCCTGTTCAACACGCCGTTGATGCAGGGCCTGCCCGACAACGTGAAGTCCGCGCTGGCCGCGTCGGTGCCGTTCCCGAAGCGGCTCGGCGATCCGGACGAATATGCGCAACTGGCCGAGACCATGATCGTCAACCGCTACTTCAACGGCGAATCCGTGCGTCTGGACGGCGCGATTCGCATGGCGGCGCGCTAACCGGCATTCCTGCTTTCAGGGAGGCGGCCCGACGGTAGATCGGGCGCCAGCCTGTCATCTCATCACTGGAGACACCATGTCCGAAGCCTATATCGTTTCCGCCGTCCGCACCGCCGGCGGCCGTCGCAATGGCCGCCTGTCCGGCTGGCATCCCGCGGACCTCGCGGGGCAGGTGCTCAACGCGCTTGTCGAGCGCAGCGGGGCCGACCCGAGCATGGTGGAGGACGTCATCATGGGCTGCGTCGGCCAGGCGGGCGAGCAGTCCTCGAACATCGCGCGTGGCGCGGTCTTGGCTTCGAAGCTGCCGGAATCGGTGCCGGCTACCTCGGTCGACCGCCAGTGCGGATCTTCGCAGCAGGCGCTGCATTTCGCGGCGCAGGCCGTGATGTCGGGCACCATGGACGTGGTGATCGCCGCCGGCGTGGAAAGCATGTCCCGCGTGCCGATGGGCACCCCGAGCACGCTGCCGCGAAAGAACGGCCTGGGCCACTATGTCAGCCCGCAAATGCAGGCGCGCTATCCGGGCGTGGAGTTCAGCCAGTTCACCGGCGCGGAGATGATCGCGAAGAAGTACAAGCTCGACAAGGCCGCGCTCGATGCCTATGCGCTGCGCAGCCATCAGCTCGCCGCCGCGGCCACGAAGGCAGGGCGCTTCGAGCAGGAGATCCTGCCGCTGGCCGCGCGCAGGAATGACGGCAGCGATCTCGGCGAGTTCCACACCATCGACGAAGGCATTCGTTTCGACGCGACGCTGGATGGCATCGCCTCGGTAAAGCTGATCGCCGAAGGCGGTAGCGTCACGGCGGCCACTGCCAGCCAGATCTGCGACGGTGCGAGCGGCGTCATGGTTGTCAACGAACGCGGGTTGAAGATGCTGGGCGTCAAGCCGCTGGCACGCATCCACCATATGAGCGTGCTCGGACATGATCCGGTGGTCATGCTGGAGGCCCCGCTGCCCGCTACCGAGCGCGCGCTGAAGCGGGCCGGCATGCGGATCGACGATATCGATCTCTACGAGGTCAACGAGGCGTTCGCGCCGGTCCCCCTGGCCTGGCTGCAGGCGCTGGGCGCCGACGCGGAGCGCCTGAACGTCAACGGCGGCGCGATCGCACTGGGCCATCCGCTGGGTGGCTCGGGAACCAAGCTGATGACGACGCTGGTCCATGCGCTGCATCAGCGCGGCAAGCGCTATGGCTTGCAGACCATGTGCGAGGGCGGTGGCATGGCCAACGTCACGATCGTCGAAAGGCTCTGACCGCGCGGCACACGTTTTCCAAAGCCCCGTCGGAGTGCACGCGTGGAGCGTGTCCGACGGGATTTTTTTGGTCCGCGGTGCCATGTCCGGCGCGCCCTGGAAGCCAGTCACCGAAATCCGGGATGCGACCGCTGCAACATGCTGTATCAATGAGAAGCCCTTGGAATGACTGCTGACAACTCCCAACGTATCGTTGTAACCATCGAGGAAGGCGTGGCCGAAGTCCGCCTGAATCGTCCCGACAAGATGAACGCGCTGGACCAGGCGATGTTCGACGCATTGGTCGACACGGGCCGGCAACTGGCCGAGATGCCGGGTCTGCGCGCTGTCGTGATTTCCGGTGAAGGCAAGGCGTTCTGCGCGGGACTGGACATGGGCCGCATGGCTAGTCTGGGCGAAGGGACCGACCCCTCGCTCAAGCGTGGCCGGCTGACGCCGCGCACGCATGGCATGTCGAATCACCCGCAATACGCCTGCACGGTCTGGCGCGAACTGCCCGTGCCGGTGATCGCCGCGGTGCATGGCGCTGCCTTTGGCGGTGGGCTCCAGGTGGCGCTGGGCGCGGACCTGCGCTATGTGACGGCCGATGCCAAGCTTTCGATCATGGAGATCAAGTGGGGCCTGGTGCCGGACATGGGCGGCATGTTGCTGACGCGCGGGCTCGTGCGGCCAGATGTGCTGAACGAACTGATCTACACAGGACGCATCATCAGCGGTACCGAGGCCGTGGAACTGGGGCTGGCCACGCGCGTGTGTGAAGATCCAAGGGCCGCGGCAATGGCCGTCGCACGCGAGATCGCCATGAAGAGCCCGGACGCGATCCGTGCGGGCAAACGCCTGATGCGCGTCACCGAGGATGGCGACGCGCTGGCAATTCTCCAGGCCGAGTCCGTCGAGCAGGACGCGCTGATCGGCGCGCCCAACCAGACGGAGGCGGTACGCGCCAACATGGAGAAGCGGGCGCCACGTTTCCTGCCGTGATGGCTTGAGTCTTGTCTTGGGGGCGCGTTACCGCTGTGGCAGGCCGCGCGCGGACGCCCTCCGGGTACATCAAGGGGCGAGAGGTGCTGGCGGACCCTGGATAACGGAGGCGTCGTGTTCCGGGACAACGGCTGAATCGGGTGCCGGAGCGCCGGACGGGACCTTGAAGCGGTTGTACCCCCACAGGTACTGCAGCGGAAAGCGCCTGATCATCTCTTCCAATTCGGCGTTGATCCATGCTGCCTGCGCTTCGGCGGTCTGCGGCAATGGTCCCGACAGGCGCTTCACGTGCATGCGCCAGCCACGCCCACCGGGCAGGCGCTCGCCTGCGGCAACGATCAGCGGCGCTCCTGTTTGCGCTGCGAGCTTTCCTGGCAGCGTTATCGTATAGGCCTTGCGGCCAAAGAACGGTACCCACACGCCTTCACCCTTGGGCGCCTGATCGGGCAATAGCCCAACCGCTTCGCCCTGACGCAGCGCGCGGACGAAGGCGCGCACGCCTTGGGAAGTCGCGGGTACCGTCTTCAGGCTCGAGGTGGCACGTACCGATTCAAGCAGGTCCCGCAATATCGGCTTGCGGTGTGGCCGGAACATGACTGTCAGCGAGATGCGCTCCGCGGCATAACGGGCTGCCAGTTCAAAGCATCCAAGGTGCGGTGTCAGCATGATGAGTCCGCGACCTTCCGCCAGGGTCTGCTCGATCACTGTCCAGTCATCGCAAATCACCTGATCGCGACAGGCCGGGCCGCGATACCACACGCGTGCCAGTTCGATCATCATGGCGCCGGTTTCGCCTGCGGCCTGGCGGGCAAATGCCGGGTCGGAAAAGCCAGCCTGGGCGGTATTCTGCTGAACGTGCTGTCGGTACCGTCCCGGGAGGGCATAGACAAGCCGCCCCAGAGCGCGGCCTGTAGCGTGCGCAATCGGTAGCGGCACGGCGGCAATCAGCCGGATGAGAGTGGACAGCACCCTCCGCGGCGGAGGTTGATCTCGGTGCATGGTCACTCCTCGGGGGTTGAGTATTGGGTGTCGCGGGACAAATTTCTTCTACACGAAGACTCGGGCAGATACTTGTCCGGATTGTTAGGGGCCGCCCTCCGTGAAGACGTACGGACGGATCCCGGGGGGCGACTCGATCGGACCTGGCCGACGCAAGTCAAGTCAGCAGCTTCGAAATGCCGCGCAGGGTGAAATTAGGTCACGCCTGGCCTCGCAAGAAGAGTAGAGTGAGCAATAGATACCGCAAAAGCTTAGGAGTACGCTATGGATGCTTACCCGACTGCCACTTACAAAGGGTATGACATTTACCCTCTAGTCTACAGACATACCGACGGGGCGCGTGCCTGGGGGGAGCCCAGGCCGGATCGGTCCTTCAACGCGGCGGTGGTGATCTGCCGCGAGGGCGCACATCCCGATAGCACGCAGGCCCGCACGTTTCACCTGGACACAACGCCCTGGGACAACGTAGGTGCCGCCCGGCGCGCCGTGCTGCGCTATGCCGAGGAAATCATCAACGGAGAAGTGACCGGTCAGTCCGTTGTTACCCTGTAACTGCCTCACTGTCACTGGCATTGTCAACTGACCCGGGTATAGTCCTAGCTTCCCGTCGTATTCAGACGAACGATAACGTAGCTCATGAGGACATCTCAGGCATGACGAACACCGCCGCGCCATCCAGTTTTCTGTGCACGTTACCCGGCCAGGGCAAGGGAATTGCCTATCACGTGGCCGTTAGCTTTGCGGATGCGGCCCAGCCCACGGGCGTCAGATTCACCAGCTTTGTCGGTGATGGCAGGCGTTCGTTCGGTGTGGTGACCGGAGCGGGATCGCTTCAGGGCGAGATTGCAGCGAACTCGGAGGCACTATGCCGCCTGGCGATCGGGCAGGCCGTCCGGGACCACCTCTACGAGAAAACCAAGGAAGGCGACACCGCGCTGGATCTGGACGCCGAGCCTTGGGACGGCGAACTCAGGCCCGTTGGGGCGGGCGCGCCCACGGGCGGGCTACGGCATCGTCCGCTGGGCTGAGTGTGAGTTTGAGTGTGTGATTCGCAGGCGGCGGATTGTCCCACCGCCTGTGGCGCAGCTGGCTTAGATGCCGAATTCCGGGCTGCCGTAACGCGTCAGCAATGACTCGATCAGTGCCATGTCCTGCGTTTGCGGCGTGCGATCCTCGATGGCGCGCGATGGGCCGCCATAGGTAGCGGTCACGTGGCGGCGTACCGTCAATACGGCAGCATCCGGTGGCGTCACGGCAACCGGCTGCCACGGCGTGTGCCGGTAACTGCCGGCAATCCATCCGGCCGGGGTCAGGTGGAGTTCTTCCCATTCTTCGTTGTTTGGCATGTCTTGCTTGCTCTCCTGTATGCGGATTGGATGGTGGGCAGCACGGGCACCTGCGTAAGGCAGGCATCGCGCCGTTGAGAGGGTGCCCGGAGTGGGCCTTGCGTCACGCCTGACCCGATGGCGCGCGTCGTTGCGCGGAACGTTGCAGCCGGGCTGCGGCGCTCTTGCCCGCCTGTCGGGCGGCCTGCTTGGCCTTGGCTTCCGAGCAATGCGTGGCGTGCCGCATGGAGACGTTGGCGACGACACGCTCGGCGCCGTTCCTGTACTCCGAGATCATGTAGTTGGCAAACCATACGCCCGGCTCTTGCTGGATCGGGTACACGGAAACGGTAAATGGGGTGGTGCTCGTACTCAAATTGGTCCTGTTCAGTGGCGCTCGGCCCGGCAAGCTTCTTCTGTCGCCACTTCACATGTGCGCGCGCTTGCCGGCTGTCGACAGCCATTGGATAAATCAGTGCCGCTTCGCGCATAGGCGCAGGCGGAAAACTGGCGTGAGGTAGACCGTGCTTACGCGGACTGAGGCGCCAGTACAGGCGCGACAGTCGCGGAGCGGACGTGCCGCCGGTCAGGTAGTTTGCGGGCGATGTCTGTCACCCAGAATGAATCGGGTGTACGCCCGACAGGCCGCTCGTGTTCTTCTATGAATGTGATGTCTTGCGGCCGCAGCCTTGACGCCGGGCGATGCCGGCGTATGGCAGGGAGCGCCGATGATACCACCAATGGTGGTCGACTGCCGGTGGGCGCGCCAGTTGCGCGTGCCACGGATCACGTGCGTGGCGGAGAGCGCACGCACGAAGGGGATGACGGAGGCCGGGATTCACCCCGGCCCCGCTTGCCAAGCGCCGAGTGTCAGCCGAGTGTCAGCCGTTGGTCGGGCGCTGCGAGAACGTCCTGCCGAAGACGCCTTCCGCGATGCGGTTCTTCAGGATTTCGATGGAGCCGCCGGCGATCATCCAGCCGCGCGTCCGCCGCACGCAGTACTCCACGAGAGATTCCTGGCTGAAGCCCATGCCGCCCATCACCTGCAGCGCTTCGTTAGAGACCTCCCAGCCAGCCATGTTGCAGGCCAGCTTGGCCATGGCCGTGCTCTGCGCGCTCGGCAGTCCGTGCTCGCCTTCGAGTGCGGCGCGGTACAGCATCATCTGCGCCTGCTCCAGCTTCATGGCCATATCCGCGAACTTCCATTGAATACCCTGGAATTCGCAGAGCTCTCGGCCGAACTGCTTGCGGGTCATCGCATGTTCCCGGGCCACGTTGAACGCGTGGCGTCCCAGCGCCAGCGCGCGTGACGAGTTGCCCAGACGCTCAACGTTGAACCCCGAAATCTGCTTCTTGAACCCGCCCGGTCCGAGCAGCACGTTTTCCACCGGGATACGGCAATCATCGAAGTAGAGTTGCGACCACTGCTCGCCGTTCATGAACGATGATGGCTCGCCGACCTGGAAGCCGGGCGTGCCGCGCTCGACCAGCACGGAGCCGATGCCACCGACGCCCGGGCTGAAGCGAACATAGATCAGGAACAGCTCGGCGTCGGGGCTGTGCGTGGAGAAAACCTTGCTGCCGTTGATGACGTAGCTGTCGCCGTCGAGGCGCGCGCTGGTTTTCAACTCGGTTACGGCGGACCCGGCATCGGGTTCACTCATGCCCAGCGAGACCACCTTGCGGCCAGCCAGAAGATCCGGCAGGTATCGCGCCTTCTGTTCGGGCGATGCGTATTCCACGAACGTCCGGATCGGGCCGAAGTTGCCAGCCTGGACGATGTCGGCGCTCCTGGGGCAAACCAGCGCGATTTGCTCGATCGCCAGCACCGCGTGCATCAGCGTGCCGCCCTGGCCGCCATCGTCTTCGGAGAAGGCGATGCCCAGCAGCCCCTGCTCGGCGAGCAGCGCCGCCGTGTCCCACGGGTAGTGGGGCGAATGCGCCCGGGCCAGCGCGCCATCCTTGAGTTTGTCCTGCGCAAAACGGGCAACCGAGTCCGCGAAAGCCTGATGTTCCTCGCTGAGCTTGAAATCCATGTGTGTTCCTGCGTCTGTTCGGGATGTGTGACGTCGGAATGGTGCCCGCGGCCCCGAAGCCTGAGAACTTCGACTTTCGTCAGCAGCCCGAACAAATACTCATACCAGCCCCACATCCGGGAAGGTCTCCGCGCGGCGTGCATGACGCACCATGCCGTCATCCGACGAATTCAATCCGATTGACGGCCGTCGTGTGATGCGCGGGCTCCATCGTGCGGGATCGCTGCCGCGCCTGTCGGTCCTGCACTTTGTGCATCGCAGACATGAGCAAAGGTCATCCCTTCCGGACAAATTGTCGGTTGTTCCTTCTTTTCGGTCTGTGGAGAATCCGGGGCAGGAGACAAAACCAATGAACGATACCCATCAGACAACCATGAGTGCCAGCGACTGGCTGGCGTACAGGGGGCGGTACGTCAACGTGAGCTTTCTGCTCAGAAGGGGCGAGACCGATTACGTCGTCACGATTCGCGATGGCCGCGTGACACAGATCAGGCCGGGCCCGCATGTCATGCCGCGTTGGACCTTCGCGCTCGTGGCCGGCGACGACGACTGGAACCGGTTCTGGGCGCCAACACCGCAGCCGCGCTTCCATGACCTCATGGCCATGGTCAGGTTCAAGACGCTCAGGATCGAAGGCGATCAGGCCATCTTCATGAGCAACCTTCTCTATTTCAAGGACCTGATCAGTCAACTCGGGAGTCAGCTCCATGCGCGCTAAGCGGGAAGCCGTCGTCGGCGGCTACATCAATCTTGAAATCGCCGGCCGCATGTGCCGCGTCTACTACGAGACCGCGGGCTCGGGGCAGCCTCTGCTCTGCCTTCATACCGCGGGCAGCGACACGCGCCAGTACCGCGAGTTGCTCAATTCGCCGGCATTGACCGAGCACCATCAGGTGATCTGCTTTGACCTGCCGTACCACGGCAAGTCGTCGCCACCGGCCGGATGGGAGACTCATGAATATCGTCTGACAAGCGAGCTGTACGTCGAGACCATCGTGGCGTTCATGGATGCGATGGAAATCCATCAGCCGATCGTCATGGGCTGTTCCATCGGCGGGCGCGTGGTGTTGCATCTGGCGCTGGCGTGCCCCGAACGTTTCAAGGCGCTGATCGGACTGCAGTCCGGCGCGCACGTCGACCCCTACTACGAGCAGGACTGGTTGCATCGGCCCGATGTGCACGGTGGGGAGGTATGCGCCGGCATCGTTTCGGGACTGATCGGCCCGGGCGCGGACAGCCGTGACCGCTGGGAAACCCTGTGGCACTACATGCAAGGCGGCCCGGGCATCTTCAAGGGCGACCTGTACTTCTACAAGGGGGAGGGCGATCTGCGCGGGAAAGTCCAGAAGATCGACACCGCGAAGTGTCCCCTGTTTCTGCTCACCGGCGAGTACGACTACTCCTGCACACCCGAAGACAGCCAGGAATTGGCACGTCTGATTCCCGGCGCCGAGCTGGCGATCATGCCGGGGCTCGGCCACTTCCCGATGAGCGAAGCGCCGCAGGCCTTCATGAGCCATCTGCTTCCCGTGTTGCAACGCATTCAATCTCTTTGAGGAACACAACGTGAAAGTCGGATTCATCGGGCTTGGCCGCATGGGCTTTGCCTTGGCCTCTCATTTGCTGCGCAATGGCGCGGACCTGACAGTGCTGGACATCCAGCCGGCACCCATGGAAAAACTGGTCGCGCAGGGGGCGACACGGGCGACCGATGCGCGGGCATTGGCGGCCGCCGTCGACATCGTGTTCACGATGCTGCCCGGCCCCAAGCAGGCGCGCGAGGTGATCCTTGGTGAAGCCGGTGTGCTCGCGGGGCTGCGCAAAGGCCCCTTTCTGGTCGAACTGAGCACCATCGACACCGATACGGTCGATGACCTGCGCCGTGCCGCGAACGAGAAGGGCGTGCGCTTTGCCGATGCACCGGTTGGCCGCCTGGCAGCGCATGCCGACCGCGGAGAGTCCCTGTTCATGCTCGGGGCCGAGCAGGCCGACCTGGCCGAACTTGAGCCGGTACTGCTCAAGATGGGCACCACGGTCCTGCACTGCGGTGCGCCAGGTGCGGGCACGCGCATGAAGCTGATCAACAACCTCATGGTGCTTTGCTACTGCCAGCTCAACTCGGAAGCGCTGGTGCTGGCCAACGCGCTGGGCCTGGAAACGCGCAAGACGTTTGACGTGCTGACGGGCACGACGGCGTCGAACGGTCAGCTCAAGGAGAAGTGGCCGGTCAAGGTGCTGGGCAACGATCTGACACCGGGATTCGACATCGCGCTCGGTTTCAAGGACTTGACGCTGGCCTGCCAGGCCGCCCAGTCCGCCGGGATCTCGCTGCCGATGGGCAACCTCGCACGCAGCATGTTCCAGCTTGCGCGCCATGCGGGCAAGGACGGCCAGGACACCTCCTGCATGACTGACTACTGGGCCGAGTCCAACGGCATTGACCCGATCCGGCTCTAAGAAGCCGTTTCAGAACGATTCTGGCGTCGTTGTGGGGCCTTGCCGTACTACTTGTACTGTCTGCGGCCCCACGCCTAGCCAGAACCGCTTCGCTTCATTGTGAAACAGCTTCTACGTCCACCAGGACAGCCACCAAACAGCCAACCAGAAGAAAAGAGGAGACTCCATGAAACGGTTCCCATACGCAAAGGTGGGGCTCGCCGCCGCGCTTGCCGCCATTTCCTTGCAAGCTGGCGCGCAAGGCGCCGGTGCGCGTATTTCCGATGGCGTGGTCAAGATCGGCGTGCTCACCGACGTCAATGGCCCGTTCATGGATAACGTGGGCCGTGGCTCCATCGTCGCAACCGAGATCGCGATCGAGGAGTTCGGTGGCAAGGTGCTCGGATATCCGGTGCAGATGGTGAGCGCCGATCACCAGAACAAGGCCGATGTCGGTTCGGCGCGGGTACGCGAGTGGTTCGATCGTGACAAGGTGGATGTCGTCACCGAGCTTGGCAATAGCGCGGTGGCGCTTGCTGCGATGAAGATCGCCGAGACGAAGCACCGCATGTCGATCGTGACCGGTGCCGGCGCGGTCCGCATCTCCAGTGAAGACTGCACGCCGACCAACCTGCAGTGGGTCTACGACACATACGCGCTGGCCAAGGTGGGCACCCAGTCCATCGTCCGCAAGGGGGCGAAGAACTGGTACTACCTGACTGCGGACTATGCGTTCGGCCATTCCCTGGAGAACGATGGCAAGCAGTTCATCGAGGCTGCCGGTGGCAAGGTGCTGGGCTCGTCGCGTTACCCGTTTCCCGGTAGCGATTTCTCTTCCTACATCCTGAAGGCGCAAGCCAGCAAGGCGAACGCTGTGGCCATCGCTACCGCGGGCCTCGACCTCCAGAACGCGATCAAGCAAGGCAGGGAGTTCGGTCTCGTGGAAGGTGGCCAGCAGGCGGTCGCCATGCTGATGAGCATCGTGGACGTCAACAGCATCGGCCTCAAGGATGCGGGTGGAATGATGTTTGCGGAGTCGTTCTACTGGGATCTCGACGAGGCGTCACGCAAGTTCGCACGCAAGTTCTTCGAGAAAACCAAGCGTATGCCGACTGCGCTGCAGGCCGGGCAATACTCGGCGACCCTGAACTATCTCCGCGCGATCGAGAAAGCGAAGTCGGATGACGTCAGCGATGTGATGAAGCAGCTCAAGACCATGCCAATCCAGGACGCCTTCGCAAAGAACGGCAAGGTGCGTGAGGACGGCAAGATGGTGCACGACATGTATCTCGTCCAGGTGAAGAAGCCGCAGGAGTCCAAGGCGCCGTGGGACTACTACACCGTGCTCGAAACCGTGCCTGGTGACAAGGCGTTCCAGCCGCTCTCCGAAAGCAAGTGCCCGCTGGTCAGAAAGTGACTCTCTCGGATGCCGGGGTTACCGGCATCAGCTCCGACATGCAGAACGACATCATTCTCGAAGCCCGCGCGTTGGGCAGGGACTTCAACGGGTTCACGGCCGTCGACGACGTTTCCCTGTCAGTTCGCAGGGGAGACATCCACGCGATCATCGGCCCCAATGGCGCTGGGAAGACGACCTTCTTCAACCTGCTGACCAGTTTCATCACGCCGTCACGCGGGCAGGTTTTCCTGGATGGCAAGGAGATCACGGGCAAGTCCTCCGCACAGATCGCCAATCTTGGCATGGTGCGGTCCTTCCAGATCTCGGCGGTGTTTGGTCATCTCACCGTGCTGCAGAACGTACGCATCGCGCTGCAGAAGCGCGACGGCGGTAACCCTAACTTCTGGCGTGCCCGCCGGTCTCTCGACCGGTACAACGGCCGTGCCATGGAGATCCTGCGGATGGTTCGCCTGGACGCTTTGGCGGACCGGCTGGCCGTCGAGATCGCCTATGGGCAGAAGCGCGCGCTGGAGCTGGCGACCACGATCGCACTGGACCCGCGCGTCATCCTGCTGGACGAGCCGACGCAGGGCATGGGGCATGAGGACGTCGAACACATCATGCGACTGGTCAAGTCATTCGCGACGGGACGCACCGTTGTCATGGTCGAGCACAACATGAAAGTAGTGGCCGGCATCAGCGACCGCATCACGGTGCTGGCACGTGGCAAGGAGCTGGCCAGCGGCACCTATGCCGAAGTATCCGCGAATGAGCACGTCATCGAAGCGTACATGGGGCGCAAGAAGCGGCGCTGATATGCAGGCCGATGTGCACGCGCCCAACAAGAATCAACAGGAGTGTCCATTGACGAACACCCTAGCGCTGGAGGCGAAAGGTCTCCAGGCATGGTATGGCGAATCCCATGTGCTGCACGGCATCGACATCGAAGTCCACAAGGGCGAATGCGTGTCACTGCTGGGCCGCAATGGCGCGGGGCGTACTTCCACCTTGCGCGCCATTCTTGGCCTCACGTCCCGTCGCGCAGGCGAAGTCAGGATCCAGGGGCGGGATGTCATGCCCCTGCAGACCCACCAGATTGCCCGCCTCGGTGTCGGCTACTGCCCGGAAGAGCGGGCCATCTACTCGTCGTTGAGCTGTGAGGAGAACCTGATGCTGCCGCCGGTTCTGAAACCCGGTGGCATGTCACTTGACGAGATCTATGCGCTCTTCCCGAACCTGGCGGAGCGACGCAAGAGTCAGGGTACGCGCCTTTCCGGTGGCGAGCAGCAGATGCTGGCCATGGCGCGCATCCTTCGCACGGGCGCCGACATCCTGTTCCTCGACGAGATCTCGGAGGGCCTGGCACCGGTCATCGTGGAGAAGCTTGGCGAGGTGATCGAGACACTGAAGACGCGTGGCTACACCATCGTGCTGGTCGAGCAGGACTTCGAGTTTGCCTCGGATCTCGCGGACCGGCTCTATGTGATCGAGCATGGCGAAGTCGTCGCGCATATTCCGGCGGAGGAGATCGCTTCGCGGCAGGAAACACTCAAAGAGTTGCTAGGGGTCTGACCGTGGAGATCTTCGGATTGCCGTTTCCTGTCCTGATGGGGCAGATTGTCGTGGGGCTGGTCAACGGTTGCTTCTACGCCGTGCTCAGTCTCGGGCTTGCCGTGATCTTCGGCATGCTCAACATCGTGAACTTCGTGCACGGCGCGATTTACATGCTGGGTGCGCTGCTGGCATGGCTGCTGCTGGACAAGCTCGGCGTGAGCTACTGGTACTCGCTGATCATTGTCCCATTGCTGATCGGCGCGGTCGGTTGCGCACTCGAACGTACGATGCTGCGCAGGCTTTACAGGATCGATCACGTGTTCGGCATCCTGCTCACGCTGGGGCTTGCCTACATCATCGAAGGGTTGGCGCGCTACTGGTTCGGCGCTGCCGGCATGGCGTTTTCTGCGCCGCCCCAGTTCGCCGGCACGTTTGACATGGGCTTCATGCGCTTGCCGAAGTACCGCGTGTGGGTGATCGTCATATCGCTGGCGGTTTGCCTGTCAACCTGGGCGCTGATCGAGAGGACCCGGCTGGGGTCTTACCTGCGGGCTGCGACGGAGAACCCCGCCATCGCCCGTACCTTCGGCATCAATGTGTCGGTGCTGGTGACGCTGACCTATGGCCTTGGCGTCGCGCTGGCCGGATTTGCCGGCGTGCTTGCAGCACCCATCTACCAGGTGAGCCCGATCATGGGCAGCAGCCTGATCATCGTCGTCTTCGCGGTTGTCGTCATCGGTGGCATGGGTTCGATCCTCGGGTCGATCCTGACGGGCCTGCTGCTGGGTCTGGTGGAAGGCGTCACAAGGGCGTACTGGCCGGAGGCGTCGGCAGTGGTCATCTTCATCGTGATGATTCTGGTTCTGATCCTGCGGCCTTCGGGTCTGTTTGGGAAGGAGTGAGCAGTGAAAGCGAGTTCGAGTGAGAAGTGGATCGTCATGATGGTGCTGGCGCTCGCCATCGTGCTGCCAGCGTGGCTGTACCCGGTGCTGCTGGCCCAGCTGGCCTGTATGGCGTTGTTCGCATGTTCGCTGAATCTGCTGTTCGGCTATGCCGGGCTGCTTTCCTTCGGACACGCGGCATTCTTCGGCATCGCGGCTTACGCCACCGGCTACATGATGAAGGAATGGAGCCTCACGCCCGAGATCGCGCTGATCGCGTCCGTGCTGCTGGTGATGGGGGTGGCATTCCTGTCGGGCTCGCTCGCCATCCGCCGCAAGGGGATCTACTTCTCGATGATCACGCTCGCGCTGTCCCAGCTGGTGTATTTCATTCTCGTGGCGGCGCCGTTCAGCAACAATGAGGACGGCTATCAGGGCGTGCCGCGCGGTGCGTTCCTCGGTGTCGTCGATCTGGCCGATAACCATGTCCTGTACTACTACGTGCTGGCCGTGGTGGTGCTGGTATGGTGGGGCGTGTACCGCGTCATCGAGTCGCCCTACGGTGAGGTGCTCAGGGCGATCAAGGACAACGAGCAACGCGTCGTCTCCCTCGGCTACAACGTGAACCGCTACAAGGTGCTTGCGTTCACGCTGTCGGCCGGGGTTGCCGCCGTCGCGGGCAGCCTGAAGACCGTTATCTTCGGCCTGGCCAGTTTGCCGGATGTGTCGTGGCACCTGTCCACCGACGGCGTCATCATGATGATCCTCGGCGGTATCGGCTCCATTATCGGGCCGGTGTTCGGCGCCACCATCATGGTGCTGGTGCAGCACGCGCTGGCGGGTGAGCTGGATGCGCTCGTGCCCGTGATCATGGGTGTCATCTTCGTGGTTTGCGTGTTGGCATTCCGCGGTGGCGTCGTTCTGCAGCTTCAGACGCTGGTGCAACGGCTGGCAAGGCGGTTCGCATGAGCACGACATACCAGGTGTTCGCGCTGAAGTACGCCACCGCCGATCGCGCGCGTCAGAGCAACTTCCTTCATCCGGTCGATGGCGATCCCGCTGCGCCGATGGCGCTCGACTTCTTTGTCTGGCTGGTGGTGGGGCACGACGCAACGGTGCTGGTGGATACGGGTTTCAGCGCCACCTCCGCACTCGCCAGGAATCGGCAATATCTCCTGACACCGATGGAGGCCATCCGCCGTCTTGGCTACCCACCAGAGATCATCGGCGATGTTGTCGTCAGCCATCTGCACTATGACCACGCGGGCAACATCGACCAGTTCCCGGCGGCCAATATCTGGGTGCAGGACCGCGAAGTGCGTTATGCCACGGGCGACTGCATGTGCGATCCGAAGCAGAACCACTTCTTCTCGACCGACGACATCGCCATCCTGATCCGCCGTCTCTATCGCGGCAACGTACGACTTGTGGACGGCTTTCATGCGCTGCGTGATGGCATCGAGATGCATCGGATAGGCGGACATACCGATGGGCTGCAGGTAGTACGGGTGCGTACCGCCAAAGGCTGGGTCGTGCTCGCGTCGGATGCCTTGCATTACTACGAGAACCTGGCCAGAAGGAATCCGTTCCCCGCCATCTACAGTCTGGAAGACATGCTCACGGGCTACGAGCGAATCCTGGCGCTGGCTGACAGCGAGCAGCACATCGTCCCAGGCCATGACCCGCAGGTCTGCATCCGCTACCCAGCCGCAGCAGTTGGAGAAGGCGACGAAGGCTTTGCCTTCCGTATTGCCTGACCCCCAATTTCATACATGAGGAGACCGCACGTGATTTTGCAGAACAAACGCACACTACTTTCCGGAGTCATGGCGCTCGGCGTCATGATCGCCACCGGCTGGACCGCGCCGGCCACCGCAGCGGATGACTGGCCGTCGAAGCCGGTCACCATTGTCGTGGGCTTCAGCGCCGGCGGTCCTACCGACGTCGTCGCCCGCATCCTCGCGGAGCGGTTGACCGAGAAATTCAAGCAGAGCTTCCTGGTGGACAACCGTGCCGGCGCATCGGGCGGGGTGGCCGCCACGCTGGTCAAGCGGGCTGCGCCAGACGGCTATACGCTGATGTTCGGCAGCAGCAGCACGCTGTCGATCATTCCTCTGCTGCAGAAGACGCCTTATGACTCGATCCACGATTTCACGCCGATCAGTCTCGTCGCCAGCTATCCCTACTTCCTGGTCGTGCCAGCCGCATCGCCGATGAAGTCACTGGATGAATTGCTTGCACAGGGCCGCAAGCCGTCGGCCCAGCTGAGCTACGCCTCGGCTGGCAGCGGGGCAGTCAATCATCTGGCAGGCGAGTGGTTCAAGCGCGATGCAGGGATCAATGCGGTGCATGTGCCTTACAAAGGCGATTCGGCAGCGGTGACGGACCTGGTGGCCGGGCGCATCGACTTTGCTTTTCTTGCCGGTGCCGTCGCACTGCCGCAGGTGAAGGCAGGGAAGCTCCGCATTCTTGCCTCCGCCAGCGCGCGCTCCGGCCTGGGCGGCGAGGGCGTGCCGACGCTCGGTGACCGCTTCAAGGGATTTGCCGCGGAGCCGTGGAATGGCCTGATGGCACCGGCAGGACTGCCGCAACCGATTGTCACCAAGCTCAATGCCGCAGTTGTCGAGATCATGGCCCGCAAGGATGTTGTCGAGCGTCTGGCCAGTCTGGAGCAGTACCCGATGACGGGCACACCGCAGCAGTTCACGAACCACATCAAGTCGCAGACCGAGCGTTGGGCATCGGTCATCAAGGCTTCCAACATCAAGATCGACTGACATGAAATACTCCCAATTCATCGCCGGAGAATTCCGCGAAGGCACGGCGCAAACGCGCTATTCGGTCATCAATCCCGCCAACGGGCAGTCGCTGGGCGATTACGCGTATGCCTCCAGGGCCGACGTGGAAGAGGCCGTTGCGGCCGCCACCGAGGCGTTCCGGACATGGCGCAAGACCTCGGCCATGGAGCGTTCCGCGTTGTTGCGCCGCGCGGCCACGCTGATGCGTGAGCGCGGCAATACCATCGCCGAGCAGATCGCCCGGGAACTCGGCAAGCCGTATGGTGAAGCCCAGAAGGAAGTGGTGACGGCCGCGGAGATGTTCGAATGGGCCAGCGAGGAGGCGCGCCGCATCTATGGGCGCACGATTCCGGCGCGTTCGGAGGGCATCACGCAAACAGTCGTTTGGGAACCGATGGGCCCCGTGGCCGCGTTTGCCGGCTGGAACGCGCCAGCGATCACCCCTTCGCGCAAGATCAGCGGCGCGTTGGCGGCTGGCTGCACTATCGTCATCAAGCCATCCGAGGAAACCGCCGGGGTTGCGCTGCTGATCGCTCGCGTGGTGCAGGACGCCGGCATTCCCGACGGGGTGGTGAACATGGTGTTTGGCGATCCGGGCGAGGTCGCCGATATCCTGTGCAGGTCGCCCCGCATCGCGATGGTAACGTTCACCGGCGCGACATCGGTGGGCAAAGTCGTCGGCGCCAAGGCTGCCGAGACCATGAAACGCGCGACGCTCGAACTTGGCGGGCATGCACCCGTGGTGGTCTGCGATGACGTCGACGTCGATCGCGTAGTCCGCATGGCCGTCGCCACCAAGTACCGGAACAGCGGTCAGGTCTGCACCTCGCCCACACGCTTCCTGATCCAGGCGCCGATCTTCCAGACGTTCTGCGAGAAGTTCGTCCGGGCGGCAGAGGCGCTGAAGGTGGGCGACCCGTTCGATAGCGCCACGCAGATGGGGCCGCTGAAGAACGCGCGCCGACTCGAGGCGATTGATCGAATGGTGCAGGATGCGCGTGGACGTGGTCTGGTCGTCGCCACGGGGGGCGAACGTGCCGGGACGGAGGGCTTTTTCTACAAGCCAACGGTCATTCTCCAGCCGTCCGTCGATAGCGACGCGGCGACGATCGAGCCATTCGGCCCGATCGCGATGGTCAGTTCCTTCGATCAACTGGACGACGCCATTGCTGAGGCCAACCGGTTGCCGTTCGGACTTGCCGCTTACGCCTATACCAACAGCCTGCAGCGTGCCCATCGGCTGTCGCAGGAGATCGACAGCGGCGTGGTCTGTATCAACGAGTGGCAGGCCTCGTTGCCGGAGACGCCATTCGGCGGACACAAGGACAGCGGCCTTGGTTCCGAAGGCGGTATCGAAGGCATCCAGGAGTTTCTCCGCATCAAGTGTGTTCGACAGGGGGTGGCATCGTGAGTACGACTACTGTGTCTCCGGTCTTGGGGTTCGTAGGCGTTGGTGTGATGGGCGAGGGCATGTGCCGGAATCTGGTGCAGAAGTCCGGCGCTTCCGTGCATGTGGCGGACATCAACGCGGATAACGTCGCGCGGCTCGCGGCGATTGGGGCGGTGGCCTCGGACATTGCGCGGCTGCGCCAGGTTGCCGACACGGTATTCCTTTCGCTGCCGTCGATTGATCAGGTGGAGGACGTCTGCTTTGGCCCGGAGCCGCTGATCGTGGCGGGGGGCTCGGTGCGTACCGTCGTGGACATGAGCACCAGCGACGTCGCGCGCACGCGGGCGCTTGCGGAGCGGCTGGCTGGCCACGGCGTGCGATTTCTCGACGCACCGGTGGCACGCAGCCGCGAAGCGGCCAACAATGGCACGCTGCTGATCACCGTTGGTGGCCCCGATGACCTGTTCGATGCGGTCTTGCCCTGGCTGCGATGCATGGGCTCGGACGTCATACGGTGTGGCGAGATTGGCGCTGGGCAGGTCGTGAAGATCATGAACAACATGGTCCTCCTCTCCACGGTTAATGCGCTGGCCGAAGCCATGGCCATCGCCGAAGCGGCACAGGTGGACAAGACCATGCTGGCCAACGTGCTGAAGCTTGGCTCGGCCGATTCTTTCGCGTTGCGGCTGACCGGCGAAAAATACCTCGCCCGTGACGAGTTTCCGGAGAAGATGTTCCCGGCGGCCTATGCGCTGAAGGACATGCGCCTAGCGCTCAGCCTCGCTCATGCATCGGAGATCCGGCCCGCTGTGGCCGAAGCGACTGCCGCGTTGCTGGATCAGGCTACCGCCAGTGGCTATGCCCAGAACTACTACCCGGTCGTGTATCGAATGATTCGGCGCGGGTAAGGGGCCGACAAGGGGCCGAATCAGCCGGCCTTGGCGCCATAAAGCATCAGCCTGGTGCCATGGGCCTGTTTTCCCGGGCCTCATGCACCAGCCATTCCTTGAAGGCCTCGATCTTGCCCGAGTAGCGCTGCACCGACGGTGTCACGATATAGTGGCCCCGCCCGGTACGCAGCGGCTTTGCAAACGGGCAGATCAGCCGTCCAGCCTTGAGGTCGGGGTCCAGCATGTGCTGCTGGCCGATCGCGATGCCAAGGTTGTCCGTGGCCGCCTGCCACGTGAGGATGGAACTGCTGAAGACCATCTTCTCGGCCTTGTCGAACACGTGACCCATGCCGACGTGCGCGAGCCACGTCGGCCAGTCATCCTTGCGGTACTTGGAAACCAGCAGACGCTTGCTTTGCAGCGATTCCAGCAACTGCTCCGTGTTGCCATGGAAGGATTCCAGGAACGCGGGCGAGCAGACGGGTTCGATGACATCCTCGAGCAGCAGCGTTGCCTCGGCGTCTGGCCAGTTGCCATCACCGAGAACGATCGCCAGGTCGCATTGCTCGGTGCCGAAATCGAGCGGCGCGTTGCTGTTGGTAATCAGCACTTCGACGTCGGGGTACTGCAGCTTGAAATGCGGCAACCTGGGAATCAGCCATCGCGCTGTCAGCGTGGTGTAGGTGCGCAGGCGAATGACGTTGTCGGAGTACTTCTGGGTGACGAACTTGGTGGCCTCCGAGATTTGCTCGAACGCCGGGCCGATGCGCCGCGCGTAGGCTTCACCAACCTCGGTCAGCTTTACGCCGATGCGTTCGCGGGTGAAGAGCTGGACGCCCAGGTATTCCTCCAGCACAGCGATCTGACGGCTCACTGCCGATTGACTGACCCGGAGTTCGTTGGCGGCGGTCGTGAGGTTCTTGGCCCTGGCCACGACCTCGAAGACCTTCAATGGGTTGAGCGGAGGAATCTTCATCACGTCGCTGGTCTTCCCAGTCTCTCGTGTGCTTGCCGGACGACGCATGGTCCGGCTGTAGGTGCGTCTGGACGTTTCAGGGGCGCTGTGATCGGTCCTGCGGGACGAGCCGTGGAGGCTGAACGGGGAGATCTTAGCATGGTGGTCAAGCGGGGAATCGACGCGTCAGCCAACGATGGCCACCCCTTCGCCACACCGGATCCACGATCACGCATAAACGCTATCAAGCCCCGCTGATACGGCCGTCGGGCCCGCTTCCGGCCGTGTATTGGCGCGCTTCGACAATGCATATGCGAAACCATTCGTTCTGTGAAGCCGGTGTGATTCATAGCATGGCTCTCTTTCTCAACCCCGACGTTGAAGCGAGAGACGCATATGAAAAGAACGAAAGCGGCTGCCTTCCCACAACCGGTGCGACGCGCGCTGGCCACCCTTTGCCTGGGCGCGGTGGCGCTGGCGGCAGGTTGCGGGAGCGATGGCACCGATAGCGGCACGCTGGCCGTGGACAGTGGCACGCCGGTCACCACCCCACCGCAGGTCGTGGCGAAGAAGCCCAATATTCTGTTCATCATGGCCGATGACCTCGGGTACTCGGACCTGGGCGCGTTCGGCAGCGAGATCCGCACGCCCAACATTGACGCGCTGGTGCGCGATGGCCGCATCCTGACCAATCACCATACCGCCGCCGTGTGCGCCGTGACGCGTTCGATGATCATCTCCGGCACGGACCATCATCTGGTCGGGCAGGGCACGATGGCGAACAGCGACCCCAATTACGTGGACGAGAACGGCAAGCCCATTCCCGGCTACGAGGGCTACCTGAACGATCGCGCGCTCTCGATCGCGCAACTGTTGAAGGACGGTGGCTATCACACCTACATGGCCGGCAAGTGGCACCTTGGCAGTGGCTTGCCCAACGCGACGAACCAGGGCGCGGCGGTTGGCACATCGGCACCGGGGCAGACGCCGGTCTCGTGGGGTTTCGAAAAGAGCTACGCGCTGCTCGGCGGCGGAGGGGATCACTTCGGCCGTAACGGCGCGACCGCCTACGTGGAGGACGATCACTACGTCACGCCCAACACAACCAACTTCTTCTCGTCGGATTTCTATACCTCGACGATCATCAAGTACATCGACTCGAGCACGGGCAAGAACGCCGATGGCAAACCGTTCTTCGCCTACCTGACCTACCAGGCGCCACACTCGCCGCTGCAGGCGCCGGCAGGCTATATCGACCGCTACAAGGGTGTCTATGACGCGGGCTACGAGCCGATACGCGCCGCGCGGCTGACCCGGCAAAAAGCGCTCGGCCTGATCCCGGCCGACTTCACGCCAAATCCGGGTCGTGATGAAACAGTCGCCGTCACGCCGGCCACGGCGAACTGGGGCACGCCTCAGGCGTCGTACGTCAGCGCCACGCGCAGCGTTGCGCAAGGCGGTGTGGATACCCGCGTGATGAACGCGAACAAGAAGTGGGACAGCCTGACCGCTGACCAGAAGAAGGCGCAGGCCCGCTACATGGAAATCTTCGCGGCCATGGTCGAGAACCTGGACGACAACGTTGGCCGGCTGGTGCAGCACCTCAAGGACATCGGCGAGTACGAGAACACCGTCATCGTGTTCCAGTCCGACAATGGCCCCGAAGCCAGCTACTACGAGTTCAGCGGCAAGTACGACCAGGACTACGACACGAAGAACGCCGACCCGGCCGTGTTCCCCACGCTCGGCACGCCGGCCTACAAGGGCACGGCCACGATCGACTACGGCCAGCGCTGGGCGGAAGTCAGTGCCACGCCATTCAAGCTGTGGAAGTCGTTCCCGTCAGAGGGCGGACATTCCGTGCCGACCATCGTCAAGCTGGCGGGCAAGGCACCCGCGCAGCCGCAGAGCAGGGTGACGGGCTTCACCCATGTGGTGGACCTGGCGCCGACGTTCCTGGACCTCGCCGGTGTCAGCGCGCCGACCAATCCGGCCACGCCGCTCTACGACAGCAAGGGGATCGACCGCAATGCGGGCAAGGTCGTGTACGACGGCCGCAATGTCTATCCGATCACCGGCCTGTCGTTGCTGCCGACGCTGCAGGGCAAGGCAACCGGCCCGTCGCGCACCACGTTTTCCGAGGAGCTGTACGGTCGCACCTATGTCTATAGCGACAACTGGAAGGCCGTATGGATCGAGCCACCGTTCGGCCCGGCAGACGGCGAATGGACGCTCTACGACATTCGCGCCGATCGCGGCGAGACGAACAACCTCGCAGCGCAGCGCCCGGATGTGCTGGGCGACCTGAAGTCCAAGTGGAACGACTACGCCGCGCGCGTGGGCGCGGTGCTGCCCAAGGTACCGGGCATGATCTACTGACATCGCGGAACCCGTGGACATGGTCGTGAACGTGTTGCGAAACAGGGGACGCTGGCGAGCGCCGCTGGCGGTAGCTGGGCTGGCATTCGCGGTAGGTGCTATCGCGTCGCTGGGCGTGCATGCGGTGCCGGGGGGCGCCATACTTGGCGGCGCCACGCTCGGCACGGTGCAGCGATGCGCCGCCTACTCGGGTTTGCCAGCCGGCTGGGGCAAGTCGCGGACGGCTGGCATGGCCCGGGTGACGGGTGGTGAGTTCGTGCCCGGCACCACGCTTGGCTATCCGGACGAGCGGCCAGCAGGAAAAGCGCGCGTCGGCAGTTTCTGGATCGACCGTACCGAGGTGACGGTGGCCCAGTTCGCGGCGTTCGTGCAGGCCACTGGCTACGTCACCGATGCCGAGCGCCAGGGCGCGGCGGTGGTCTTCCACAAGCCGACCGACGCAGAACTGGGTCAACGGCCCTACGCGTGGTGGACGATGGTGACGGGCGCCAACTGGCGGCATCCGGAAGGGCCGGACGCTGCCAATCCGCATGGCTACGATCACCGACGTGACAACCAGCCGGTGACGCTCGTCACGCAGGCGGACGCCAGGGCCTATGCGAACTGGCTCGGCCATGACCTGCCCGCGGAGGACGAATGGGAGTTCGCGGCCAAGGCGGGACGTAGCGATGCCGGACTGGAAACGGCACCGCAAACGGCCGAAGGAACGCCCACCGCCAACTACTGGCAGGGCGTGTTCCCGGTGCTCAATACCTCGCGCGATGGGTTTGCGGGGCTCGCGCCGGTGGGGTGCTACACGGCCAATGCGCTCGGCTTGTTCGACATGATCGCCAACGCCTGGGAGTGGACTGGCGACGCCTACACTGGCCCGCGCCAGTCGCACGCCAATGGCGATACGGCAGTGGTGGCGGCAGCGTCACGGCCGCGCAAGCCGGCCGCGACCAGTGTGATCAAGGGCGGATCGTTCCTGTGCGCGCCGGATTTCTGCGTGCGCTACCGTGCTTCGGCGCGCGAGTCTGCCGAAAGCGACCTGCCGACGTCGCATATCGGCTTCCGGACGGTGCTGCGCGATGGCTGAGAAGACTTACCTCCACCGTCGCGGCGTGCTGACGGCGCTGCTGGCGATGGCATTGCCATCGCCAGGATCCGCCACGGCGGCATCCGGTTCTGTCCAGCCGCGCTACACCGTGCGTATCGGCGTGGTCGCGGAACCAGATAGCGAGTTGGTTGGCGCGGCCAGCGATGCAGCGTTGCGTGAAGGCGTGCGGTTGGAGACGGTGCGTTTTGCCAGCGTGGCGCAGGCCAATGCGGCGGTGACCGCGGGCCGGATCGAAGCAAACATCGCACAGGACGGGCCGTCGCTGGCCAGGGCCGGCAGCGGCCTGCTGCCCGTGGCCCATACCGTCACCTATCCGATGGGGTTGTATTCGCGCACGCTTTCCGATCTGCGAGGGTTGCCGCCTCGATCCGTTGTCGCGTTGCCTGCCGAATCGTCCGCGCAGGGGCGTGCCCTGCTTCTCTTGCAAGGCTACGGCCTGATCCGGATATCGTCCGATGCGGGACTGAGCCCGCGCACCACCGATATCGTCGAGAACCGACGCAAGCTGCGCTGGCGAGCCGTTGCGGAGGCGAGGCTTGCCGCCGCGCTCGACAACGCCGCGCTTGTGGCGCTTCCGTTTGCCACGGCATCGGCAGCAGGTCTCGCGCCCGCGCGCGACGCGCTCGGCATGGAGGACGCGCGCGTGCCCTTTGCCAATGTGCTCGCCATCCGCGCGCGTGATCGCGATGCGCCGTGGTTGGCGCCGACTGTGCGCGGCCTGCATTCCGAGCCCGTCAAGACGTTCATCCTGGCGCGCTTCAACGATTCGGTGCGTCGTCCGTGGTGAAGCTGGCCGATATCGCCGTGACGCACGAACGGACGTTTTCATTCCATTGCGGCGCGTGCGGCAAATGCTGCAACTCGTCGCCGCTCTTGACGATGGCCGAGTTATTCCGTCATCAGGACCGTTTTATCGGCTGCCTGTCGTTGCGGCGGGTGCGCCCGTCGCACCCTGAGGCCCGTAAGCTGGCGGCCATGCTTGGGCATGTCTTGCCCGGCGGTGACAGTCTCATGCTGGCGATTCAGGGTGTCGACTATCCATCGCTGGCCGCCTGTCCGGCACTTGGCAATGACAATCTCTGCACCATCCACGCCACGCGGCCAACCACTTGCGCCGTGGTGCCGCTCGATGCGTGGACACCCGATGCGCTGCAGTCGGCTGTGCTGGCCAGCCGGAGAAACGGTGCGGCCTATATCGGCGCGGACTGTATATCGGAAGGCATGCGCGATGGCTATCAGGAACTGGTGCGGCATGGGCGCATCACGTCGTCGGCCTACGCGGCAGCGCTGGCGCAACGGCGCGCCGCCGAAGCCGCGGAGAAGGCGGAGTGGGGCAATGCAGTGTTCCGGCTCCTGTTGCCGGAACTGCTGGCCGCGCCCGGCGGCATCGCCGCCCTGCCCGTGGAGGGATATCGCACGCTGGCGTTGGCACCGGTGTTAGCCGTGATCGCGGCGGGCTCCGAGCCGGATCGTCTGCGCTGCCTGGCGTTCATCGACGCGCAGGCCGCGCTGATTCGCCGCCACGTCGCGGCAGCCATCGCACGGAAACAGCCTGCCGACCGCACCGTCACCGCGATGTTGCGCGGCTTCGAGGCAGCGTTGCTGAGTCTCGCGGCCAGGTTGCGAGACGGGCAGGCCGTGACGATGGCTACTTGAGATAGCCCTCTGCCAATGCCACCCAGCAGGCGGCGCCTAGCGGAATTAGGGCATCGTTGAAGTCGTAGCCGTCGTTGTGCACCGAGCAACCTACCCACTCGCCCGTGCCGTTGCCAAGCACAAAATAGCAGCCGGGTACCTTCTCGAGCATCCAGGCAAAGTCCTCGCTGCCCATCTGCGTCGAGGGCGGGACCTGGATGACCTTGTCATTACCGAGCACGCTGGCCACGGCTTCGCGCGCGATCGCCGCTTCTGCCGGCGTGTTCCGGATGGCCGGCACCAGATGCTGGTAGTCGATCTCGGCTTCGACGCCGGCCGACGCGGCCTGATGCGTGACCACGGCACGGATGCGTTCCTCCAGCAGCTTGCGGACCTCGGGCAACGTGGCACGCACACTTAGCTTGAGCGTGGCGGTCTCCGGGATGATGTTGTAGGTCGTGCCCGCCGCGATCTGGCCCACGCTGATCACGCCCGCATCCACCGGCGCCACGTTGCGCGCGATGATGCCTTGCAGGGCCACCACGGTGTGCGCCAACGCCAGCGTGGGGTCGGCAGCACGATTCGGAATCGCGCCATGCCCGCCCTTGCCGCGGAAGGTCACGGTCACGCGGTCCGACGATCCGCCCTGCGCGCCAGGCTGGACCACGGCCATGCCGACCGGCAGGCCCGGCGCATTGTGGAATGCGTAGATCGCGTCGCACGGAAAGCGCTCGAAGAGACCATCCTCCATCATCGACAGGGCGCCGGTCATGCCTTCCTCGTCCGGCTGGAAGATCAGGTTCAGCGTGCCATCGAAGTTGCGCGTGGCCGCGAGATACTCGGCAGCGGCCAGCAGCGTGGCCGTGTGCCCGTCATGCCCGCAGGCGTGCATACGGCCGGGTACTTCGCTGGCATAGGGCAAGCCGGTGCGTTCCTGCAGCGGGAGCGCATCCATGTCGGCCCGGATGCCGATGCGGCGCGGGCCGTTGCCAACCTTGAGCTGGGCCACGATGCCGTGGCCGCCAATCCCGGCATGAACGTCGTAGCCCCACTCGCGCAGCAGACCGGCCACCATGGCGGCGGTGCGCGGCACGTCGGCCCCGAGCTCCGGGTGCGCGTGGATACGATGGCGCAGCTCGGCAAAGCGGCTGGCTGCGGACGAGATGGCGGCGGGAATGGGTGTGGTCGTCATGATGAATGGGGCTGAGCGTTGTGGGGCAATCGTGGGCATCTTCGAGGCGGTGCTCAATCGCGGCCCGGATGGCTGGGGAACAGCAGAAGCGCAGTAAAGCTGATCAGCGACGCGCACAGCATGTATCCGACCGGCGCCATGCGGCTACCCGTGGTGGCAATCAGCCACGTGACCACCAGCGGCGCGAAGCCGCCAAAAACGGTCACGCCCACGCTGTACATGATCGACATACCGGTGGCGCGGTGATGGCGTGGCAGCGATTCCATCATCAGCGCCGATCCCGCGCCGCCGCCTACGGAACTCAACGTGACCGACAACGCGATGCAGGCCAGCGTCAACGGCAGCCCCGGGCCAGAAGACAGCAGCGCGAAGTTGGGCACCATCACGCTGATGGCGACAATGCTGTTGGCGATCAGCAGCGGCTTGCGGCGCGGCAAGCGGTCCGCGAGCAAGCCGAACAGCGGTGACATGACCAGCATCGTCAGACCTGCCACGCAGGCGCCCAGGAACGCGGTGACGGGCGGCATGTGCACGGTGTTGACCAGATAGGTCGGCATGTAGAACACCATGATGTACATCGACGACGTGCTGCTCGTCATCAGCAGCACGCCGAGAATCAGCGTGCGGCGATGCTCGCGCACCACCGTCATGAGGCCGGCGTGGGCGGTGTTCTCGGTCTGGGTCTCTTCCAGATGCCGGCGGATGTAGATGCCGACCGGGGCGATCAGCAGGCCGAGCATGAAGGGCACGCGCCAGCCCCATGACTGGAGCGCTTCGGGGCTCAGCAGCGCCGAGACCGCAGCGCCGGTCAGCGCGCCCAGCAATGCCGCAGCACCCTGGCTCGCGCCTTGCCAGCTCACCGCGAAGCAGCGCCGGTGCTTGCCAGTCGACTCCATCAGCAGCGCCGACGCGGCGCCAACCTCGCCGCCGGCGGACAGGCCCTGCAGCAGACGGCCCACCACCACCAGCGCAGTGGCGGTCACGCCGATGCTGGCGTAGGCCGGCGTGAAGGCCAGCAGCGCCGTGCCGGCGGTCATCAGGCCGATCGTCAGCGTCAGTGCGGCCTTGCGGCCCCGCCGGTCGGCCATGTTGCCGATGAGCACGGCGCCGAGTGGGCGCATCACGAAGCCGGCACCGAACGTCGCAAAGGAAAGCAGCAACGAGGCGAGCGGACTGCTGGCGGGAAAGAACAGCCGGCCGATGGTGGCGGCGAAGAAGCTGTAGACCGTGAAGTCGTAGATCTCCAGGCCATTGCCGATGGCGGCCGCGATGACGGCGCGGCGGCCCTGCGTGCGTGAAGCGGGCGCGACAACGCTGGCTGCGGCATCGCTGCCCAGCGAAACGGTGGCTTCGTTCATGAGGCTCCTCGTGGTGGTCCGTCCGGGCAGTCGCTGAATGGCTGCCCGTGTTCTTATGGGTTTCTGTTCGACCGGACGATCTTAGGGGCCTGGCACCCATGGCGCACGCAGCTTTTTTTCATGGGTATGAGCGTTGGTAATCACGGGGTGGCGTTAGTCCGCCGTGGGAAACTCCTGGCGCAAGGCGTCCAGCAGGGCATCGTGCAGCCGCGCCGCCGCCCAGGTGAGGGTGTGGCGGTCACGCGATACCAGCGCGATGGTGCGGTCCGGCATGGTCTCGTCGACGTCGATGAAGTCCATGGTTTCGACGAGATAGCGACTGCGGCGGGATTCCTCGGAGAGCAGCACCAGCAGGTCGCTCTGCCGGCACATCTCCAGCGCCAGGGTCATCGACGTGCATTCGACAACGCGCGACGGCAGCGTCATGCCGTTGATGGCAAAGAGCTGATGAAACGGCGTGCCGGTATCTGAGAGCGGATCGAGTACGAGCCACTCCGCCTCCAGCAAGGCGCCGAGCGAGCGCGTGTTGCGCAACGGATGATCCTTGCGGCCGGCAATCAACGTCGGCACGTGGCAAGCCTGGGCGCAGTCGAGGCCATGCGCGTTGGCCAGGGACTGGGACGTCAGCGCGAAGTCGATGGTGCCTTCGCGCAGGTGCTCAAGCATTTGCGCCGGCCGCATTTCCTGCACGCGTAACTGCGCGCTCGGGAAATCGCGCCGGAATGCCGTGATGCAGGCGCCCGCCGGGCGCAGCAGGGCGGTGACCGGCGTGACGGCGACGGTGATCTCGCTGACCACCGTGCCTTTCATGTCCTCGAGATCCTGGCGCGCGCGTCTGACGTTCTCGCTGATCAGGCGGGCATGGCCGACCAGTCGTTGCCCGTATGGTGTGAGTTGCACACCCTTGTTCGTGCGCACGAACAGCGCGGCGCCCACGCTGGCTTCCAGTTCCTTGATGGCCTTGCTCAGCGCTGGCTGGGTGACGTGGAGCAGGCGGGATGCCTCCTGCATGCTGCCCGTCTCGGAGACGGCGGCCAACGCGCGCAATTGATGGAGCTTCATGAGGGGTCTCCCCGGAACGACCCGCAATCCGCTTGCGGAAAGCCGCCATTCTAGGCGCGACGAGACTTCCTGCGTGTTTTCTGCCTGCCCAGAATGCCACCGGCCGGCGTTCCGCGAGGCGGAAGCCGGCCGGTGGTGTCAGACGCTATCCCGTGTTACTTGGCTGGCGTCTTGTCCAGCGTCTTCATCAGTTGCTCGACCGCCTGGTCGATACTGAAGCTCGCGGGACGCTGGCTCGGCGGATAGTCCTTGAACGTCTGAAGGAACGGAATCACGCGATAGACGCCGTACTGGACCATGTAGGCATTCTTCACCGTCCAGTCATAGTACTGGTCAGAGACAATGTCGGCACGCTCGTACGGATCCATGCGCAGATTGAACATCTTCGGCACCCGCAGGCACGTGAACGGATTGGCCCACACTTGCATACCACCTGGCTGACGCTGCTCGCAGAAAACGATCTTCCAGTCGTTGTAGCGATACGCGACCAGTTGCCCGTCATCGTTGAAGTAGTAGAAGTCCTGGCGCGGACCGCTATTGGTCTGCCCGGTCAGGTACGGCATGAAGTTATAGCCGTCCAGGTGCACCTTGAACGATTTGCCACCGAGGCTGGTGCCCTTGAGCAGTCGTTCCTTGATGTCGGTATCGCCCGCGGCCGCAAGCAGCGTGGGGAACCAGTCAAGGCCGGACATCATCGTCGTGGAGACCGTGCCCGGTTTGATGCGACCCGGCCACTTCACCAGCGCCGGCACGCGGAACGCGCCTTCCCAGTTGGTGTCCTTCTCGCTGCGGAACGGCGTGGTTGCCGCATCCGGCCAGCTGAACTGGTTCGGGCCATTGTCCGTCGTGTAGACCACGATGGTGTTGTCGGCAACCTTCAGGTCGTCGAGCGTCTTGAGCAGCTTGCCCACGTCGGCGTCATGCTCGAGCATGCCGTCCGCATACTCGTTGCCCGGCATGCCGGCCTGGCCACGCATCGACTCGCGCACATGGGTGAACATGTGCATGCGGGTGGTGTTCATCCATACGAAGAACGGCTTGTCGGCCTTGACCTGCTTCTCCATGAAGCCGATGGCTGCGGCCGTGGTCTCGTCGTCGATGGTCTCCATGCGCTTGCGCGTCAGCGGGCCGGTGTCTTCCACCTTGCCGTCGGAGAACGAGTGGATCACGCCACGCGGGGAATTCGCCTTCACGAAGGCCGCATCGTTCTTCGGATAGTACGGACGCTCCGGTTCCTCTTCGGCGTTCAGGTGATACAGGTTGCCGTAGAACTCGTCGAAGCCGTGCGCGGTCGGCAGGTATTCGTTGCGATCGCCGAGGTGGTTCTTGCCGAACTGGCCGGTGGCATAGCCAAGCGGCTTCAGCGCTTCGGCAATGGTCGCGTTCTGCGCCTGCAGGCCCACGGTCGCGCCGGGGATGCCAACCTTCAGCAGGCCGGTACGCAAGCCGACTTCACCAGTGATGAAGGTAGAACGGCCAGCGGTACAGCTGTTCTCGCCGTAGTAGTCGGTCATCATCATGCCCTCGCGGGCGATGCGATCGATGTTCGGGGTGCGGTAGCCAACCACGCCATGGCTGTAGGCGCTGATGTTGGTCTGGCCAATGTCGTCACCGAAGATCACCAGGATGTTCGGCTTCTTGCCGGAGTTGGCCACCGGCGGCAGTGCCGGCGCGGAAGCTGCCGACTCCGGCGCATTCGCGGCGACAGGGGGATTCTCGCGGGCGGCCGGCGGCGCAGCGGGCGCTTCGGCGGAAGATTGCGCGGCCGGTGCTTGCGCTGCCGGTGTCTTGGGCTCTTCCTGCTTGCCGCAACCCGCCAATGTTAGTACGGCAGCGGCAATGGCAAGCGTTGCCAGTCCCCCGATTCTTGTCTTTCTCATTTCAGCTCGCCTCATGAAAGTGCCTCCGGTGCAAATTGCAATGGCGCATAAGTCTCGTGAAGTATCGCTGCTGAGTGAGATCAACGGAATTCAGTTTATTGAAGGTGTGAAGTGAATTGTTTATGAAACGCTCGGATACTGATTTCGCAGACAGGGATGTCCGAAGCGGGCGGTATGGCAGGTCGATTTCCCCCCGGGGATAGCCGTCGCACGGGTTCTGCCTGTGGGAAAACGCGAGAGCGCAAACGGTCCGCGCGCCAGTCACTTTCAATGCAGTATTTGATTAAGTCAAAGATAAATAGCGCAATTTGCCAAATTGACTGGATGGCGGTTCTGCACGCGCCGTGATGACAGCAGGCGCCAATCGACCTGCGCGGGTGCCGTGCGCGGGGGGCCGCCACCCGGCTCCTGGAAGAGGGCCGGGTGCCGGTTTAGCGGTTCAGTGGGTGGCGGTGCCAGACGGCATCAAGGCGTCACGATATTGAACTGCGGGTCGAACTTGTCCAGCATTCCCATCCATGACTTCAGCACGGCCGGATCGCCGTCCACCTTGGCGCGCCCGGCCGAGAGTTCCGCGGGCAGCGTGGTCTGGCCGAGCAGCGAGCCGATCAGCGCGCTGCGCGACATCGTCAACGTGGCACCGGCGTCGTCGAACTGGCGTTCCGGCTTGTAAAGGAAGACACCGTTTTCCACCGACAGCGCATAGCGCTTGCCAGTATCTGGTTGCACCCAGTTGAACTTCAGGTCGTGGCCGGCGGCACGCTCGCCATTGAGACGCACGGCCAGGAAGTCCAGGAACATCGTGTCGGTCATGGCCCCGATCATGTCCGGGCTGGCAGTCTGGGTGCCCTGCAGCTTGGGCACCCCATTGCGCAACTCGTAGGCGCCCACCAGATAGGCACTGCGCCAGCTTGCGGCCTCGGTCTGGTAGCCGAGCTGTTCAAGCGCATCGGCCTCGAGCTTGCGGGCCGCCTGGTTTGACGGATCGGCGTAGACCACATGCTTGACCACCTGCGCCACCCAGCGGTAATCGCCCTGGGCGTACGACTTGCTGGCCTGCGCGAGGATCTTGTCGGCGCCGCCCATGTACTGCACGTAGCGTTGCGCGGATTCCTCCGGTGGCAGCGGGTGCAGGTCGGCCGGGTCACCGCTGTACCAGCCGAGGTACCGCTGGTAGACGGCCTTGGCGTTGTGGTTCACCGTGCCGTAGTAGTCGCGCAGGTCCCACTGGCTGGCCAGCGACGGCGGCAGCTTCACGCGCTCGCCTACCTCGGTCATCGTGTAGCCCTGGTTGGCCAGGCGCAGTGTCTGGTCGTGGATGAACTTGTAGGCGTCGCGCTGCCGCGAGAGGAAGCCGGTAATGTTCTGCTGGCCCCACTTTGGCCAGTGGTGCTGCGCGAAGATGACGTCGGTGCGGTTGCCGTAGCGGTCGATGGTTTCGTCAAGCGCGCGCCACCACTGGTTGGCGTCGCGCACCTGGGCGCCGCGGATGGTGTAGAGGTTGTGCAGGTTATGCGTGGCGTCCTCCGCCGCGCACAGTGCCCGCCACTGCGGGAAGTACATCAGCATCTCGGCCGGCGCCTCGGAGCCGGGAGCCATCTGAAATTCGATCCGCACGCCGTCGATCGTCCGGGTTTCGCCGGTCTTGCCGATCAGGTCGGTGGGCGGGATCAGCGTGATCGTGCCGAGCGAAACGGTCTTGCCGAGGCCGGCGTCCACCTGCCCCTGCGGGCCCTTCGGCAGCAGGGCGCCGTACATGTACTGCGCGCGGCGGCTCATGGCATTGCCGGCGAAGATGTTCTCGCTGATGGCTTCTTCCATGAAGCCTTCGGGCGCGTAGATCTTCACCTTGCCCGCCTTGACGTCGTCTTGGCTGACCACGCCCTTCACGCCGCCGAAGTGGTCCACGTGGCTGTGCGAGTAGATCACCGCGATAATGGGCTTCTTCGGGCGGTACTTGTAGTAGACGTCGATCGCCGCGCGGGCGGTTTCGGCGGTCAGAAGCGGATCGATCACGATAAGGCCGCTGTCGCCCTCGACGATGGTCATGTTCGAGAGGTCGAAGCCACGCACCTGATAGATGCGGTCGGTGACCTTGAACAGGCCGTGCTTCAGGTTGAGCTGCGCCTGGCGCCAGAGGCTCGGATTGACCGAGGCGGGCGAGGCATCGTCACGCAGGAAGGCATAGGCGTCGAGGTTCCAGACCACGCGACCATCGGCATTGCGGATCTCGCCACTGTCGAGCGACCCGACCCATCCGCGTTGGGCATCCTCGAAGTCCTGCCGGTTGGCGAAAGGCAGGCGCTTCAGTACGTCCGCATTGGCATCGCGTGTGGCGGCCGTTGCGTCGTTGGTGGCAATGGTCTCGGTGGGCGCGGCCATGGCGCTTATCGGGAACAGGCTGCCTGCCAGCAGGGAAATGGCCGCATGAATCGCGGCGGTCTTGCGTTGCATGGAGTCTCCTTCTCGGGCTCTTGTTTTGCGGGTTTGCTATTTGGCTTTGTGATGCGGCGTTGCGAAGCGCAGTCAGGCGGCCGCGCGGCCCTGCCAGTCTTCCGCGATCATCGCGGCACCCTTCTCGCCGATCATGATCGAGGGGGCATTCGTGTTGCCGCCGATCAGCGTCGGCATGATCGAGGCGTCGACCACGCGCAGTCGTTCCATGCCGCGCACGCGCAGGCGCTGGTCGACCACGGCCATGTCGTCGCTACCCATGCGGCAGCTGCCCACTGGGTGGTAGATGGTGTCGGTACGGCGGCGCAGCAGGTCGACGAGCTGGTCGTCGCTGCTCACCCCCTTCACGTACAGCTCGCGCCCGGCGTAGCGGGCCAGCGGCTGCGCATGCATGATCTCGCGCGAGAGCTTGTAGCCCTCGAGCAGCGTCGTCACGTCGTCGTCGTTGCTGAGGAAGTTCGGGTCGATACGCGGCGGCGCCAGCGGATTGGCCGAGTTCAGGCCGACCGTGCCGCGGCTCTTCGGACGCAGCACGCAGACGTGGCAGCTCATGCCGTGGCCCGCGTGGCGCGTGCGGTTGTGGTTGTCCACGATGCCGGTGACCCAGTGCAACTGCACGTCGGGGCGCGACAGCGTCGGATCGGTGCGCAGGAACGCGCCGGCCTCGCCGAAGTTGCTGGCCAGCAGACCCGTGTGTGACTTGCGGTACTCGAAGAACGCTTTCGTCATGGCCGCCACGCCTTGCAGCGACATGCCCATCAGCGACTTGTCGGGGCTCTTGAAGGGCAGGATGTAGTCGGGATGGTCGATCAGCCCCTTGCCGACGCCGGGCAGTGCGTGCTGGACGGCGATGCCGTGGGGGCGCAGGTCTGCTTCGTCTCCGATGCCCGAAAGCTGGAGCAGTTGGGGCGTGCCGAACGCGCCGGCCGCCACGATGGTCTCGCGGCGCGCGCGCAGTTCCACATCACGGCCTTTCACGCGGACCGTGACGCCTTCCGCCGTGTTGCCGCGCAGGATCAGCCGGGTGGCATGGCCGCCCGTCAGCACGGTGAGATTCGTGCGCTTGTCGCGCAGGGGATGCAGAAACGCCACCGATGCGCTGCAGCGCCGGCCATTGCGAATGGTCACGTGATAGTGGCCAACGCCTTCCTGCTCCGCGCCGTTGAAATCCGCATTGACGGCGTGCCCACTCTTGCGGCCGGCTTCGATGAACGCGTGCGTGGCCGGATGGGCGTCGAGCGCGCTCACGGTCAGCTCGCCGCCGGCGCCGTGATAGGTGTCGGCGCCGCCGAAGTAATCCTCGGAGCGCCGGAACCAGGGCAGCACATCGTCGTAGGACCAGCCGGGATTGCCCAGCGCCGCCCAGTCGTCGTAATCGGTGCGGTGGCCGCGGATGTAGATCATCGCGTTGATGGCGCTGCTGCCGCCAAGCGTCTTGCCGCGCGGCTGGTAGCCGAGACGGCCCTTCAGTCCTGGCTGCGGAACTGTCTCGAATGCCCAGTTGACGTGTCGGGTCGGCAGGATGCCGATGATGCCAGCCGGCGTATGGATCAGCGGAGAGCGATCGACGGGGCCGGCTTCGACCAGGCAGACGCGCACGGAAGGGTCGGCGCTCAGACGGTTGGCCAGCACGCAGCCAGCCGAACCCGCGCCAATGATGACGTAGTCGAAATCCATGATGTTGTTCTTGGGAGCTTGGGAATTAGTCTTGGGATGCCGTCACTGGCGAGGCTTCGGTTTGCACGGGAGGCGCTGCAGAGGGCCGGCCCAGGAACATCCGCAGCGTCAGACGCTGGATGAACGTGCCGTAGGGCGGATGAAACAATTCGATCGGGAACCACTTCCGCTCGGAGAACACGGCCTTGGCGTGCGATAGCTCGCGGAAGCCCTCGGCGCCGTGATAGTTGCCCATGCCGGACGTGCCGGTGCCACCGAACGGCAGATCGTGATTCAGCACGTGCCAGCCCCAGTCGTTCAGCGTGACGCCGCCCGCGTGCGTGCGTTGCAGCAGCGTGGTGGATTCGGCCTTGTCGTCGCCGAAGTAGTACATGGCGAGCGGTCGCGTGCCGCCGCGTACGTGCGTCACGACGTCCTCGAATTCGCGATAGGTGAAGACCGGCAGAATCGGGCCGAAGATTTCCTCGCGTGCGATGCGCATCCGGGGCGTTACGCCGAGTACCACGTGAAGCGGCAGGCGGCGTCCATCCTCGGGCATGGCCGCGCGCATGACCTGCGCGCCGTGGGCACGCGCGTCGTCGAGCAGATCGTTCATGCGCTGGCGGGCGCGGTCATGAATGATGCTTGCGTAGTCGTCGCGATCCGTGGGGAACAGCGCCGCGGATGCGTTCAGCACTTCCGTGGCAAAACGACCGGCGAGTGCCTCTGGCACCAGGGCGTAGTCCGGCGCCACGCAGATCTGACCGGCATTGACCGTCTTGCCGTGGGCGATACGCCGTGCCGCGGTTGCCAGGTTCGCGCTGGATGACACGATGGCAGGCGACTTGCCACCGAGTTCGAGCGTGACCGGCGTCAGGTGTTCGGCGGCGGCACGCATCACGTGGCGGCCGACCTCGGGCGAGCCCGTGAACACCAGATGATCGAACGGCAGGCCGGTGAACTGGCGTGCCACGTCGGCGTCGCCCTCGACGATGGCGACTTCGTCCTCGGTGAATGCCTCGGCAAGCAAGGCGCGTAGCGCGGCAGAGGTCCGGGGCGCGAACTCCGAGGTCTTGATCAGGCATCGGTTGCCTGCCGCCAGCGCGGTGGCCAGCGGCCCGAGCGCCAGATAGACGGGGAAGTTCCAGGGCACCACGATGCCAACCACGCCCTTGGGCTGATACACCACCTTGGCGCTGTTCCCGAGGAACAGCAGTTCGACACTTCTGCGCGACGGTCGCATCCACCGGCCTAGCCTGCCAAGCAGGTGGTTGATGTGCAGCACGGACGGCAGCACGTCGACCATCATCGTCTCGGCATGGGCGCGTCCGCCGAAGTCCCGGTCCGCCGCGTGCGCCAGGCTGCCGGCGTGCTTGCGAACCGCATCGCGCAAGCGCCGCAGGCCCTGCTTTCTGTCGGCCAGCGCCGGGTAGGGCGCGGCGGCAAAGGCCGACCGCTGGGCCTGGAACAGACGCTCGATCCCGTCACGCGTGGATTCTCTTGCTGTTTGTGGAGTATTGGGCACTAGAAACCCCTTAAAATTAAACTGAACAGTCAGTACAATTTTAAGTGTCGGAGTTGGGGCGGATCGGTGTCAAGGCAGGAAGGGGAAACCTAGGGCAAGTCCGGAGGACCGATATGACGCCGCTGCTACAATTTGCGGCACGCTGAATGGGTGAAGTCGATGAGTGCAAACGAGACGGGCGACGTTGTCGCCATTCCGAATGGGACAACGAAGTACCGCCGGGGCCTCGAGACCCGCAATCGCGTCATTGCGCTCACGAAGTCATTGATTTCCGAGCATGGCTATAGCGAAGTGACGCTCGACCAGATATCCGCCCAGGTCGGCGTGGCCAAGAGCAGCCTGCTTTGGCATTTCGGCAGCAAGGAAATGCTGCTTGCCGAGGCGGCGATCAGTCTGTTCCAGGAAATCGAGCTTGCGCTGCGTCCCGACGATCTGGAGGGAAGGCCGCTGGCCGAGCGCGTGGACGATATCTTTGACCGGGTGGCCGACTATTTCACGCGCAATCCGGAAACCAAGGGGGTGGTGATGGCGCTGCTGTTCTCCGCCAACACCCCGCAGTCCGTGCGCGAACATATCCGCGAAGGGTGGAACGGCCATGTCCGCGTGCTGGTGGAGGCGTTGGGCACGCCGGAGCGCCCGCTTTCTCCCGACATCGCCCGCCTGCTGGTGGCCATCTTCCACGGCGCGTACTGTCACTGGTACGCCAACGGTCGCACGCAGCCGATTGGCGACTACCTGCACCCGGCACGCGACCTGTTCCTGAACTGGATCTCGGCGGAGAACCCGTCGCCGCGTTGAGCGGGACGTCGCGTCGTGCTCGCCACCTTCGCGACCCTCGACATCGGCCCGGTCCCCGGCGCCTAGAACCCACTCTCCCGAATTACGACGCTGTAGATGTTGCGCATCCAGTCCGCCAGTCGGCTGCGAGGCTCGCCGGCCAGATGGACGTTGCCGCGCAGCTCGACCAGTGATGGCGGCGGCGCGGCCAGGTCGATCTGGACGAGATAGAGTGCGGCGTCCGGAATCAGCGTGCCTTGCTTGTCGACGGCGGCGATTGGCCCGCCGTGGGGCGTGGTGAGTTGCGCCGCCGGGATCTGCGCGCTGCGTGACGGCGCGATGGCCCGTATCACGCCGCAATGGCGAGCCGGACGCGCATCGGGGAAAAAGCAGGCGCGGGCTCCGGTGCGCAGATACTGCACATCGCTTTCGTCGACGAAGGCATCCACCATCCAGTGCGCCGGGTCGATCAGCCGGCCAAGTACCTGTTTGGAGCCCACCCAGGTATCGGCGCGAATGTCATCCGGTACGTCCACCCATGCGCCATCGAACGGCGCCGCAAGCAGCAGTCGGCGTTCTTCCGCGTGGACAGCGCGTGCGCGCGCCAGACTCTGCTGCAGTTCTTCGAGCGTGGCGGCTTGTTGCTCGATACCGCGGCGCAATTCGAGCAGGCCCGTCAGCCGCGCATCGTTGCCATTGATGCTGGCCTGCGCCGCCATTGCCTCGCTCACGAGTTCCGGCTGACGCAATTGGATCAGGGCACTGCCGGCGCGCACGTGGCCCGGGGGCGTCGTGGATACCAGTTGCGCTGGCGCCGGCGCGTATGCGGTCCATTGGCGCGTGCTGTGGGCGAGCGCCGGCGCCCGCACGCCGGTCGGCCAGGGAATCGCCAGCACGATCAGCAGCGCGGCCAGCGCGCCCCATAGCAGCCGGCGGCGCGGGCGCGTGGTCTCCGCCCGCCGCCGGAACCACACGCGGAGCTCCCGCCAGCACGGCAGCGCGATAAAGAACACGATTTCGACCAGAAAGAGCGCAACCCCCAGCGCCTTGAAGAAGAGGTGATAGACCACCAGCGCGATGCCGAGGAATACGGTCAGCCGGTAGCACCACGTGACCCAGGCAAAGGCGATCAGCCGGTTGCGAAGCGTCGCGGGCAGCGGCTCTGGCCACGGGTCTGGCCAGCCCAGCAGCAGACGCCGCAGCGCCGTGCGCGCCAGAGCGCCCGCCCGCTCGTGCAGGTTCGGCAGGTCGAGCAGATCGGACAGGATGAAATAGCCATCGAAACGCATGAACGGGCTGGCATTGAGTGCCAGTGACAGCACCCAGCTGGTGGTGGCCAGGTAGAAGCACGCCTGGCGCAATGGACCGGGCGCCAGCAGCGCCCAGCCCAGCGTGGCCAGACCGCCGATGATCAGTTCGGTGACGATGCCAGCGCTGGCGATGGCCAGCCGCTGCCGCGCGTTGGTCAGCCGCCAGGACTCGCTGGTGTCCGTATAGAGCATGGGCCACATCACGAGAAACGCCACGCCCATGTGTCCCACCCTGACGCCGAAGTGGGTCGCGACCAGCGCATGACCGAGTTCATGCAGCGTCTTGGCAACGACCACGGCGCACGCGAAGCCCACCGCGCCTTCCAGCGAGATCGATTCGAACAGCGTATGCCGGAAGGTGTCCCATTGCCGCAAGGTCAGCACGACCCCCAGCAATGTGAGCCCCAGTACGATCCATGCCGTAGCCGGCTGGAACAGCCACTGCAGATGCCGGTACAGCGACTGGATGCGGTAGGTCGGCCGCAACAGCGGAATGCGGAAAAACAGGTAGTGGTGCAGCCACCAGCGCCAGCTCAGCCATTCGCGTGGCTGGCGGGTGGTGGCCATCTCCTGGCTGCGTCCGGGCGATGGCCGCAGCAGCGCATTGCCCTGGAGGAATGCGGCAAAGCCGAGCACCTGCTCGCTTTGCGCCTCGAGCGGCGTGCTGGCGCGAACCTGCTCCGCGATGGCGCGCGGCGTCATGTGCCAGCGCTGCAGGCATTCGAACTCGAGCCAACCGATCCGGAAATGGCGGTTGCGTACGGGGTCTTCGATAATCCACGCCGGGCTGCCGTCGGTATGCGGGGCGCCGGGGAACAGGCGCAAGTCCTCACGCAGCAGCGGCAGCGGCAGTTCGTCGGGGCTGGCCTGCATGTCAGATGCCCGTCCACGCGCGCAAGGTCGCCAGCGGCCGGCGCAGGATCTCGTAAGCCAGTACCGACCAACCGCCCTTGATGCGCGCGGTTCCCTTCAGGCCGATGCGGGCGTGTTGCGGATCGCCGTTCTCGATATCGGCACGCAGCCGATAGCTCGGCACGCCGTCGGGCGTGAGCGCTGCCTGGTAACTGGTTTCGATCAGCTTGCCGGAGAGCGGTTGCAGCGGGCGCACCGTGAGGAACAGGCTGACCGGCGCGCCCACGTCGAGCGTGAGCGCATCGGCCACCGGCAGGTGGATCAGCATGGCCGGCCGATCCGGATTGGCCAGTTGCATGATGCGCTCGCCGGTCACCACCGGCTTGCCGAGCCAGTCGTTGATATCGGCGAACACCGCGACACCGTCGCGCGGCGCCACGACGGTTTGGCGCTGCAACTGCGAACGGATCGATTCCAGCTCGGCCCGGCGTTCTTCGGCACGGCTCTGCAAGGTGGTCAGCTGCGCCTTGCTGTCGTCGCTGCGGAAAGCGTTCTGACGCGCTGCCAGCAGTTCCGCGTCGGCCACCGCCACGGCCTGCGAGGCCACCTCCAGGCGATGGCTGAGCGTGGTGTCGTCGAGCGAAAAGAGCGGCTGGCCGGCCTTGACCGTCTGGTTGGGCCGCACATGCACTTCCTTGACCACGCCTTCGATGGGCGCGCTCACCATCTGCAGGTCCAGCGACGTCACTTCGGCTGGTGCCAGCGCGCTTTGCCGCACCGGCATCAGCAGAATCAGCACCGCGGCCGCGATTGCAATACGACGCGTCCGGCTGCCCCACAGCCAGGAGACATCGCGCTCGCGGCGAGCCAGCATCTCCCAGTGATAGCCCCAGGCCTGCGTGAGCCGCGACATGGCGATGCCAGCGCCCGCGCCGGGAACTTCGTCGAGCAGGAACAGCACCCAGCCCTGCACCTGTCCCGCGCGGCTGCGCAGTGGCAGCGCCCATGCGCCATTCGGCCACCATTCCTCCCAGCCGCCACGCACGACATCGCTGGCGAGAGCGGCATCCGCCTGCGTGATCCACTGCGGCTCGCCGGCCTCCAGCCGCTCGCGTAGCCACTTGCGCGCATGCCCGAGCCACACCACGTAAGGGGACTGCTCGTCGATCGACACGAGCCCCGAGATATTGAGCAGGTGCCACGCAGGCGGCCTGGCATCGAATACCAATGCCTGGCGATAGCGCAGCAGCGGATGGGCGTCGTTGGCAATGTGGAAGCTGAGCTGTTGCACGCTGTCCGCCTGCCGTGCCAGGCTTTCCAGCTCGGCAAGCTGCAGCAACAGCACGACATCGCTTTGCGTCGGCATCTGCATGGGCGTTACTTCGTCTGCTGGAACTGGGCCACGCCGCTCATGCCAGGCAGCAGCTCCGACGCTGGCGCCGTCAGGCGACCTTCGATCTCGATCGACTGGGCCACGGCATCCACCCTGGCGTTGATGGCCGACACCTTGGCCGTGTAGCTTTTGCCCGTCTCGGTGACGTTGACGTTGAACTGGCTGCCAATGCGCAGGTCGCGCAGCATCCGCGATGGCACGTTCAGGCGCAACTTGAGCGGTCCATCGCTGACCAGGTCGAGCAGCGGCGCGCCAGCGTTGACGCTTTCATGCGGACGCACATAGACGCGGGCCACCCGGCCCGAGAACGGCGCGGCTACCGTGCAGTAGGCCACCTGTGTGCGCGCCAGTGCTACAGCGGCGGAGGCCCGGTCGGCGGCCGACTTGGCGAGGTTGAGCTCCATGTCGCCCACCGCGTCGAGCTTGCGCAGCGCTGACTTGGCCGTGAGCGTTTCGCGCGCGCCGGCCAGTTCGGCATCGGCCATGCCCAGCCGCGCGCGCGGCTCGGCGCAGTCCATCTGCACCAGCGGCCGTCCTTTGGCAATGGTCTGACCGAGCGTGACGCCCAGGCTCTGGACCGTGCCGCTCATCGTGGCGGCCATCGTCGTTTCGGGGTCCGCGCTGAGCAACACCCGAATGGCGCCGGGGTCGACGGCCCGGCTGGGCGGTGATGGATCGTTGGCGCCGACTGCCACGCCGGGCAACAGGGCGGCCGAGACAACGGCGAGACTGGCGAGACCAGCAAGGCCGGAAAGACGGAACGAAAAGCGAGATGATGCGTTGCTCATGATTTGCTGTCGACGGCGCTTGGATAGAGCTTCTGTTGCCAGCCCTGCATGGTCTGTTCGATCTCCGATGCGAGGGTCGGGACGTCATGGCTGGCAATCGCGTCCGGCATGACGTCGAGGCCAACCGAGTTGTAGAGACGTCCCCAGGCGGCCTGCGCCTCCGAGTAGGCGGCGTAGCGCTGGTACTGCGCCAGCAGCATGCGCGCATCGGCGCGGATGAACTCGAGTTTCGAGTCGGCCGATACCTGGGCGCTTGCCTCGGCGAATCTGCGCAGGCGGCTGTCAACCTGCAGGCTTTCTTCGGCGAAATCAAGCTGCTCGAGTGCCAGGTGATAGCGTTGCAGCGCCACGCGCACCTGCGTGAGCACGGCCATGGACAGCGACATGCGGCGCAGGTCGCCCACCTTGTTCTGGCTGTCCTGCGCCTCGTTAAGCACGGGGATCTTGAGCAGGTTGAAGATGTTGTACGACAGGCGCAGGCCGATAGCGGACCACGCGTTGTTGTAGAGGTAGGCGTTGGAGTCGTAGTGGCCGCCCAGGTCGACGGACAGGCTGGGCCAAAGTTCGGCCTTGGCGATCTTGATGTCGTTGTCGGTGACGCGCTTGCGGTACCACTCTTCCATGATCTCCGGCCGGCTTTCGAGCGCCATCTGTTCCAACCCGGCGACGTCGAACCGATCGTTCGGCATGCGCTGCTCGGCCTCGTCGGCAAGCGTGAAAGGCTGATCTGGCGGCAGCGACATCAGCGCGGCCAGTTCCGCACGCGCCAGTTCCAGGTCCTGGCGCCGTGCCGACAGCAGGCTGACGGCATCGAGCAGCGCGCGCTGATAGGCCAGGGCCTGTTGGCGCGGCAGCAGGCCCTTTTCGTCCGCTTCCTGCGCGGCCTTCAGACCCTGGCGGACCTTGTTCAGCAATGCGTCGACCTGGCCGATCAGGCGTTGCGCGCCAAGCGCGCGCCAGTAGGCATTACGGACATCCTGCAGCACGTTCTGCACGACCTTGCGACGGCGCTCCTCGGCCATCAGCACCTGATCGGCCTTTTGCTGGGTGCGTTCGTAGGCCACCAGGAAATCCAGCGTGCTCCACGTCAGGTCGAGATCGGCCAGGCGGTGGTAGCGCTGTTCTGAGGTGGAAGGCCGCAGGCTGATCTGGCCATCCTGGATCCCCACCGAGACGCCGCCAGAGTCGTTCGACCGATGCGTGTAGCCAGCGGATGCCACCAGCTTGGGCAGCATGTCGTGCTTGGTCACGTCCACAAGCTGCCGCGACAACGTGCTTTCCATCAGCTTGAGGCGGTAGTCGAGGTTGTACTTGAGCGCGCGCGCGGCGGCCTCGTAGAAGGTGATCGGGCGGGTGACAGGTTCCTGGTCGCTGTACATACCGCGCCGGTCTTCCTCCACGCGCTGGCGCACTTCCTCTTTCGAGTAGGGCTGAGGCACGCTCGGCGCCGTGGAGCACGCGGTGGTCAGCAGCGTGGCAGCAAGTGCGATGGCTAGGGGCGGGCTACTTTTTCGCATCTTCGTTGGTGCTGTTGTTGGCGTGGGACAGGGCGGCCACCGTGCTGGGCCGCGACGCCAGTTGGCGGATTTGATCGGTGAAGGAGGCTGCGGGGCGCGCAGGTTCCGTGTGTGGCGAGGCATGGCGGCCCGGGTGCGGCTTCGCGGACTTGCCGCGCTTGTCATGCTTGCCGTCCGACGGGGCCGCCTTCTCGGGGCGGGCCTCGATGCCCTTGAGCGCGAAGACCGACGGGTCGCGCAGCAGCCCGTCGGCGGACAGCGACACGATGCCGTGCCGCCCGGCGGTGCGTTCCGCTTCGAACTGCACAATGGCTTCGAGTTGCAGCAACGCGGGCCGCAGGAACTCTCCCGACGTCATTCCGAGACCTGCCGCCAGCGAGGGCGACTGGATATGCGGCGGCGTCACCATGTCCAGGTTCTCGCCGCGCAGCAGGCTGTCGTTGCGCTGATGAACGGGGAAGATGCTCTGCACCTCGGGCGTGACGTACACCACTGGATCGACGCCGAGGGTGGTGCCGAAACGGTCCCGGTGCCATTCGTCGTGCAGGAAGTACTCGTGGTCGCCGGGGCCTGGCGGCGGCACGTACGGCGCGTCGATATTGAGCGAGATGACCAGTTGCGCAGAATCTATCGCGCCCGCGCGGTCGGCGATCGTGTAGGTGAAGATGTCCTTGAGGATGCTGCCGCGCCCGGCCGCGGCCTGCACGGCCGGATTGGTCAGGTCGATCTCGTAGGTATAACTGCCGTCGGCGTTGAGCTGCAGGTAGCCGTAGCTGCCGGCAATGCGCGTGCCGGGCGACGTCGATGCACCGCCCGCGTCCTTCGCGCCGGGTCGGATGCCAACCACGGTGAGTTGGTCGCCGGCGTCGACGTCGGAATCGTTCGGCAGCACGTTGCCACTGGTGATTGGCTGCCCGTGGATATTGTCGACGTTGTTGCTGTCGTCGCGCGCCACAGGCGCGTCGTTCTGGCCGTGAATCGTGATGGTCAGCGTTGCCGTGGCCGTGGCGCCCGCGCGGTCGGCCACCACGTAGACGAAGGTCTCCGTCAGCGTTTCGTCCGATGTGCGCAACGCCTGCACCGCGGCGTTGTCGTTATCGATCACGTACCGGTAGCTGCCATCGGCCTGTACCGTCAGCGTGCCGTAGCGGCCCGCCGTAGTACCCGCCACCGCGCCGGCGCCAAGCGGGCCATTGATGGCGGTGACGGCCTTGGTCTCGCCATACTGGTCGACATCGGTGTCGTTGTCGAGCACATTGCCCGTGGCATCCGTGCCCGGGGTGGCGTTGTGCCGGCCACCGGCTTCGATGGCGTTGCCGGCATCGTCATGCGCCACCGGGTTGTCGTTCTGGCCAAGGATCAATACACGCAGCGTGGCCTGATCCGTGGCGCCGTGGTCGTCGCTGACCGTATAGGTGAAGGTGTCCACCAGCCCGTCGAGCAACATGCGCAGTGCCTGGACTTCGGGCAGGTTGTTGTCGACGGTATAGGTAAAGCGGCCGTCCGCACCCATCACCAGGGTGCCGTACTGCCCGCGCAGCGGGACGCCCACGATGCCACTGGTCCCGGTGCCGTTCTCGGCCCCGGTACGCAGGGCGACGATGGTCAGGGGACCGCCTTCCGGGTCGACGTCGTTGAAGGTGGCGACGCCGCTCGGGTCGCGTCCCACCGTGCCATTGGCCACGCCGCCTGCCTCGCGCGCCAGCGTGATCACGTCGGAGGCGACCGGCCGGTCATTGATGCCGTGGATCGTGATGGCCAGTTCGGCGGTGTCGGTCAGGCCGCCGCCGTCCGCCAGGCGGTAGGTAAATCGCTCCACCAGCGTTTGTCCCGGCGCCAGTGCCGCCACGATGGTGTTGGTTTCGTCGGCGTGGTACTGGAACTGCCCGGTCGGATCAATGTCGAGCCAGCCGTAGAGACCGTTGATGCGCACCTTGCCCGACATGTCCTGCAGCGTCGCGCCGGTGCTTTCGGCGCCTGACCGGATGCCGGTGACGGTCCGGGTATCGTTGGCGTCCACATCCTTGTCGTTGGTCACCACGTTGCCCGTGGCGTCCACCGGTGGGGTATCGGAGGTGGCAGGGGTGGCGTCCGCGGCATCGTCAACGGCAACGGGTGCGTCGTATCGCCCCAGGATGGTGATCGTCAGCGTGGCGGTACTGGTCAGCCCGGCGGTATCGCGTACGGTGTAGGTGAACGTTTCGGTCAGCGTGTCGCCCGGTTTCAGGGCCTGCACGGCGGTCAGCGCATCGTTGATGTTGTAGACATAGTCGCCATTGGCCGACAGCGTGAGCGAGCCATACAGCCCGGTCAGGCTGGCGCCCACGGTACCCCCGGCACCTGCCGCAGTCTGGAAGGCGCTGACGGCCTTGGTGTCGCCCGCGTCCACATCGGTGTCGTTGATCAGCACGTTGCCCGTGGCTGGCTTGCCGGGCGTGCCGTTGAACGTGCCGCCTGCTTCGATCGCCTCACCCGTGTCGGGCTTGGCGACCGGCGCGTCATCGCGCCCGTGGATGGTGACGTGCAACTCGGCGGCGTTGCTCAGACCACCGGCATCCGTGACCGTGAAGGTGAAGACGTCGGTCAGCGTATCGAAGTTGGTGCGCAGCCGTTCCACGACCGGGTTGTTGTTGTCCACCACGTACTGGTAGGTGCCGTCGGCATTCACCAGCAAGACGCCATAACGCCCTTGCAGGTAGGTGCCGAGCGTGCCCACCGTGCCGCCGTTGTCGTTGACGGCGCCAGTGCGGAACGCGGTGACTGCGGCGGTGTCGCCGGTATCGGGATCGTACAGGCCCAGCAGCAGGTTGCCGCCGGGGTCCACGCCCGGCGTACCGTTCAGCGTGCCACCGGCCTCGATGGCATCGGCGCGCTGGCTGGCCGCAACGGGTGCGTCGTTGGCGCCGTTGATGGTGATGGTGAGCTGCGCCAGATCGGTCGCGCCAGCGGCATCCCGCACCTTGTAGGTAAAGACATCCTGGATCGACTGGCCGGCGTTCAATGCGTCGACGGTTGGATTGCTGTTATCCACCAGGTAGACGTAGGTGCCGTCGGCGCGTATCAGCAGGGTGCCGTACTGACCTGTCACCAGCATGAAGTTCGTGCCGCTATCGGCCACGGCACCTGCGCTCTTGTCACCGGCGCGCGCGCCGGCCACGGTCTTGGTTTCGCCATACTGATCAACGTCGGTGTCGTTGGTCAGCACGTTGTCGGAGGGATTGACGCCGGGTGTGTTGTTGTCGATACCACCCGCTTCGCGTGCGACCGCGGTATCGTCGACGCCGATCGGATTGTCGTTCTGCCCGGTGATGCGAATCCGGATCTGGGCCTGGGCGGTCAGGGTGCCGTCGCTGTCCGTGTACGTGAACGTGTCGATCAGCACATCGGTGCTGCGCCGCAGTGCCTGGACAGCGGTCAGGCTGTCATTGACCGTGTAGGTGAAAACGCCATGGTCGTTGATGTTCAGCGTGCCGTAGGCGCCGGCGATGTCGATCGAACCACCGACGGGAATATCCAGCGTAGTGCTGCCGAATGCGATCTTGATTACCGAGATCGCGTCGCCATCCGGATCGATGTCGTTGAGCGTGGCGTCGCCGGTTGCCTTGGTGCCGGGCGTGGTGTTGTTGACACCACCGGCTTCCTTCGCAGTGGCCGTGACGTCCTGTGCCACCGGCGCGTCGTTGACACCGTGAATGGTGATGTTCAGGTTGGCGGTCGACGTTCCCCCGTGCGGGTCCAGCAGTGTGTAGACGAAGCTGTCGGTCACCGTGTCGTTGGGGCCGAGGGCGATCAGCGCGGGATTGGTGTTGTCGATCAGGTACGTGTAGCTGCCGTCGGCGTGGATCACCAGCGTGCCGTAAGTGGCGAGCAGTGTTATGCCACCGGCGCTCACCGGGGTGTCGCTGCCGCCAGCCGGGCGGATCTGGCTTACCACCAGGCTGGAGACGGGATCGTCGACGTCGCTATCCACCTGACCAATGGATGCGGGGTCGTGCTCGTCGGTGATGACATTGCCAGCCGGGTTGATCGGTGTGCCGCCCGCCGGGTTGCTGGCCGTCGGCTGGCGCGCGGTGTAGCCCTGGGCCTCGTTGTCGACCGCCACGGGATTGTCGTTAGCGCCGTGGATCGTGATGGTCAGTGCGGCGGTGTCGTTCAGGCCGCCCGCATCGGTCACCGCGTATGTGAACACTTCTTGCAGCGTGTCGCCCACATTCAGCGCCTGCACCGCGGCGTTGTTGTTGTCGATGCGATAGACGTAGCTGCCATCGGCGCCAATCACCAGGGTGCCGTACAGGCCGGCGATGGGCAGCCCGCCGTTCGCGGACGTGGTGCCCGGGGGAACTACGGAAGCCGGGCCGCCCGCCGCTTCGGTGCCGGTGCGCACCCGGGTGACCGTGAGGCTGTCTCCGGTATCGATATCGCCATCGTTGATCAACACGTTGCCCGTGGCGTCGGAACCGGGCGTGCCATTGGCCGCGCCACCGGCCTCGGTGGCGTCGCCGGTATCGTCGCCGGCCACCGGCGCATCATTGGCGCCACGGATGGTCACGGTCAGCGTAGTGGAGCTCTGGACACCGGCAAGGTCGCTGATGGTGTAGGTGAAGACCTCGGTCAGCGTGTCGGTCGGCAGCCGCAGCGCCTGCACCGTGGCGTTGTTGTTGTCCACCACGTACTGGAAAGCGCCGTTCGCGCCGATGCGCAGCGTGCCGAAGAGACCGGCAATCACGGTCGATGCCGTACTCGTTACCGCCGAACTGTTTGCGCCGAAGGCGATGCGCTCGACCTTCAGCACATCGCCATTCGTGGCAATGTCCACGTCGATGTCGTTGGTGAGCACGTTGCCGGACGGGTTGACGCCTGGCGTGCCGTTGGCGGTGCCGCCGGCCTCGGTGGCAAATGCGACATCTGGCTTGGCCTCCGGTGGGTCATTCACCGGAATGACCGTAATGGTCAGGGTATTGATGGCGGTGAGGTTGTCCAGCACCGGATCGAACGGGATGCCGTCTCCATTGGCATCGCCGCGCTGCCCAAGGTCGTCGGTGCGGATGGTCAGCGTTTCGTTGCCGTTGTAGTTCAGCGAGGGCGTGTAGAGCAGCGTGGCGAGTGCCGCGCTGATATCGGTCTGGCTGCCCTCCAGCGTGAACGTGGCCGTGCCCAGCGCGCCAGCGACGACCGTTGTGGCCCCGGGGGTGAGCGTCAGTGTGCCGTGCAGCACGCTCAGGGTGACCCGGATGATGCCGTTGCCGGCGTCGGGGTCGCTGACCGCAAGGCCCACGATAGGCAGCGCGTTATCTTCGAGGGTCGACGGCGAAGTGGGCAGGATGTTGACCGGCGGGTCGTTGCGCTCCACGTAACCGACGTTGCCGGCCACCGCCGCGCCACTGTCGCCGCCCGAGAACTGCACGCGCGCGAGCGGGCTGGAGGGATCGCTGTCGATGCGGGCATTCACGGTGCCGGTGGGCGTTGCCAGCACGATGGTCGGTGGCGCGTCGATCCGGAATACACCGCGCCCCAGCACGCCGAAACTGTAGAAGCCGTTGGCGTCGGTGGTCGTGGTCCAGGTCTGGTTGTCGGCCGTGGTGTCGAGGTTGTTGTCCGCGCCGCCCCAGGTGAGCGTGACGGTTTGCCCCGCAATGGACGGGCCGTCTGGCACCGAGCTGCCCGTGGCGGAATCCGTATCGTTCCAGAGCGTGCCCGATACATAGCTCACGCCGGCTGCATCGCTGTCCTGGTAGTTGTTGGGGCCCACCAGACTGCCGGTGCGCTCCCCGGTGGCGCTGCCTGCCGGCCCGACGTTCGAGCCGCCGAACGTGGTGAAGGCGTTCGACAGGCTGGTATAGGTGACGGTAGCCGCCGTATCGGCCAGAAGTGTGTTGTTCGGCAGGCTCGCCGAGTAGATCAGCGAAACCTTGCCACCCTGAGGCATGTAGTCGATGTTCAGCGTGACCTGGGTGCCGGTGTTGGTCAGCGTGAATCCTGGAGGCAGGCCGCCGGGACTGTATGTCACACCATTCACGACGACGCTCTGCACCGTGAGCGCCTGGCCGCCGGGCGGCAGGCTGTCGGTCAGTACCACGTCGTGCGCGGCAGTCGTGCCGGAGTTGCTGAAACTGACGCTGTAGGTGGCCTGGCCGAATGCGCTGCCAACGCCGGGATCGAACGCCACGACGGACTTGTCCAGATCGACGATACGCGGCTCAACCACGCGCTCGACCACTTGGGCGGTGCTGGTGCGCAGTTGGCCTTCACTCAGGAAGTCTGCGTGCACAGGAAGCAGCGCGCCGGCGGTCACGTTCGCGGTGTTATCCACGCGTACGTTGAATTCGAAGTAGAAGCCCTCGAAGTCGGGGTCCTGGTTCAGGTTCACGAGCGAACCCACTGGCAGGACGATTACACGCCCGTTCGAGGTGTCGATCAGCGACGTGTTGACGATGCCCTGGGCCCGTAGCTGGCCACCGAGATCCGCCTGCAGCAAGGTCTGGCCCGAGCTGGTGACGCCGCCATTGAGATAGAGGGTGCCGCCGACGGCCAGATTGCCCAGCGTTGTCGTCAGGCCGGGCGTGCCGCTGCTGTTCGGGTCGGAGATAAAGCTGATGGCGGCGGAACCGTCGTTGAGAAAGGTCAGCCCTTCGGGCAGGTAGATCTGTACCGAGCCGTCCAGCACGACGCCTTCCGGTACCACGAACGCCACCCGGTAGTGAATGATCTCTCCCACGGCCACGTCTTCCTGATCGACCACGGTCGGGCCGAGCGGGGTATCGGGGTCGCCACCGACGTGGCTGATGGACGAGCCGGCTGCCACGCGCGTGGCATTGACGTTGTTGATCTGATAGTCGTTGAGGACGCCGCTGTTGAGCACGCCATCGGTGCCGGTGCGCTCGCCGGTGTTGGCGCCGTCCAGGCTGGTCCACGTGACATTGACCTGGTTGTCCACCGTACCGGACAGGCCCGTGAGAATGCTCAGCGTGCCGGTGAACTGGATGGCGACGGCGCCGCCGCGCGGAATGTCGAGCTTGGTGCCTGGCGCGCTTTGCAGCACGCCATTGACGATCACGAAGTCGCCGGGCCCGGAGATCGTCGCGCCGCCCGACAGCGTGACCCCGGTGATCTGCACATTGATGAGTTCTTCGGGCAGGTTATCGACGAACCACACGTCGTAGGCGTTGACGTCGCTGGACGATGTGCCGTTCCTCAACGTGATGGTGTAGGTCATCTGGTCGCCGCGGTCCACACCGGCGATCGTGCCAGTGGAAGTGACGTCCTGCCTGACAGTCAGCGTCGGCTCGACAATCGTTACCGTGGGCTGCGTGCCGGTGAGCGCGATTCCGCGATCCACGCCAGTGGTGCCATTGGGCACGTCGCCGTCCGGATCGGTGAACGTGATGGCGGCGTTATTGGCGAGCTGCCGTCCGGCCTGGTTGCTGATCACGTTGCTGGCCACCAGCCGCACGCGGATGACGAAGCTGTTGTTGGCAGTGTTATTGTCGCCATCGGCCGAGCTGGCGCTGAACGTCAGTTGCATGTCGGTGCCGTCCGCGCCGGCCGCCCCACCTGCGGGGCTGATGCTCGCCACGTTGACCGATCCGGCAAAGTCGGCGGCGAGCGCGCCACTGCCGGCCCGCGTGACGATGAGCTGATAGCCGCCGTTGCCGAAACTGGTGTCGAGCGTCAGGCCGTCGGGCACGATATCGGTCAGGCGCAGGTTCTGCGTCGAGCCCTCCGGCAGCGTCACCACGATGTCGTACAGCATGCTTTCGCCGATCACCAGATTGGCGCCGGTGGTGTGGCTGGCGCTGGAATCGCTTTCCGCCGGTGTGCTGCCGCCACCAGCGAAAACCTTCGTAACCACCGGCAATGCGGCCAGTTCGTCCGCGGTGTCGGTCAGATCGGTAGGGGTGAAATCGGTCCCGCCATTGATGCTCGCGTAGTTGGTCAACGCGGCTACCGTCTGCAGATTTTGTCCGGCCAGCACCGACTGGGCCACCACGGTGTCATAGGTGATGATCACCATGTTCGTGCCGGCGACGTCATTGGCGCTGCCGGGGCGGCCCGCCAGGAACGTGGCCTGGTTGCCGGCATCGAGGAAGGTGATGGTGTTGCCCGATACCGAGTAATCGACGCCAGCCTGCAGCAGCGCGCCGTCGCCGCGGCTGATGCGCAGGTTTGCTGCCGCGAGGCTGCCGTTCAGGAATGTCAGGTTGGGCGGCAGCGTCAGCGTGGTGACGACATCGTAGGCGCCGCCACCGCCGGTATTCTCTATCGCCGTGGCCAGACGGACCACGTCGCCGGCGTCAATGCCGGTGACGGTGCCTTCCACTGCGTCGATATCGGTCACGGGTTGTGTGAAGGCCGCGCCAGCGCTGCCAGCGGCTGCCCAGGTGCCGGTGGTGCCGGTAACGGTGCCATGGGTGCTTGAAACGACCCCGTGCTTGATGCTGAGCACCGGTTCGGCCACCGAATGCACTTCTTCGACATCCGTACTGACCAGCACCTGCTGGTTGATCGTGGTGGTCTGGCTCGATTGCCCCACCACGCTGATCGAACGCTGGTCGGCGAACGGCTGGTCGCTCACGCGCATGGTGAAAACCAGCTCGATGCGGTTCTGCCCGGCCGCGCTGCCGCTCAGGATGAAGTTGCCGAAGTTGAAAACGACGGAGTTGCCCGCGCCACCGCTTACGCTCAGCACGCTACCCGGGTGGGTGTCGCCGCTGCCGTAGCTCCACTGATTGATGCCGGTGCCGTTGCTCCAGGCGATGGCGGCGTCGAACAGCGGCAGCGGCAGGAATGCCGAAAGCTTGAAGTTCTCGTAGTCGCCAGTCACGAGGTCATAGCTGAGCCGGAACGTCACGGTATCGCCCGGATGCAGCTCGTAGCTGGCCGGCGGCGCGGTGCCGTTGATCTGCGTGACCGCAACGTCGACCTGGCTGGTAGGAATGGTGACCGTGGTTTGCGAGTCGTCGGTGTCGGTGCCGCCGAGGTTGAATGGTCCGATCACCACCGTGCCGGTGATCAGGGCGTTGTTGCCAAGGCTGTCGCCCTCGTTGATCTCGCTCTGCGGATAGGTGGTCTGGTAGGCCTCGTCGATCACTGCGTTGTAGGTGACCGTGGCAATGGTGCCCGACTGCAGCGTGCCATTGCTGGAGATATCCCCGGCCAGCACGGCCAGTGGAAGCCCCGCGTTGCGGATCGACGTGGCAAGGTCGAAGGTGATGGTCGTTCCACCGGGTCCCTTGGCGCCGATGGTGTAGACCAGGGGCACGGTATAGGTGACGCCGTCCTGGCGGAAGCTGATCGTTGGCGTGCCACTGAATGTCATGCCGTCACCGAGTTGGTCGGTGACGGTTAGCTGGCCGTTGTGCAGCAGGGTCTGACCGAAAGAAAAGTAGTCGGATACGGCAATGTCATAGCGAAACTGCAGCGTGTCTCCGGGCGAGACGCCGGCCACGCCAGTGTCGTTGGCCAATGCGGCCGACTTGTGCAACGTAATCGACTTGGCCGTGAAGGTGACGGGATCGCCGTCGTCAGTCACGACCAGAAAGGGAGGCGGCTGGGGCGGCACATCGCGCGGATCGAGCGGCTGCCAGTCGGCCGATACATGGGGCGCTCCCACGGTGATGGTCTTGCTGGCGCCGCTGATCGGGTCCAGGATCGGCGCGCCGGTGCTGTCCGTATCGCCCACGTAGAAGCCCACGACCGTGTTTGTTGCCTGCGTCAGCGTCGGGTAGACGACCGTGTACGAGCGCAGGTACGCGCCACCCGCCAGGGCGTTGGCAATTGCTGTCTGGCCAGTGACGACGGTGCCGTCCGCCAGCGTGATCGATAACACGAGTCCGCCCGCGCCCGGCGTGATGCTCTCCACGCGAATCGTGTCGGGCAGGTCCTGCGTGACCTGGACGTTGTGCAGTGTCTGACCGGGAGCCGGCGTGGTGGTGACCGTGAGCGAGTGGGGGAAGTTCTGCCCGGTCACGGTCTCGCCTTCGACCATGTCCACCGTCTGGGTGATCTCCAGCGGTGTCGATTCCAGGGTGTACTTGTCCCATGACGCCTCGATCAGCGTCGGGTCCTGGGTCGGATTGTCGAGCGCGTCGTTGCCGTACTGGAAGCCGCCTCGCACACTGATCACGTGGGGCTGGTTGGCATCGGCCAGTTCGCTTAGCTTGACCGTGATGTCGACCGTGGCGGAGGGCTGGCCGTTGCCGAAGCTGGCGTACGGCAACTCCAGGACGACGAGCTGGTCGCCGGCGCGGTAGCCGTAATCGGCGGCGCGGAGAATCAGCGGGTTGCCGCTGGCGTCCTTGGCGATCGGATGAACGGCGGTACCGTCCGCCCCGAACGTGATGATCTGCGCGTTGAGCGCGATGCCCTGGTAGGTGGCCGAGACGAACGTCGCGCCGTCATCGCCGTCATAGCCCGTGGCCGGCAACAATACGTCGATATAGGGCGCATAGCCCGGCTGGCTGGACGGGTTGGTAAAGGTCACCTCGAAAGTGGCGGTGCCTCCGAGCAAGATGGTCTCGCCACTGCTGCCGAGCGTCGTGGTGGGGCTGGCATTGGCCAGCAGCCCGTTGTAGTGGGCCAGTTCGTCGGCATTGATGTCGAGGTGGCTCTCGATCGGGCCGGTGCTCTTTTCAAGCGTCCAGTCACCGCCGGCGGCAGCCGAACCTGTGTCATTGGTCGAGGCGGCCACGTCAGCGCCCGTTACGGCGGCAAGGCGCTGAATCAGCGCTTCGCCGCTGTCGCCCGCACCACTGCGGCAACCGTAAAGCAGAATGTCGGCGCCCGTGCTCAGGTGGCTCGCCCATTCGGCGGCGCGGTTGATGTCAGCGGATGCGGCGGTGAGCTGGCTGGTGCCCAGCGTGATCTCGCCGGGATTGCCATGGCCGAGGATCTGGATCGAACTGACTTGTCCGAGCTGGTCCAGCGCGGCCTGGATCGCCGCCACGCCGTCCTGGCCTGCAGCCACCACGACGACACGCGTTCCCGGCGTGGCGCTTTGCGCGAGTTCGTTGGCGCCATTGATGCGGGCATCGATCACCAGCAACTGCTGGGTTGCCGCATGACCATCGGGCGCCGGGGCGTGTGCGTCGGTCGGGGCAGTCCTGACTGCGTCTGGCTGGGCCAGTTGTTGCGAGTGCTGCTGCTCGACAGCGGCACCAGCGGCGGCGTCGTACAGCAGGCGAGGCTCCAGTGCCAGGGTGCGGCTCGATGGCTGGAATTTGAGGGCGGCTTCCGGTTTCATCGCGAGGCGTGCTTTCTCATGCATCGCAGGCAGAAGCGGTCATGCGTTGCCCAGCCTGCAAGTGGAACGGGAGTAATTCAATATAAGAGTTGCGTCCTCAGTTCTGGTTGAATTCTTTGAGAACGCCGCTTTAGAACCTTCGATATTGCGGGGCAATTCGAGTCGTCAATTTTTGACGCTGTCAGCGATCTGGCGCGTGTGCATTCGCGTGTGGTGTGGGGAAAAGAAGGGCCGATCCCGGAAGGCAGATTCCCGGACCGGGTCCCGGAAGGGCTACCCGTTACTGCACAGGGTCACCGTGAAGATCCATACCATCCGGGGCGAGCGCCTCGAATGAACTTCCTGCGGTGCATGTCGCGGCATCCGCGCCATGCACCGGCTCATGCGGACGTCAGTTTCCGCTTTGGACCGAGCCGCAATTTGGGTTGCGGGGAAATGGGGCTGCCTTTGCTGGCAGCCCCCGCCGCAACGTCATCGGCCTGCGAATGCGATGCGGCGGAGCAACCGCTCAGGTTGCCATCAGTACGGCGCGTTCACCACCACGTACTGTGATCCCTGCGGTTGATACCACGTGGTGCCACACTGCTGGTAGACCATGCCGCCGTAATTGACTGGCGCACAGCTTGGCGGAACGGACCGTACGACGGAGCCGATGACGGCAGAGGTCACCGCCACGGTCGCCGTGACCGCCGCCGCGGTTGCCACCGGGTGATAGTCATTGTCCCAGCCGCCGCCGCAGCAACCGCCGTGGTTTTCAACGTTGACGTTGACGTTCCGGTTGGTGTTGACGTTGACGTTCCGATTGGTGTTGACACTGTTCACGCTGGTGCTGCGGACGTTGTTGGCGCGTGCGTCAGCCGGCCTGTGTGCCTGCGCGTTCACTGCCGCGCCACCACCACCCCGTCCACCGCCGCCCCCACCTCCGCCTCCGCCTCCGTGAAATCCACCACCACCGCCACCGCCGCGTGCTTCGGCAACGGGTGCCCATCCACTTGCCACCACGATGACTGCACCCAGCAGCGCTACGATCGCCTGATTGAGAGAGTGTTTCATTGGTGGCTCCTTCATTGATTCTTGAGGGGGACGAACTCGGCGACCTTCGCTCCCTTGGGCGGCGTGAAATGGAAGGTGGAAGCTGTGAACTTCGGCTTCAGGTTCCAGGTCAGCCACGTCACGGATTGCGGCCGTGCTTCATCGCTCCGGTTTGTGACCACGATCTTTCGCGGCAGTGGCTGGTTACCGGAGGCGATCCAGATCTGCCAGTCGATCATGCCCTGACGGAATGCGTACTGGTCGCACAACTGGCCGTCGATCAAGTCCTGTCCCGCGACCATGGCGGATGTGATGCCGTTCGTTGGTGCATTCGGCGTGCCCCACAGGAACAGGTCGTCAACCGGTACCTCGATGCCGAAGCGCTCCCGCAGTTTGACCACGAGGTTGCTCAGGTTGTCGCTCGAGTCGACCGTGCTGTAGTAGTTGCTTTCCGGGTAATAGAGCGCAACCTTATGCCCGTCGTAGTACAGGTCACGCTGTGCCCGTGCACTTCGCATCTGCACACGCATCTTGTCGGGTCGATCGGCATCGACGCGGGCGCTGGCCGAATGCTGCAGCTTCTGTCCGTCTTCGAGCACGCGTTCGCCATCGAGGTCGATCTTGACGGAGAACTGCTTCAGCGTCTGCAGGTATCCACCCATGTCCTTCAAGGCCTGGATGGCATCGGGGTTCACGGCGTTGGCGTCAGGCTTGCTTTCTGGCGGCGGCGCCGTGGCAGCCGTCTGGGTGTCTGGCGCGGGTGAAGAGGTGGCCTGCGGGGCCGGACTGCTGCACGCGCCCAGCGAAATGGCCAGCGCGGCAATACACAATGCACGATTCATAGCGAACCCCCTTGGATATGGATGCCTTCGCCGGATTCCGGTGGTGGGCATGGCCTGCTGAGACGGCCGCCATTGGCGACCGTGGAAGAACGGGTTTGGCTGACTGCAGTATTCATGGATCGTCCGGGCCACCAGATCGGACGAAGTCGCCGGCCGCATGGAATCCCGTAACGGTTCAACTGCGCAGGCATGCCGAATCCACGCTGCGGCGTTGGCGCGTGATGATTGCGGTGCACGTGCGAGGCGGGGGCGGCAGCTAACACGATCGCGATGTATGGGACGAAGTGGGATCAGCGCGGAAACGCGGTGAGCGTGTTGATCAGCCTTCGTTGACGGACCGACGGGCCATGTTGTCCGGGAGCGGCCCGAAGAACGCCCGCTTGAATTTTTCGCGACCAATCGCACGCGCCAGTTCGGCGAGGGTGCAGTACATGAGCACGAGCGTCAGCAGCAGAATCTGTATTGCCCAGAACCTCGGCCAATTGATCTCGGAGACCAGCAGCTTGTTGGCTGCGGCAAAGCCGGGCGCCTCCTTCCAGAAATCGTAAAGGCGCTCCAGATAATGAATGAACAGGGCCACCAGGCTGTACATCACCGTCTTCCATCCAACATTCCAGATCAACGGCTTTTCCGGGAACCGGTTGATGAACGGGAGCATGTCGGCCAGCAACACTGCCTTGCCGAGGACCAGGGCAGCCAATGCCACCGACGCGGTGGTCTCCAGCTCGATGCCAGTTCCCTTGACCATGAGTGCCCGGATGATCGCGACGATATGAAGGATGACGAAGAAGTAGATCGTCGGCGGCAGCATCTCCATGAATTCGTGCTTGATCGTCCCGATCAGCTTGCTCATTTCAATCCCCTGATTCAGTGGCGCCCGCAGCGTTGGCTGAGTGGCGAATGAAACACGGCTGGCGGCGCAAGTGCGCCCTCAACGTTATAGGCCAGATGGCGTATGCGTGAGAAGTGCGATGTTGCCGGCAGCCGGCATCAAACTATCGCTGAAGCCGGTTTCCTTATGAAGTGAATCTTCTCTTGCGCGTATGAAAAGGATTCAGTCGATGGTCATGGGTTGCTTCAAGCGTGTTGGGACAGATGGCGTGGCAATGACGGACGTGTCAGAAGCTGCGATAGCACTGCTGCCTCGGTGGTCCCAGGCCGCGCCTGAAGCCATAGGTAGTCGGGGTAATCAATTGCCCTTCGGGGCAGTGTCCGGTACGCCATGATTTCCGGTGTCTCGCAAGTGGAAAGCGGGATACATTGGGTGGCGATGCGCACACAGTACGAACGGCAGTTGCCATACACTAGATTTCCGCCGTATGCCCGACCTTGCGTTCGGAAGGCAGGCAGCCGATCCATTCACGCGGCAGCGCTCCGCATGTCACCGCATCCCACCTACAGGAGGCCCGAAAATGGCAGACATCCGCACCCTGGCAGAACGGCAGGCGATTGGACGTGAAGCACGCAGCCGCGCAAAGCGATCGTCAAATGCCGAGATCGGCAACACCGACCGTGATCCGGTGGCGTTGCTGGAGCAGAACAGCGCGGGGCGCGTGGAGGCGCTGGTGCCGCTGCGCTATGGGCGCATGTCGGTGTCGCCATTCACGTTCTTTCGTGGCAGCGCGATTCTCCAGGCGCACGATCTTGCCGCCACGGCAAATGCAGGCATCGCATTCCCAATCTGCGGCGACGCACACCTGATGAATTTCGGGGGCTTTGCCACACCGGAGCGGCAGCTTGTCTTCGATCTGAACGATTTCGACGAAGTGGCCGTGGGCCCCTGGGAGTGGGACGTCAAGCGCCTTGCCGGAAGTCTGGCCATTGCCGGCGAGCATATGGGTATCGCCCGGGACACGGTCAGCGACATCGTGGCGACGGCTGTGCACGAATACCGCGACCGCATGGAGGAGTACGCCGGGTACAGCGCGCTGGATCTCTGGAACGAGATTGTCTCGTTCGAACGCATGCTCGAAGCCGCGACGAGCGACGAGGGCCGCCGAACGATTCTCAAGGCGAAGGAAAAGGCCGCCGGGCGGACCAACGAAAGCATGTTGAACAAGATGGCCGCGCAGCGTGACGGCCAATGGTGGATTCAGGACGCGCCGCCGGCGATCTTTCATCCCAGCGGCCCCACTTCGCTGCTTGGCGAGCACGACCAATGGTCCAACACCGAGGCGTGGCGAGGCAAGCTGGCCCGCGCTTTCGACGGGTATCTGAAAACGCTTCCCTCGGAGCGACGCGCGCTGATCGACCACTTTTCCCTGCAGGACGTTGCCTTCAAAGTGGTAGGGGTCGGCAGTGTGGGTACCTTCTGTCTGGTGCTGCTGATGGTGGACAGCCACGAGCAACCGCTGTTCCTGCAGGTCAAGGAAGCCAGGGACTCGGTAATCGCGCTTCACTATGACGCTGAAGGTCCGGCGCATCAGGGTCAGCGCGTCGTTTCGGGTCAGCGCCTGCTGCAGGCGGCCAGCGATGCGTTCCTTGGCTGGACGTCTGGCCCGGCAAATCGACAGTTCTACTTCCGTCAGTTGCGCGATATGAAGGTATCGGCCGACGTCGAAAGCATGAGCAACGGGGTACTGCAGGGATATGCGCGCTTCTGCGGTTGGGCGTTGGCACGCGCGCACGCGAAGGCGAGCGGGAAGGCAGTGGAGATCGCGGCCTACCTGGGCAGCGGGGAGCGGTTCGCCGATGCGATCACCGATTACTCGTTCACTTGCGCCACTCAGAATCTGAAGGATTACGAGGCGTTCAAGCTCGCGTGTCGGACGGGCAAGATCGAAGCCCGCAGTGACGAGGACATGGCGGCGGACTTCCGCATGTAGCCACCGCGTTCAGACTAACGAGCGGCAAAAGGCCCCGGCGCTTGAGGCAAGCGCCGGGGCCTTTTTTACATTACGGCGTGACGATGTTGAACCAGAACTCGAAGTGGTCGAGGTAGCTCACCAGTTCGTCGAGCTTCGCCTGATTGCCAGTGACCTTCGCCGATCCATTCTTGATCGCGTCGGCCAGCTTCGTCTGTTGCAGGATGATGCCGTTCAGCGTGTCGCGCGACATCGCCACGGAGGCATCCGCGTTGGCGGATTCGACGCCTGCCGTGTGGTTGAGCACGCCGTTCTCAAGTTCCAGCAGATACTTGCCGCCTTCCTTGCCGAAGTCGACGTTCAGCGCGATCTTCGCATTGGCCGCCTTGGCGCGGTTCACGCGAACGCTGAGATAGTCGAAGAACATCTCCGGCGTCATGGCCTTCACCGTATCGCCGCTGGCGGTGTTCGGCGTGGGCAGCTTCTTCACGCCTTCGCGCAATTCCTTGGCACCGGTCAGGTAGAAGTTGCGCCACGGGCCGGATTCGGCCTGATAGCCCAGTTGCTCGAGCGCGTCGGCCTGGAGGTTCTTGGCGGCCTTGTTCGACGGATCGGCAAACACCACGTGGTTGACCACCTGGGCCACCCAGCGATACTCACCCTTGTCGTACGCCTGCTTGGCCTTCGACAGCACGGCACTGGCCCCGCCCATGAACTCGACGTAGCGCTTGCTGGCTTCCACCGGCGTCAATTCGTCCAGCGTGGCGGGGTTGCCATTGAACCAGCCGAGGTAAAGGACGTAGGTCGCCTTCACGTCGTGGCTGACGGAGCCGTAGTAGCCACGGTTGGCCCACATGTTGGCGAGGTCGGGCGGCAGCTTGAACTTGTCCGCGATCTCGACCATCGTCTCGCCCTGATTGGCCAGGCGCAGCGTCTCGTCGTTGATGTAGCGATACAGGTCGCGCTGCTGGCGCAGCAGGTGTACCACGTTCTTCTGGCCGAAGCTCGGCCAGTGGTGCTGGGCGAACATGACATCCGCCTTGGCGCCCCACATGGTCAGGGCCTGGTTCAGGTACTTCGACCAGGGCAGCGGCTCGCGGATCTTGGCGCCACGCAGCGAATACGTGTTGTGCAGCGTGTGTGTGCAATCCTCGGCTGCGGAGATCGCGCGCTTTTCCTCGATGTACCACAGCATCTCGGCCGGAGCTTCCGAGCCAGGAGCCATCAGGAACTCGTAGGTCAGGCCGTCGATGACGCGCTTTTCACCGGTCTTGGTGATCGTGTCCGTCGGAGACAACAGCGTGACGGTGCCGGCCGAGGTCGTGGTGCCGAGACCGGCGCCGACCTGGCCCTTTTCATCGGCGGGCAGCAGATTGCCGTACATGTAGCTGGCGCGGCGGCTCATGGCGTTGCCGGCCATGACGTTCTCCGCCACCGCGGCTTCCAGGAAGCCCTCCGGCGCGTAGATCTTGACCTTACCGGAGGAGACGTCGTCCTGGCTGATCACGCCACGTACGCCGCCATAGTGGTCAACGTGGCTGTGCGTGTAGATCACCGCCTTCACGGGCTTGCGGCCGCGATTGGCATAGTAGAGATCGATGGCGACCTTGGCCGTTTCTTCCGAGACGAGGGGGTCAACGACCGTGATGCCTTCCTTGCCCTCGATGATGGTCATGTTCGACAGGTCCTGATTCCGAACCTGATAGATGCCATCGGTCACCTGGAACAGGCCGCTGATGTTGATCAGCTGAGCCTGACGCCAGAGGCTCGGGTTGACCGTGCCAGGCGCCTGGGAGCCTTCCTTGATAAAGGCGTACTGGTTCGGGTTCCAGATGGGGTTGCCCGACGGCCCCTTGATCAGCGCGTTCGGCAGTGGCGCGACAAAGCCGCGGTGTGCGTCATCGAAATCGGAGCGATCCGAGAAAGGCAATTCGCTGAGGAGTTTCTGGTTGGCGGCCTTGGTCGCGCCGGTGGCGTCCTTCCGCGCGTCCTGGGCATAGGCCGCGCCGAACTGGGAGAGCACCGCGGCGGAGACGAGCGTCACGACGCTCGCGCGAAATCGGCTGTTCTTCATGTTTTCCTCTTTGATTGTCCCAATCGAATTTGTGCCGGCCTGGTTTTGGGGGCGTTGGCCAGGTGTGCAGACCCGTGTATCCCGACAAGTACGAGCCTGACTGCACAGAATTCTGAGCGAACTTCCTGAGTGTCAGAAGTTAGTTTTTTGGGTGCAGGATGCGCCTCGACATGAAATATTTGCTTTAGATTTGCCCTGCGGTTTTCGATGGAATACGTATCTGAGAATGCCGTTCCTGTCGTTGCAGATTTCGGGTGTTACGTGACAAGCGGATCGTTCGGCAGAGTCTTGTCCGTGACGTTCGCAACCGGTGGTGCTGCCGGACTGCGTGGATCCGTTCGCAGTTCTTGATCCTCGCAACCCGGTGCCACGGTGAACAGGTGAGCAGTACTGATGGCGCATCGACGGTACGCCATTGAGGTGAAGGGCAGAGGCAGTGCCCTTGGGTGCAAGCGGAAGCCGACGGGCCGCCCCTACAGCGAAGGATGTTTGCTGCTGGGGCCTACCGATCCATCCCGTCCATTGATCTGCCGGCGCATCTCGTCGGCAAGGGGATGGAGGCCGCTGGTGGACGCCGATGCCACCAGGCTGTATCCAAGGCCCTGATTGGCCCATGAGTACCCCGCCACGCCGGCTTGTACGTGTGCCTTCATTGGTGTGTCGCCTTCGATGGCCATCGGGCGTACCAGCATCGCCAGGCGTGTGCCGTGACCGTCCTCGTACATGAAGAGGCCGGCGGGTCCATGCTCGGTGGCGACGAGGCGCCCGCCGATGTAGCGATAGCCTGCCTTGCCGAGGTCCGGCACGGCAATCTGGCGACGCAGCCGCGAGGAGACCCAGTTCACCAGGTCGTTGCTGTCGGCGGCGCCCATTTCCACGGGACGTAGCGGGTCGGCGGCAAATACCTGGAAGCTGGCCGTGGCTTCGCGCGCCAGTGCGGCGATGCCGCCGGTGGGCGGCTCGGTCGCGCCGCGTCCCATCCAGCCGCCGATGCCACCAAGGCACATGGCGACGAAGACGGAAGCCGCCAGCCGCCACGGATGGCTGGCGCGGGCGCGTCGTGCCGTCAGCATGTGCCGCAGGTTCAGTTCTGGCGGAACCGGTTCGTCTGCGATTGGGGCGAGCGCGGCGCGCAGCTGCTCGCGCTGGGCCATGTAGCCCTCGATGCGGGTCGCGACGTCGGGATGCTGCTGCAGGTATGCCTCGATCTCGCGCAGGCGCGTGGGGTCGAGCGCGTGGTCGACATAGGCCAGCAGTTCCTCTTCCTGTATCGGTCGATGCTCGTTCATTTGACCCTCCGCAGTCCGGATGCCGGGGCCGCCTTCAGGCCGGGTTCCATCTGCCTCAGTAGTTTTTCCCGCGCGCGAGACAGGCGCGACATCACGGTGCCGACGGGAATCTCAAGAATGCGTGCGGTCTCGGCGTACGACATCTCCTCCACCGAGACCAGCAGGAGCACGCTCCGCTGTTCGGCGGGAAGAGTATCGACTGCGCTCAGCAGGTCCCGATAACGCAGTGCGTCTTCTTGGGCCGGCGGCACGGTCATGAGGGACTCCGCCACGTCGTCGATAGCCACGTGCAGCCCTTGCGCGCTGGCATGGCGGCGCAGGGCCGTCATCGCCAGGTTATGCAGGATGGCGAATACCCAGCTACGGGTGTCCGCGCGGCTGCGGCGGCTGTCCCAGTACGTGATGACCTTTTCCAGGCAGTCCTGCACGAGATCGTCCGCGGCCGCCTGCTCGCGCAATAGCGCGCGGGCATAGCGGCGCAACGCCGGAATCATCGGCTCGACCTGTTGCAGCAAGTCCTTCACGGCAGCGGTGTCTCCTTCAGGGGGGGCAGCATGATCGTCCTTGGGCTAGAGCGCCTGCACCTGAACAGGTGCGGCGGGTTTGCCGTTTTCCGACGGGGCGATGACGAGAAAGCGTCGTCCCTCCACGGTGGCGTTGTCCTGCACGATCTGCCGGATGGGGCCGATTGCATTGACAATAGCCGAGCCGGCGGGGTTCGTCATGAACGAGGCGAGCGGCTCCAGCGATCCGGTGCCGTCCGCATGGCGGGCCAGCGCCAGTACGTACGCGTGCTTCGGTTGCAGCCCCGTTGCCGAGGCCTGCAGAACCTGAAGCAGGCCCTGGTCGAACAGCGTCACGCTGGTGGGGGCGTTGTCCGTGGCCACCGGCTTGCCGTTCTCGACACGCAGCAACTTCAATTGCGTGCTCTGGCCAGCCAGGCCTGGCGGCTGCAGTCCTTGTGTGCCATCGCCATCGGGTACCGCATTCGGCACGTAGGCAATCGCCTGCGGCGCCTGACCCACCGGCACGTTGGCGACGACCTGGTTCGTGGCGGTATCGATGACGGCCAGCTTGTCGGCATTCTCCAGTCCGACGTAGATCCGGCTCCCGTCGCCCGACGGCCAGACACCGTGAGGAAGGCTACCCACGGGAATGGTGGCCACCGGGGAGAAGTCGTCGGTGCGGAATACCTTGACCTGGTTCAGGCCGCCGATCGTGACATAGGCAAGCGTGCCCGCCGCCGTGTGCGCGAAGTTGACGTGATTGGTGATCGGGCCCGTCTCGATTGTCCTGATCGGGCGGAACGGAGGCTGTGCCTCGAACACCTGCGTCTTGCCGACGTCTTTCAGCGTGAACCAGACCTGTTTGCCATCCGGTGTGGCCGCGATGTTCGGGCAGAACGGACTTTCCTGCTTCACGCGGCCCACGATCTTGTGGTCGGCCACGCTCACGACCGCCGTTTCCGGATTGAACGACGAGCAGATGTAGCCGTACTTGCCGTCTGGCGAGAAGATCTGCATGCCTGGGCCGTCGGCAACCTTGATGCGGGCGGTCTCCGCGAACGTCGCGGCGTCGAGAACTGCGATGTAGTTTTCGCCGCGCACGGTGATCCACACTTCCTTGCCATTCGGCGTGTAGAACGCCTCATGCGGCGAGCGTCCCACGTAGGTGACATGCTTGACCGCATTGGTGGCCGTATCGATGAACGACACTGAGTTCGACCCGATGGAGACGATCGCGAGCGTGCGATGGTCCGGCGAGAAGCCCATGCCGTGAACCAGCAGCTGGCCGCGGTACAACGGACTCAGATTGCCGGGCGCGGGGTCGCCCAGCCGGATAACACCGAGCAACCGGTTGTCGGCCGGATCGGTGACGGAGACGGTGTTCGAGAACTGTTCGGCCGCGTAGACACGGTCCCGGTGGCTGATGGGCACGTCCGGCGCATTCAATGGGCCAGGGGCCTGGCCGGCAAGGGCGACGCTGGCGATGCCGGCGGCACCGATCATCAACGCGAGGGAAAGCGAAATGGCGTGTCCAAGGGGGCTGGGTTTCATGATCGGGCCTTGCATCAGTGCGCGTGGGCGGAGTGGTCGTGGTTGGCGGGCTGCGACGGCGACGGTGTGGAGGCCACCGGCTGGGTTGGTGCTAGCTGGGTTGGTGCTGGCGCGGACGGCGGAAGCGGCTGTCCAAGCGCCAGCCGCATCGCGGCGATCTCCTGCATCTGATCGACGATGATTTCCTGCGCGATGCGCCTGAGCTGCTCGTTCTTGCCGTAGCGGAGTTCCGCCATGGCCATGTCGATGGCGCCTTGGTGGTGCGGGATCATCATCGCCGCGAAGTCTTCGTCGACATTGCCACTAGGGTGGACCGACATGCCGTCCATCATTCTTGTCATCGCCACTTCGTTCTCCGCCGCGAACCGCTCGGCGTCCGAGCCAGTGGCGGTGGCGGCAAGAGCGGTTGCGGGTGCGGCAGCGGTCAGCGCCGTCAGCAGGAACAGCACCGCACCAATGGCTGGCGGTGTGGGCAGTCGATAGAAGGAGACCATGATTCCTCGCGTCGTTCCATGGGCCCGGAGCGGGCCGTTGTTGGGTAGACGCGGAGAGGGGGGTGCTTATTCCACCTAGGGCGGATTTATTTTTCGGCGGCTCTGGCATCGTTACACGCGATTACCAGCTTCACGTTTCCCCGCGCGGAGTGCCGTAGTATCCTTTTTTCGATTTTCAGGAGGGAAGGAATGATGAAGGCTCTGCTGCTGACGATCGTCTCATGTGCCGCATTGCTGACGGGGTGCGCCGTCGGCCCGTACCCCTATGATGATTCTGCCGCTGGTCCGGGCTGCCCGCCGGGACAGGCGAAGAAGGGCAATTGTCGTGTCGACCAGTACGGGAACGAGTCCTTCTGCCCGCCCGGCAAGGCCAAGAAGGGCCAGTGCTAGCCGCACGCAGGCTCGTCTGCGGAGCCTGACTGTTTTACCGCCGCTCGCTTTCGCCCATCCTCAGCGTGAGGCCACCTTCAAGCTGTCGTGAATCGAGCGAACCCCATCCACGCTGCAAATCGTCTCCAGCGCGATATCGTGCTGCGCCTTGCTTGGCACCGAGCCGCTGCTCTTGACAATGCCGTCCCTGGCAAAAAGTGACAGATAGGGCTTCCGGTTTCCGTGTGACCTGCTACAGTCAATTTAGAGTCGGGACGGGAGCGAGCGCATAGCACTTCGCTTGTCGCGGCTATCGAGCCCTGGAGCCACGTCAGGGCTTTTTTGTTCGTTGGCAGTGCGTTGCCGACGGCCGAAGCTGGGGAGGAGTTGGCAATGCCTCGCAAAGAGATACTGGGCACCCTGGGGAGCTATATCAATCCGTTCCGCATCACGCAGGGCGAGGGGTTCCGTCTGGCGGACTTCGATCCTGCCGATACGCTGGGCTTCGAGATGAAGAAAGGCGAGGCGGCGGACCTGCTTCGCCACGGATCGGAATGGCTGGCGATAGAGCAGGACGTGCTCTACGCGCAGGACTCCTGGTCGGTGCTGCTGGTGTTCCAGGCCATGGACGCGGCCGGCAAGGACGGGACGATCAAGCACGTCATGTCTGGCATCAATCCGCAGGGGTGCGATGTCTTCTCGTTCAAGCAGCCGTCCCATGAAGAACTCTCGCACGATTTTCTCTGGCGATACCTTGCGAAGGTGCCCCAGCGCGGACGCATCGGCATCTTCAATCGGTCCTACTACGAGGACGTGCTCGTGGTGCGGGTGCACCGGCACCTGCTGGAGGCGCAGAAGATCCCGCCGGCACTCATTACCGACAAGATCTGGGACGAACGGCTTGCTGACATCGCCCGCTTCGAGGACTACCTCACGCGGCAGGGCGTGATCATTCTCAAGTTCTATCTGAACCTGTCGTACGAGGAACAGAAACGGCGATTCCTGAAGCGCCTTGATAAACCTAACAAGAGTTGGAAGTTCTCACCCTCCGACGTGCGCGAGCGCCGGCACTGGGACGAGTACATGCAGGCCTACGAGGCGGCGATCCGCGCGACTTCCACCGAGGCGGCCCCGTGGTATGTCGTGCCCGCCGACAAGAAATGGTTCACGCGGCTTGTCGTCGCGGCGGCCGTTGTCGAGGCCGTGGAGAAGTTGAACCTCCAGTACCCCGAGATATCGTCTGACCAGGCGAAGGCGCTGGCGAAGGCGCGTGAGGAACTCGAAGGGGAAAAGAAGGCGGCGAAGTAGGCAAGGAAGCGAAAGCAGGCGGGACATCAGGTAAAGCAGTGCGACGGCGAATGGCGCCGCATGACGGGCGCCGCAACCTGGAGGATGCAAGATGAGTGAAGCGGATACCGTGGTATCAGGCGTGGAGGAAACACCCTGGCACGCCATGACCGCCGATGAGGTCGAGCGGCGTTTCAGTGTCGATCCCTCGCAGGGCCTGGAGGCCGACGATGCCGCCGCGCGGCTGGGTACCTACGGACCCAACCGGCTGCCCCAGGGCAAGAAGCGCGGCGCCATCGCGCGCTTTGTCTCCCAGTTCAACAACATCCTGATCTATGTGCTGATCGCGTCGGCCTTCACCAAGCTGATGCTGAGCCTGTGGCTCGACGCATCGATCATCTTCGCCGTCGTCATCCTCAACTCGTTGCTGGGCTTCCTGCAGGAGGGAAAGGCCGAAGAGGCGCTGGATTCGATCCGCAACATGCTGTCCACCGAGGCACGCGTGTTGCGCGGCGGCGCGGCGCGCCTGCTTGATGCCGAGGAACTGGTGCCGGGCGATGTCGTGCTGCTGGAGTCGGGTGACAAGGTCCCCGCCGATCTGCGCCTGGTGGAAGCCAGGAACCTGCGCACAGAGGAAGCGGCGCTCACCGGCGAGTCCGTGCCCGCCGACAAGACGACGGTACCGATGCCCGCCAAGTCCACCGTGGGAGACCGCGAGAACATGGCGTTCTCCGGCACGATGGTGGTCTCCGGCCGGGCCACCGGCGTGGTTGTGGCAACGGGAAGTCAGACGGAACTCGGCCGCATCAACGAGATGCTTGGGCAGGTCAATCCGCTGGAGACGCCGCTGCTGCGGCAGATCACGAAGTTCGGTTACGTCATCACGGCGGCCATCGGTGTTCTCAGTGTCGTGCTGTTTTCCTGGGGGCACTGGCTCGGCAAGATGACTTTCGTGGAGCTGTTCCAGGCGATCGTTGGCATTGCGGTGTCGATCATCCCGGAAGGCCTGCCCGCGCTGATCACCATCACGCTCGCGATTGGCGTGAAGCGGATGGCCCAGCGCAATGCCATCATCCGTCGTTTGCCGGCGGTGGAGACGCTGGGCTCCGTCTCGCGCATCTGCTCGGACAAGACGGGCACGCTGACGATGATGGAGATGATGGTGACATCGGTCGTGACGGCCGATGCATCGTATGCAGTGACGGGCCACGGCTACGCACCGGAAGGCGCGCTCAGCACGGAGGGCAAGCCGCTGGACGCCGTGCCGTTGCCGCTGGCGCTGATCGGTCGCGTGTCGATGCTGTGCAACGACGCCGAACTCTTCGAGGACGACGGTCGATGGAAAGTGGAGGGCGACCCCACCGAAGGCGCGCTCTATCCGCTCGCCACCAAGCTCGGCATGGACCGCACCGCCGAGGGGGTGGCCGCGCCACGGATCGACGCCATTCCATTCGAGTCCGAGCACAAGTTCATGGCGACGCTGAACCGCTCGGCCGACGGCGAGATGCTGCTGGTAAAGGGGGCGCCGGAGGTGATTCTCGAACATTGCGATCACCAGCAAACCGCGAATGGCGCGGTGCCGCTCGACCGCGCGTACTTCGCGAGGGAGGGAGATCGCATGGCCGCGCAGGGCGAGCGGGTGCTGGGACTTGCCTGGCTGCCAGATCCGGGCCTGCCCCAGGGCGGCCTCGAACCGAAGGACTTGCCGAACACGCTCGTGTTCCTCGGCCTCGTCGGCCTGATGGACCCGCCGCGCAAGGAGGCGATCGACGCCGTGCGGGAATGCCATGAAGGTGGCATCCGGGTGACGATGATTACCGGCGACCACAAGGTCACGGCGGCCGCCGTGGCGGGAATGCTCGGGATCGGCGATGGCCGCACGGCCGTGGCGGGTACCGAGATCGAGGCGATGAACGATGCGGCCCTGCGCGAATGCGTGCGAGAGGTCGATGTCTTCGCCCGCGCCAGCCCCGAGCACAAGCTCAGACTCGTGAAGGCGATGCAGGCCAACCGGCAGGTGGTGGCAATGACCGGCGACGGCGTCAACGATGCACCCGCGCTCAAGAAGGCCGATATCGGCGTCGCGATGGGCATCAAGGGCACAGAGGTGACGAAGGAGGCCGCAGGGATGATCCTCGTCGACGACAACTTCGCGTCGATCTCGGCGGCCGTGAAGGAAGGTCGCACGGTCTACAACAACATCGAGAAGGCGATGCTGTTCATGCTGCCGACGAACATCGCGCAAGGCGCCGTGATCGCCATCGCGATCCTGATCGGGTTCACGCTGCCAATCACCGCGCCGCAGATCCTGTGGGTGAACACGGTTTCCTCCGTCGCGCTGGGCCTGGCCATGTCGTTCGAGCCCCACGAAGCGGACGTCATGGGCCGGCCACCACGCTCGATCGACCGGTCGATCGTTACCGGTTTCGGGGTATGGCGAATTTGCTTCGTTGGCGTGGCGCTCGTCATCTACACACTCGCGGCGTTCTTCGTGATGAAGGCGCATGGCGCGACGGATGAAATGGCGCGAACGGCGGCCGTCAACGCCATCTCGCTAGGCCAGATCTTCTACCTGATCAACAGCCGGCATCTGCTTGAATCCTCGCTATCCGTGCGCGCCCACTCGAGCAATCCGTATCTCTGGTATGGCATCGGTGGCGTTGTGGTGCTGCAGTTGTTGTTCACGTACTGGTACCCGTTCCAGCTGATCTTCGATACCCAGGCACTGACTGTGGAGCACTGGCTATGGCTGATCGCCGGAGGCGTGGTGCTGTTCTTCGTGGTGGAGTTCGAGAAGCTCGTCATTCGATCCTCCCCGCCACTCACCGCATTGGTGACATCGCAGCGGGCCGGCGCGGCCAGGCGCAAGGCCTGAACGCATGTCGCAATCAGCATGGGCCCTGTTCCACAGATGAAAGCGCGATCCCGTCTGACCAGCAAGGTGCGCATCGCCGCGATCGTGCTGGTCGTGCTTGGCGTGGCGCTACTGGCGCTGCGCGCCTATGACGCGACACGGGGGCCGGAGCTGCAGCTCTGGCACACCTATGTGCCCGACGAACTCGGTGCCGAGCAGATCGACCGGTCCGACTGGAGCCGCTATCTGAGGCAGGAAGACGCCCTGTTCGAGCAGGTCAGACGGCACGTCAGTGACCGTCTGCCGCCCGCGGCGCGAATCCCTTCGAACCGCTATTTCGAGGGCAGCCCGATTTACCCGGGGCGCTTCGAGCACGACTGGAACCGTTCGTACGAGATGCGTCCGGCCGGAAAGCCCGTGGGCGCGGTCGTCCTGCTGCATGGCCTGACCGATTCGCCGTACAGCCTGCGGCATATCGCCCAACGGTATGTGGAGGACGGCTTCGTTGCGATCGGCATTCGCCTTCCCGGCCATGGCACGGTACCGGCCGGGCTCTCTGATGTTGAATGGGAGCGCTGGATGGCGGCGACGCGGCTTGCCGTGCGCGAGGCGCGGCTTCAGGCCGGTGCGGATCGTCCGATCCATCTGGTTGGCTTCTCCAATGGCGGCGCGCTGGCGATGAAGTACGCGCTCGATAGCCTTGAAGACCCCAGGCTGGAGCGACCGGCCCGGATTATCCTGATCTCGCCGATGATCGGCGTGACCCGCTATGCGCGGTTCGCCGGGCTGGCCGCGCTGCCAGCATTGCTGCCGCCCTTCGAGAAGGCTGCGTGGCTCGGAATCGTGCCCGAGTTCAATCCATTCAAGTACAACTCGTTTCCCGTCAATGGGGCGCGGCAATCCCATCGGCTGACCGTCGCGTTGCAAGACCAGATTGCGCGCGTCGCGCGCGAGCGCGGGCTGCAGGACCTGCCTCCCGTGCTGACTTTTCAGTCGGTGATCGACTTCACGGTGAGCACCCCGGCAATCGTCCGACGGCTCTACGCGAGCCTGCCGGACAACGGCAGTGAACTGGTGCTGTTCGACGTCAACCGGCGTGCCAAGCTTGGGCCTCTGATTGATCCGGCGTCAACGCAGGCGCTTGCCCGGCTCTTGCCCGCGCTGCCGGTGAGCTACAGGCTGACGATGATCGGCAATGAAGCGGAGGGGGCGGACGGCGTGACAGCGCGCGTGGTGGACGCAGGCGCCACGGAGGAGACGAAGCGGCCGGTCGCGATGACTTACCCGGCGCAGGTATTTTCGCTGTCGCACGTAGCGATCCCGTTCCCGATGGACGACGAGCTATACGGGATACAACCGATGGATGCAGGCAATCCGCGCTTCGGCGTTTCGCTCGGCGCGATCGCACCGCGTGGTGAGCGCGGCGCGTTGATGGTCAGCCTCGATTCGATGTTCCGGATCTCTTCCAATCCGTTCTTCCCGTACCTGCTTGCGCGCATCGACGAGGTGATCGCCGAACCCGCCCGCGCGTCGGGTGCCCGGCCCGCTGGTGCTCGCCGCGCGGGGCCTGCGGCGCAAGCGAGTTTTCCGGATACCGACCCCGAATTCGATGAGATGCTGCGCAAGGCGCAGGACGTGGAGCTCGATTCGGTGGTGATGCCGTAGCGACGGGCCGATCGCCTGCTTCATGCACGTGCGTGGCGTGCGCGGAGGCCAGCGAACCACAGGTACATGGCCTCGATCGACGGCTGCAGCTCTGTGCCCGAATCGCCCGTGAAGGCGCGCCAGGCCCGAAGATAGTCGTTCGAGACGATGGTCAGCAGCGGAATGCCGGCGGCGGCCACATTCAGCATCTCGGCAGCGAGTCCACCGCCCTGAGCTTCGAGCCCACCGAAACGGTTGGCCACGCAAAGGTCAGGTCGCGCCTCGACGGCGCGGCGCATGGCGACGCTCGCCGCGGCAATGCTGCCTGCATCGACGCAACACGATGTCGAGCCCGAGCCGAGGTTCTGGAACAGGGGGTAGCGTTGGCCACTGTGCTGGTCCACAAGCATCGTGGATGTCTTCTCGGCATTCTCCGCGCGTTCCTGCACTAGCCCGTGAATCCGCAGTCCGGCATGGCGCAGGCCGTCGACGAATCTGGCGAGCAGGCGGTCCGTGCCGGCGTGGTCCGCATGAACGATTGCAGCAATCGGCAAGACGTGTGCCGCGCTATCGCCAGCGTGTCCTGGCTTGGATCCGCTATGGGAATCTTGTGACATTTGTCGTTTCCTATGGCGTTCAGAACGGATAGCGAAAATGGTCGTTGCGGCCGGTCGGGGGAGTGAATCCCGCCACGCAACGGACGCGCTTTGTCAATCGCAATATAGTGAGCTATATGACGCTATCATGCAGAAGCTGGCGAGCAGTTGATAGTGGTTAAACGGAATGAGATTCGCCGGCTGCGGATCTGCTGCCAGACGCCACGGATTCCCGTGGTTGGAGGGATCACCGAGGCGTCATCGAGGCAAGCGGCAAGCCGTCGATCGTGATCCATAAACCATCCGGCCACCCCGGTGCCGGTGAACGCGCGGTAAGCGTGGCGCCAGCCCCGCGAGCAATTGCCTCGACGATGGCCAGCCCGAGACCGCTGCCCCTGGCTGTTGTCGCGCCACGCTCGAATGGCTTCATCAGGCGTGCCAGGTCGTTCTCGGCCAACACAGGCCCGCGATTTGCCACGGTGAATGCCCCCGCCTCCGACAGCGACACCCGCACGGGTTCTCCACGTGCGCCGTGCTTCTGCGCGTTGTCGACCAGATTGCGCACCACGATCGCGAAGGCGTCGGGATCGATCCAGGATTCGACCGGCTTATCGGGCAGGTCGAGCGTGATCGGGTTTGGCGTATGCGCGATGCGCCGGAAGTCCTCGATCACGAGTTCAATCACCGGACGCAAATCCTGCGGCGCGTCACCGAGCACACGCCCGTTCTCGGCCTTCGCGAGCTGCATCAGGCTTTCGCTGAGCCGCGCCAGCGTGCGCAATGACTGTTCGACGTTCTGCACGCGCTCCCGCATGTCGTCGGTCGGCATGTCGGCCTTGAGACGCTGCGTCTGCGCGAGCGCCGCCGCAATCGGCGTGCGCAGTTCGTGCGCGCTATTTGCGGTGAAGCTGCGCTCGGCAGCCAGCGCGCGATCGAGGCGCGCCATCAGGCCGTTGACCGCATCAGCCACCGGCGCGATCTCCGTGGGCAGTCCGCTCTTTTCAAGCGATGTCAGATCGCTCTGGCCGCGCGCGGCGATGCTGCCGCAGAACCGGCGGATGGGCTGAAGTCCCGTCCGGACGATCAGCCAGATGCCGATCAGGCCGACGGGAAGAAACAGGATCAGAACCCTGACGACCGAGAGTGCGGCCGCGACTTTTGCCTGCCGCCGCGCGGCAAGTGGTTCGGCGATCGTCAGGGCAACCGTTCCCTGCAATCCGGGTTCGGTGTAGATCCGATGTGAAAGGGTGGACGAGAATCCCGGCTTCAGGCCGGCCGGAAAGACACTGAGATCGGCGTCATGCGACTGCAGCAGCAGACTGCCCTTGTCGTCGCGGACCACGTAGGTCAGCAATTCGTCGTGGGGCCGCACGGCGGTGACGCGGCTGCTGTCGTCCTCATCGTCATCGGCCTCGCGACGCATGATGTCGGTGAGCGCCAGTGGCAGCAGGCGCTGCGCGGCTTCCTGCAACGCGCTGTCCGACATACGATCGACTTCCTGGCGCAGCACGTGGATCGATGCTGCCGCCGCCGCGCACGCCAGCACGACCAGCCCCGCCACCAGCGCCGCCGAGAGTCTGCCCTGCAGGCTGCGCAGCATCGTCAGTCCCGCCTGAGTCGATAGCCGAGCCCGCGCAAGGTCTCGATGACATCCGCGCCAAGTTTCTTGCGCAGCCGGCTCATATGGACCTCGATGGTGTTGCTGCCGACTTCCTCGTTGAAGGAGTAAAGCCGTTCCTCGAGCCTTGCCCGCGACACGATCATGCCCGGATGCTGGATCAGTGCCTCAAGCAGCGCCCATTCGCTGGCCGTCAGGCCGACGCGGGTTTCGCCGCGCATCACGCTATGCCCGGCCGTGTCGATGCGCAGGTCGCCAAGATTCACCAATGGATTCGGATTACCCGCGTACCGACGCGCCACCGCGCTGACGCGCGCGGACAGTTCGGACAGATCGAAGGGCTTGACCAGGTAGTCATCCGCGCCGGCATTCAGACCGGCAATGCGATTCGACACTTGATCGAGCGCGGTCAGGATGATGACGGGCACGTTCGATCCGCTCGCGCGCAGTTCACGCAGGAAATCAAGGCCGCGGCCATCGGGCAGCAGCAGGTCTAGCAGGATCAGGTCGTAGGTTGCGGCCGAAAGATGTCGGCGCGCATCGGCGAGATTGGCCACGAAGTCGGTCGGATGCCCGTCCTTTTCGATCTGGTCGCGGACGGCCTGCCCAAGCCACGGTTCATCCTCGATGAGAAGAACTCTCATTACGGCTTCCCTGAAGCATGTATCACATGATATTGCCACGCGAACCTGTCGCGAACATGAAGAAAATTCTCTGCCATCGCAAGGTTCGCTTCAGGTTCGCGGCGCATTGTGGCGTCCAAGGAAGCCACACGTAACAAGGAGATGCCGCAATGAAACGCCTTCGGATTGGTATGGGAAAGACCGTCGTGCTCGCGATGCTTGCGCTCGGTGGTGCCACGGTGGGTATTCACACGGTGCAGGCGCACGACCGCGATGACTGCGAGGCGCCGATCAACGACTGGAAGCCGCGCGATGCGGTCCGGGCCATGGCGCAACAGAAAGGCTGGCAGGTCGACAAGCTCAAGATCGACGACGGTTGCTATGAAATCAAGGGCCGCGATAAGGACGGTCAGCGCTTCAAGGCCAAGATTGATCCCGTCACGCTCGACGTCGTGCGCATGAAGCGGGAAGGGGATCACGGCGATCGCGGCGCGGGCAGGACACCGGCGAATGCAGTGGTGAATACAGCGCCCGCGAATGCGGCCACCGACAGTTCGTCGACGCCGGCTACCAAGCCCCAGGTCGAGATCCGCTGAAGCCAACTGCGGATCCACACCGCGTACTCCTCGCCAGCGGCACCGCTCACGCAGCGTGTGTGCCGACTGGCCAGGAACGACGACCCCGCTTTGCACAAATCAGGAGCATTCAGATGAAAGCCGCACTTCCTGTCGCCATGCTTGTGGGCGCGCTCGCCGTGCCGTCACTCGCTTCCGCGCGTCAGGTCTCGTTCGAGACGCAGATGTCCAACTATGGCGGAGACGGTGCCTACGTCGCTCTCTATTTGACCGATAACGCCGGACGCTATCAGCGCACGTTGTGGGTGGCCGGGCCCAAGGCCAAGTATCACAAGAACCTGCGCGACTGGTATCGCGCCGCAGGGGGCGCCGCGAAAGTGGATGGCATCTCCGGCGCCAGTGTTGGCGCCGGGAAGACGTTGCGCGTGACGCTGGATCTGGCGGACACGCTGATCGATGCCGGATATCAGGTGCATATCGATACCGCTGTGGAGGATATGAAGGCGTACCCGTCTGAGGTCGTCGTGCCGCTGACCACATCCGGCGCGAACAAGCCGGTGAACGGCAATGGCTACGTGAAGTCGTTCCGCTATGCCTTGTAAGCAGGGCAGCCACAACAACACGCGATAAAGAAAAAAGGAGGTCCACCGATGCTACGCAAGCTCCATCTGGTTCCAGGACTCGTCGCCGCGTTGCTGATGACGATCCTCGCACTATCGGGCGCGGTGTTGTCGGTGAATCCGGCGTTTGAACGTGTGGATGCCGTTCGCGCGGGCCAGGCTTCGGTTAGCGTGGCCACGCTCGCGAGCCGCGTACAGACGGAAATCCCGGGCGTCGAAGCGCTTGCGCGGCGGCCGTCAGGGACGTTCATCGCGTATCACGAGGTCGACGGTCAGCAGCGCGCCTCGATCATCGACCCTGCCAGCGGCAAGGCGACGGGAGACTATGTCACCTCGCTGGTTTGGCGATGGATGAAGAACCTGCATCGCAAGCTGTTTCTCGGCGACGCAGGCCGGATCGCGGCCGGCGTGACGGCCGCATTCATGCTCCTCGTCACGATTTCCGGGCTGGCGTTGCTCGCGCGGCGCATGGGCGGGTGGAAGCACCTGCTCGGCCCGATCCGCGGCAACGGACTCCAGCGCGTGCACAACGAGACCGCGCGCGTGGCGCTGCTAGGGCTGACGCTGTCGGCGGTGACCGGGCTTGTCATGTCGATGACGACATTCGGGCTGATACCGGAAGGCGGCGGCCAGGACCCTGTGCTCAGTGTGCATGCGGCGGCGGCCCCGGCAATGCCGCTGGAGCGGATGCCCGCGCTGGGTATCGACAGCGCAGACCTGCACCAACTGACATTCGCCCATGCCGATGCCCAGGGCGACGTCATCGAACTGGATACGACCGACGGCGGCGGGTATATCGATCCGGTGACGGGGAAGATGCTCGCCTTCCAGCCCACCGACGGCTGGCAGCGCGCGCAGGCGGCTGTCCGCATGTTGCATACGGGCCAGGGGATGTGGTGGCTCGGGTTGATGCTTGGTGCGTCGTCGCTGTCGGTGCCGGTGCTGGCAGTGACGGGCCTGCTGCTCTGGCTGCGTCGCCGGGGAACCGTGCCGACCTTGGCCGGCAATGTGCCGGCACGCGACGCGGATACGGTGCTGCTGGTGGGCTCCGAGGGCAACACCACATGGGGCTTTGCTTCCGCGCTGCATGCCGCGTTGACCGAGGCAGGCCTGCGCGTGCATACCGCGCCGATGAATGAGCTGGCGGACAGCTATCGTGGGAAAAAGCGGCTGCTGGTCCTGACCGCCACGTATGGCGATGGCGATGCACCCGCGAGCGCAAGTCATTTCCTGTCGAAGCTCAATCGCCTGACGGTCCCAGCCGATACCGACTTTGCGGTGCTGGGATTCGGTGATCGCCAGTTCCCGGCGTTCTGCGGCTATGCGAGCGCGGTGCACGATGCGCTGCTGGGCAAGGGACTGCGGGCCCTTGCCGATCCGGGCACGGTGGACCGGCAGTCGGAGCCGGAATTCCGGCAATGGTGCGACTGCCTGGCCACGACGCTCGGGGTGTCGCTTGATACTCGCTACACGCCGATGCTGCCACCCAGCGTGCCGCTCAAGCTTCTCTCGCGTGAGGACTACGGCGTCGGCGCTGAGGCGATGACCTCGGTCCTGCGCTTCGTCCCGGAGCAGCGTGCCACGCTGTTCCGGCCAGGGCTGCCCACGTTCGAGACCGGGGATCTGCTCGGCATCGTGCCGCCCGGCGCTACGTCGCCCCGGTACTACTCGCTTGCGAGTGGCGCGGCGGATGGTGTGGTGGAGATCTGTGTGCGGCGGCTGCCTGAAGGCGTGTGTTCGACGTACCTCACGGACCTGCGCCCCGGCGACACCATCGACGCATTTATCCGGCCGCACACGCGCTTCCGGCCCGAACCAGGGAATACACCCGTGATCATGATCGGGGCCGGCACCGGGATCGGCCCGTTGATTGGCTTTATCCGGCACAACGCGGCACGCCGGCCCATGCACCTGTACTTCGGGGCGCGCAATGCCGAGGACAGCTACCTGTATCGCGACGAGCTGAAGGGCCTGGTGGCCGACCTGCGGCTGCACGCGCTCACGACCGCGTTCTCACGTTCGGGCAACCGGACCTATGTGCAGGAAAGACTGGTCGCCGATGCGCAGAGCCTGCGCGGGCTGATGGCCCACGGTGCGCAGATCATGGTGTGCGGCGGTCGCAAGATGGCCGAGGGTGTGGCACAGGCGTGGGAGCGAATCCTGACGGACACCGGCTTGACCGTCGCGCAACTCAAAGCGGAGGGACGCTATGTCGAGGACGTCTACTAATCGGTCAGACACGGCGCTCGAGCTCTGTCGCGTCAGCGGCGCGACCATGGGCACCCGCTACACGGCGGCATACTACGCGCCGCCGGGCATGGATGAAGCGGTGCTGGCGGAACGACTCGCCGTGGCGGTTGGCGCCGTGGATGCGCAGATGTCGAACTGGAAGGCAGACTCGGATCTGTCCCGACTGAACCGTGCTGCGCGGGGCGGTTGGGTGCCGGTCTCCAGGAACCTCGCGACCCTGCTTGCGCGGGCGCTGAAGATCGGCAGTGATACGCACAACGCGTTCAACATCGGCGTCGGCGATCTGGTCGACCGTTGGGGGTTCGGACCGTCCGGGATGCCACACGCTTCGCACCCGGATCTCGGTGAGGCGGCCGGCGCAAGTCCCCGCCAGCCAGCAGGAGAACTGCTCGAGGTGGATGTGCGGCTGTGCCGCGTGCGCAAGCTCGGCCCGGTCGCGCTCGATCTGTGTGGCATCGCCAAGGGGTTTGGCGTCGATGAACTCGGGCGTGTGCTGAGCGAGCACGGCATCGAATCCTGGCTGGTCGGCATCGACGGCGAGATGCGCGCGCGTGGGAACAAGCCAGAAGGCACGCCGTGGGCGATCGCCCTCGAGGCCCCGGACTATGAGCGCCGCGCGGCGATGGGCGTGATCGAACTGGCAGATGCCGCCATTGCCACGTCCGGCGATTACCGGCGCTGGGCCGATGTCGACGGCGCGCGCATTTCGCACACGATGGACCCACGTACCGGTGCGCCGCTGGCGGGTGGGATGGCATCGGTCACGGTGGTGGCGAAGACCTGCGCGGATGCCGATGCCTATGCGACGGCGCTGATGGTGCTCGGCGCGCAGGCCGGGCCGGACTACGCGCGGCGGCGCGGCCTCGACGCCCTCTTTATCGTGCGCGATGGCGGGGCGCTGCGCCCGATCGGAACTGGATGCTTTTCCGACGAGGCGCCGTCAAGCTGACGTAGCACTAGCGCGATTCGCGCCCCGAGCGCCCCGAGCGCCGCGCCGCCAGCCCGCTCCACACGGTCGCCCACGCAAAGGGGCGCGGGTCGGCCAACATGCTCATGGCACGCGCGTAGTCGAGCGTCAGGCCCGGCGTCCACGCCATGGTGGCGGCACGCTTGCGCAGATGGGCGGCTACCCACAGCTCCGGTGTCAGCAATAGCCGGAACAGTGGCCACCAGCCGCCGAGCCGCGTCCAGGCGCGTGTGGCGGCGCCCTCCAGCGCGGCATCGAGCGCGCGTGCCACCGTGCTCGAACAGTTCCGGTGCGTCAGGTTGTAAGTCGTGTTCTGCCGATAGTCGTGCCAGAAGTTCCGCAGGCGCTCGGCATCGTAGTTGCGAATGCGAACCTGAACGGTCGACGGGCACCATGCCTTGGATTCTGTCGGGTAGTCAGGCTGGAACCGTCCAGGTACGTTGTTCTCCTGCGTGGCCCGCAGCAGCCGCGTGAAATCGTCTGGCGAACGGTCGATCTCGACGGCCGGGTAGAGGCTGATGTAGATGCCTTCGGGGGATTCCAGCGCGGCGTGCCCCGTCGAGATGACGCCGTCGCGGTCGACGGCGGCGATGTAGCGGTCGATGATCGGCTGATGCTGTGCCTTGGACTTCGCGGAACCTACGGGCGTCCAGACGTGGACGGTCAACGCGCGTTCGTCCGACGCGGGCGGTCCGCTCCACGTCGTCAGGCGCCGCTTGTTCGATTCGGCGCTGGCGGACTCCGGATCCTTGCGCAGGCCGGGGTTGCCGGCAAGCCGGCGCGCGCGCGATGCCAGCAGCAACATGTTCCAGCCGCCGAAGATCAACCCGAGCGCCACGCAGTACGGCACGGTGCCGACATAGTGCGTCGGGTAGGGCTGGATGAAGAAGATGGCCAGGGCGATCTCGATCACGCCCCCCGCCATTGCCAGCCGCCACGTGCGAAAGCGCACCACATGCGCGGAGGCCACCTGCAGCAGGCCATCGGCCAGAAACAGCGCGCCGAAGATGACCGACAGGATCATGTGGCCATGGTGGCGCTCGGCCAGCACGAGGATGGCAGCCACGCTGAAGGCGATGCCCTTGGCGTAGCGCAGCGTACGCTGGCCACCAATGCCGGTCGAGGCCACGGCCAGCGTGGCCAGCCCTTCGAGAAGCAGCAGCCAGGCGAACGGCTGGATCGGGAAATCAAGCTTGCCGTCGAGCGCATCGATGAACAGCACGGCACCGACCGCGATGCTGAGGGCGCCGGCCCAGGCCAGCGCTTTCCAGCGTGTACGCAGGTAATCCACTCCCAACAGCAGCATCAGCAGGCGAACCATTGGCGTCTCCGGCGCGGTGGTACGAATTGTTCGCGGATTCTACCGTCTCTTTCAATGCCCGAACCAGCGTGACGGCAGGGTGGCCGGCGCTGTCACCCCCCCCAAGGTGGGATTTGGTTCTTGCGGAATTCTTCCGTAGTCCGTTGAGGGCACGGATATCAGCAGAGCCCATACAACCCACTGGAAGAGAATCATGAAGCAAAGCAAGTTTGCCCTCGTTGCCGCCATCTGCGCGGCGGGCGTTCTTTTGACCGGATGCGAGACCACGAACTCGATCCCGTACAAGGCATCCGCCTCGAACGTTATCGCCATCCAGCAGAGCCTGCAGTCGAATAAAGTCAGCGTCAGCGATGTCGGCATGGCGCAGGGCGTCGACGAGAGCCCGCTGTGCCGTCTGATGGGTCCGGTCAAGGTGGCGCCGGGCAAGACGCTGTCGCAGTACATCAAGGACGCCTTCCAGGAAGAACTCCTGATGGCGCAAGCCTACGATGTGAAGGGTGCCCCGATTCAGGGCCGTATCGAGGAACTGAGCTTCAGCTCGGTGTCCCCGGCGTACTGGCAGATCACGATGGCCGTGCAATCGCCGGCGGACAAGGGCTACAAGGTCTCGGTCAAGTACCCGTTCGACACGAGCTTCACGGCCATGGGCGCGTGCAAGAACGTGGCGGATGCCTTCGGCCCGGCCGTGCAGGAACTGCTCAAGCAAGTCGTGACGAACCCGCAGTTCCCGAAGCTGTCCGGCAAGTAAGCCATCGAAGCAAGCCGTCCGGGGCACGCTCCCTTCCGCTCCTCACGGAGGGTGGCGTCTAGCCCTGGAGGGTATTCAGGACGAAATCGGCACGCTCGGCAATGCTGGCCCTGGGGATGATGCGAACGTCATACCCGAGCGCTGGATAGGCTTCGAGCAGCCGCGTGTACTCCGCGGTGGCGGCGTCGAGGTCATGGCGGCGCTCGGCGTCCTGAACGTAGATTTCCGGCCAGGGTGGCGTCAGGAATACGACCCGATGGTACGGCCGGATCTGATGCACGAGCGGCGCGAGTTGTGGCTTGCCACTGACGTGCTGAAGCGCGACGAACGCGTCGACCAGCCCCCGATCGAAGAAGATCCATTTCCCTGGCTCACCCGGCTCACTGAGCCCAACCCGGCCAGCCGACTGTTCCAGCGCGAGCAGGTCGGCACGCGCCATGGCGAACACGCGGCGCAGAAAGGCAGGCATGTCGACCCATGGCAGCGCGTTGCCATGGCGGGCCGTTTCTTCCATGACGACGCGCCGCCCTGGTTCTTCCACCACGGGATAGCCACGCGCTCCGAGTTCGCTCAGCAGCGACGATTTCCCGCCACCCGAGCAACCTGAGATCACGACGCACTGGCTCATCGCCGTAGCAGCCAGAGCACCAGCGACAGCAGCAGCGAGATCAGGATGCAGGTGGTGATGGGGAAGTAGAAACTGAAACCGTCGCGGACGATCCGGATGTCACCGGGCAGCCGCCCGAGCGGCAGCCGCGACAGCCAGGGCCACGCGATTGCTGCGACGAGGAACAGGCAGCCAAGAATCAGAAGCAGACGTTGCATGACGGAGACGGTTGGGCGCAGGGCCGAAAGCGGTGGGGAAGGGAATGCGGCCTGGCGGGATTGCCGGCGGGCGGCGCTTCCCTGGTTCGACCGGCTGTGTGGAAGAGGATTCCCGAATGGAACGGGCAGGCCAATGATCATGCCCGTAAAGCGGCGGAGTGTCGACCTGGCGTTCCGCCAGGTGAGTTGCTACGGCCCGGCTACAGGCCACGCGGCAGCAACGCCGCCACCGCTTCGCGCATCACCCGGGCCAGCAACTGCTGCCGCTCGCGCGGCATTCGCGCTAGCGTGGTGGCCACGCTGATGCCAGCCACGGGCTCGCCATCGCGATCGTGCACGGCCATGCCCACGGCCAGTGCGCCGCGCGTGGCGTGATTGCCGATCACCGAGTAGCCGCGTTCGCGCGTGGCGCGGATCAGGATGCGCATCCGGTCGGGCGTCATGCCGCCGTACTGGTCCAGCACACCAGCATTGGCGGCGATCACCTCGTCGACGGTGGCATCGGGCAGCGCTGCCAGCAACGCCAGCCCTGCGGCGCCAACGCCCAGCGGTTGCCGGGTGCCCACCTGGATGACCAGCACCTGCACGGGATGGGTGCCCACGTGCCGCGCGATGCAGCGCGACAACGCGCCATCGCGAACCACGCCGAAGGCGGCATCGCCGCACGCCTGGCTCACCCGCGTGAGCACCGGGCCCAGCTTTCCAGAAAGGTCCGTCGATTCCCCACGCTGCGGCATTGCCGCCAGACGCGGACCGCGCACATAGCGAAATCGTCCGTGCTGGACCACATATCCGCAGTCGATCAGCGTCGCCAGCAAGCGGTAGACCGTGGGCCGCTCCAGGCCGGCCGCGCGGCACATGTCGATCACCCGGAGACCATCCTTGCCGGCTGCCAGGATGGCGTCGAGCAGCGTCAGGCCGCGTCGTAAGGCACGGGTGCCTTCCTCGGAGGTCGAAGATGAAACGTCCGCCTGCCGGACGTTTCGATTCGCAGTGCGAGATGTCATGGGAAAGAATTTGCGGGCCGGAAAGCAGTCCGCAGTATGCCGCAGCCGCGCCGCAAGGTGCGGTGGGCAAATCGAGCAGACGGGCGCGTTCCGGGCACGACCATCCAACAAGGAGACAGCACTCATGACTTTCTGGAACGCGGCGCGCAGGCGCCTGTTGAGCCACGCCCTGATCAGTGCCGCGCTTGCGTGCGGCGTTCCCGCCGCCCAGGCGGCCGATTCCAGCTTTCCCACGCGCCCCGTGCGGCTCGTGGTGGGCTATGCCGCCGGAGGCGCCACCGACGTGCTGGCCCGCCTGGTAGCGCAGAAGATGGGCGAGGCGCTGGGCCAGCCGATCGTGGTGGAAAACCGCGCCGGCGCCAATAGCAACGTGGGCGCCGAAGTCGTGGCCAAGGCGACGCCGGACGGCTACACGCTCTACGTCTTCACGATCGCGAACACGATCAATGCCACGCTCTACGACAAGCTCGGCTACGACCCCGTACGCGACTTCGAGCCCGTCGGCATGATTGCCAAGATCCCGAACGTGCTGGTGGTCAACCCGAAGTTGCCGGTCAAGACCGTTGCCGACTATGTGCGGTTGGCCAAGGAGTCGCCCGACGGTATGACGTTCGCGTCGTCGGGCAGCGGATCGTCCATTCACCTGTCCGGAGAGATGTTCCGCAGCCGCAGTGGCGCCAACATGCTGCACGTGCCTTACAAGGGGAGCGCGCCGGCCGTTACCGATCTGCTGGGCGGGCAGGTGCAGTCGATGTTCGACAACGCGCCGTCCGCGCTGCCGCACGTGAAGTCCGGCAAGTTGCGCGCCATCGCGGTCACCAGCGCCCAGCGCATGCCGCAACTGCCTGACGTGCCCACGGTGGCGGAATCCGGACTCCCGGGCTTCGATGTGCAGTCCTGGTTCGCCATCGCCGCGCCGACGGGGACGCCCAAGCCGGTGATCGACAAGCTCAACACGGCACTGAACAAGGCGCTCAACGCATCCGAGGTACGCGAGCGTATGCGCGACCTGGCAGCCACGCCCGAGCCGGGTACCCCCGAGCAACTCCGTACCTTCACGATGTCCGAGATCAAGCGCTGGCACGACGTGGTCAAGCAATCAGGCGCGCGTGTCAACTGAGGATTCCCAAGGACCCCCCATGCTTCCGATCGAACTGTTCTGGCGGGCCGCCGACCGCTGGCCCGACAACGTCGCCATTGACGCCCCCGGCGGCAGCCTGCGCTATCGCGAACTGGCCGGCCAGGTGGCGGCGCTGGCCACGCATTTCATGACGCTCGATCCCGCGCCGCAGAGTCGCGTGGGTATCTGCGCCGGCAACTCGGCCGAGCACATCGTGGCGCTGCTGGCGGTGCTGGCCAGCGGCAAGATCTGGGTACCGCTGAACCCGAAGAGCACCCAGCCCGAGTTGCGCCGCATCATCGACGCCACGACGCCGAGCATCGTGGTACTCGATGCCGCCTGCGAAGCGCTGCTGGGCGACGCACCGGGCACGCGGCTCTACACGGGTCATGCGTCAGATAGCGCAGACGTGCTGAGCGCCGTTGTTCTCCGGTATCCCGATGCCACGCGCCCGGCGCTCGACCTGAACCGGGACGCCACGCAGGCCATCAAGTTCACAGGCGGGACCACGGGCGCGCCCAAGGGCGTCATGCAGCCGTATCGCGCCTGGATGACCAATATCGTCAACCAGATCCACGCCTGGGGTTTCACCGAGGCGGATCGCTATGTGATGGCCGCGCCGATCACGCACGGCACGTCCACCTACGTCATGCCGATCCTGGCGCAGGGCGGTTGTCACGTGATCATGGAAGGCAGCGGGGCAGAAGCGGTGCGCGCCACGTTCCGTGACCGCGCCGGCACGGTCTGCTTTATGCCGCCCACGCTGATCTACATGCTGATGGCGCTGCCCGGCACATCGCGCGTCGACTACCCGGCACTGCGTCGCCTGATTTACGGCGGCGCGCCGATGCCGCCGCAGAAGATCCAGCAGGCGCGCGAATTCTTCGGGTCGGTGGTGGCCACCACATATGGCCAGACCGAGGCGCCGCAACTGCTGACGGTGATCGGCCCCGACGATCTGGCTGACGAGCGCCGCATGGCATCGGTGGGGCGCGCCACGTGGTTCAGCGAGGTGGCGATCATGTCCCCGGACGGGCGTCTGCTGCCCCGTGGCGAGGTGGGCGAAGTGGTGGCACGCGGCGACCTGGTCATGACCGGCTACTGGAACCGTCCGGACCTGACCGCCGCGACCATTGTCGACGGCTGGTTGCATACCGGGGATCGCGGCATGTTGGACGCGCAGGGTTTCCTGTACCTGAAGGACCGCCTGCGCGAAGTGGTGATCACTGGCGGCTTCAACGTCTACCCGATCGACGTGGAGAACGCGCTGGGCCAGCACCCGGCCGTGCATGAATGCGCGGTGTTCGGCGTGCCCGACGACAAATGGGGCGAAGCGGTCCATGCGGCCGTGCAATTGCGCGAAGGATGCGCGGTGCAGGCCATCGAGCTGATCGCGTTCGTGCGCGAGCGGCTCGGTCCGGTGCAGACGCCAAAGCAGATTCATTTCCACACCAGCCTGCCGCGCTCCACCGTCGGCAAGGTACTCAAGAACACCGTGCGCGACCAGGCGCTGACGGCATTGCAAACCGGAGACCAAGCATGAGCCAACAAGACAAGCCGGTGACCCGGCTGTGCACCCACACGCTGACCAGCCTGCACTATCGCGACGCGAATCTCGTGGACGACCTGCTGGGAAAGAAGACCTTCACCGAAGTCATGCTGATGCAGATCCTCGGCCGCACCCCGCGCCCGGTGGACATGCGTATCGCCGACATGGTGCTGGTGGTGCTGATGGAGCACGGCCTGACGCCAAGCGCCATCGCCACGCGCCTGATCTACATGAGCGCGCCGGAGAACCTGCAAGGCGCCGTGTCGGCGGGCCTGCTGGCGGTTGGCAGTTCGTTCGTCGGCACGATGGAGAACTGCTCGACGTTGCTGGACCGCATTCTGGCGGCGCGGGACCCCGATGCCGAAGCACTGGCCATCGCCCGCCACTACAAGGAAATGCGGGCGGCCGTGCCGGGCTTCGGCCATCACCTTCACAAGCCGGTGGACCCGCGCGCGTACAAGCTGCTGGAACTCGGCGATGCGGAGCCGGATCTGGCCGGCGCGCATATCGGTGCCCTGAGGCGCCTGTCGGCGGCGGTTGATGAAGTGGCGGGGCGCCCGATCACGATCAATGCCACGGGGTCGGTGGCCGCGTTGCTCGGCGAGATTGGCGTGCCGACGGCGGTGATGCGGGGGTTCGCGGTGATCTCTCGCGCGGCTGGGCTCGTGGCCCATATCGTCGAGGAGCAGCAGAGCCCGTCGGGACGCTATATCTGGGACGTGGTCGAGGAGGCCATCCCCTACGTCGGCAATGTCGGCAACGCGCCGCACGGAGACCACGCATGAACGCGCTGCCGCTCAGTCTGGCGGATTGCACCGTGTTTGTGGCGGGCGGTGGATCGGCGGGCCCCGGCTGGAGCATCGGGCGCGCCGCCAGCGTGACCTATGCCCGGCTTGGCGCCCGCGTCTGCGTGGTGGACCGCGACGCCGCCTCGGCCGCGGAGACGACGGCGCTGATTCGGGCCGAGGGTGGCGCGGCGGAGACTTTCGTCGGCGACGTGGCGGAAGAGGCGGAGATCGCGCGCCTGTTCGCGGAGGCGCGCGAACACTTCGGCCCCATCGATGTGCTGCATCACAACGTTGGTATTGGCAAGACCGGCGGGCTTCTGGATACCGATGTGCGGGATTTCGATGCGGCCCACAACGTGAACGTGCGAAGCCTGCTGCTGGCGTCGCAGCAGGTGCTGCCGTCGATGGTCGAGCGGGGCCGGGGTGCCGTCGTCACGGTTTCCTCGGTGGCGGGGTTGCGCTATATCGGCTATCCGCACCTGTCGTATAGCGTCAGCAAGGCCGCGCTGATCCAGTTCACGCGGATGATCGCGCAGCAGTACGCGGGCAGCGGCATCCGTGCGAATTGCGTGGTGCCGGGTTTGATCGACACGCCGCGCATCGCCCATACCGTGGCGAAGCAGTTCTCGGCGGACAGTCTCGACGACGCCCGCGCGGCGCGTGCAAGACAGGTGCCGATGCAGCGGATGGGCACCGCGTGGGACGTGGCACACGCCTGTGCGTTCCTGGCATCGGATGCGGCGGCCTACATTACCGGCACCGAGCTGGTGGTCGATGGAGGGATAACCGGGAAGTACGCATAGGTGCCTCCCCCATGGGCGCCGCTCAGCCGCTCAGCCGAATCAGTCGAATCAGCCAAACACCACCATCGGCACGCCCCGGTGAACTGGCGATTCCATGACGGTGGCCGGAATGCCGTACACCGTGGCGAGGTTCGGCGGGGTCAGCACGTCGGCGGGGGTGCCGCTGGCCACGGTACGGCCGTCGGCCAGCAGCACGAGCCTGTCGCACCAGCGGGCGGCCAGATTGACGTCGTGGAGCACGACCAGCACCGCCAGGGCGTCGGTACGGCACAGGTTGCGCGCCGTGCCGAGCAGCAGCAACTGGTGCCGGGGGTCGAGACTCGAAATCGGTTCATCGAGCAGTAGCGCGCGGTAGCTGTCGGCCGTGCGGCAGGCCAGCACCTGCACCAGCGCGCGGGCGAACTGCACGCGCTGCTGTTCGCCGCCGGATAGGCTCTGGTACGAACGCGTGGCCAGATGCCCGACATCGGCCAGCGTCAGCGCGCGGTCCAGCAGGGTATCGAGCGCGTGCTTGCCCATCTCTGGAAACGGATAGCCGCCCATCGCCACCACCTCCGTCACGCCCAGGTCGAAGCCCAGACCGGGCGATTGCGGCAGCACCGCACGGCTACGGGCCAGTTCGTCCACAGGCCAGTCCGTCAATGCCCGGTTGCCGAGCGACACCGCCGCGTCGTCGCCGGGCAGTTCACCTGCCAGCGTGCCGAGCAGCGTGCTCTTGCCGGCGCCGTTGGCCCCGAGCACGCCGACCATCTCGCCGGCCGGCAGGTTCAGGTCGATACCGGACAGGATCTGCCGCCGTCCGCGGCTGCATGAAAGATTGCGGGCAATCAGCATGTCAGGTTCGTCAGGTTCATTAAGCTCGTCAGGTTCTTTTGCGTGTCAGCATCCAGAGCAGGAAAGGCCCGCCCACCAGGCTCGTGACGATGCCGATCGGCAGTTCCGCCGGAACCACCACCGTGCGTGCCATCCAGTCACCCAGCGTCAAGGCGATGGCGCCGCCCGCCAGTGTGTTCGGCAGCAGCCAGCGATGGTCGGCGCCCAATGCCAGACGGATCAGATGCGGCACGACCAGTCCCACGAAGGAAATCGTCCCCGTGACGGCCACGATGGGCCCTACCAGCAGCGCGGTAAGCACGATCAGCCGGCGGCGGAGCTGCTTCAGGTCGAAACCGATGTGCTGGGCTTCCCGTTCGCCGAGCAGCAGCGCGTTCATCGCGCGCCAGTCACGCATGAGCAGCGCGCAGAGCACGGCTACCAGCGGCACCAGCCACGCCAGGATTGACCACGTCGCGCCAGCAAGGCTGCCCATGTTCCAGAACGTCAGGTTGCGCAGTTGCACGTCGCTGGCCTGATAGGTGAAGAACCCAACGACGGCCGCGCAGATCGCATTGATGGCCACGCCGGCGAGCAGCAGGTTGGCCGCGCCCGGGCGCCGTGTGCCAAGCACGTAGGCGAAGGCGGTGGCAATCAGGCTGCCTGCGAATGCGGCGGGCGCGACGCTGCCGAGCCCTTCGGCGCCCAGCACGATCGCGGCCACGGCACCCGCGGCACCGCCCAGCGAGATCCCGATCAGTCCTGGCTCGGCCAGCGGATTGCGGAAGAGCGCCTGCATCACCGCGCCGGACAGCGCCAGCGCCGCGCCGGCGGTGATGGCCAGCACGATGCGCGGCAGCCGCACCTCGATCAGCACATTGCGCCAGATGGCATCGTCTCCTTCGGCGGCAGGTGACCAGAGCAAGGGCACGAGCTTGCCGTGCGGAATCGACAATGCCCCGCTGGCGGCTGCCCAGAGCGCGGTGATCACGAGCATGACGCACAGGGCGGCCAACATGCCCGGCCTTCGGCCACATTGGCCACGCATCATCGTGCCGCCACCTGCCGACTGGCAAGACCGTTGCGCAGCAGGCGCAGCGCCTCGGGAAGGCGCGGACCGATACTGAGCATCAGCAGATCGTCCATCACGACGATGCGCTTGTCGCGGGCCGCTGGCGTGGCACTCAGGCCCGGCTGCGCCAGGAACGCGTCGACGCTGCCGACAGCGTCGATCGACATCGATGTCGTGACGATAACGTCCGGCCTGAGCGCCGCCGCCGCCTCCGCCGAGAACGGCTTGAAGCCACGCTGGCCGGCCAGCACGTTGGTCGCGCCCAGGAGCTTCAGCATGGCGTCGCCGGCGGTGTTCTCACCCACGGCCTGCATCCGGCCAGTGTGGCTGCTGACCATCAGCACCCGCAGCCCTTCCGCAGACGGCTTGATGTCACGGAGTTCGGTGTGCAGTTTGTCGACCAGCGCCTGACCTTGCTTGGGTACATCGAGCGCCGCCGCCACGCCGAGGATGCGCTGGTCCAGCGCGGCCAGCGTCGGCTCGGACGGCACCACCACTACCTTGCTGCCCAGCTTGCGCAATTGCTCCAGCGCCTGCGGTGGGCCGGCATGGTCCAGCGCCAGCACCAGATCCGGCTTCAGGCTGACCACGCCTTCCACAGAGAACGCGCGATAGTAGCCAACCTTCGGCAGCTTCTGCGCGGCGGGTGGATAGATGCTTGAGGAATCGACGCCGACCATGCTCTTGCCGCCATCGAGCGCATAGACGATCTCGGTGGCCGGGCCGCCGAGCCCGACCACGCGGGCCGGCGGCCCGGCGTTGGCAATGCCGGCTGCGCATAGCAGCGGTATAAGCGCAGTAATGAGTGCGGACTGCAGGATTTTCATGCCAAGCCTCCTGGACAATCAGGCCGCGAGTGCCTGCGGGCACAGCGACTCGAGCAGATGGCGCCATTCCGGCAGTTCAGGCTGCCCGGGTTTGCGCTCGCCGAAGAACTGGACAATCATCCCGCCATCCTCACCGTACAGTTCGAGCGACGTCACCCAGCCGTCCACCGTGGGTTTGTTGACCACCCAGCTCGACGCCACTGCCTCGGTGTTCAGGTGCAGGTTGAAGGTGTCATCGAGCACGTTGAACCATGGCCCCGTCCGCAGCAGCTTCTTCACGGCGCCGGTGTGGATCTGCACGATGCCGCGATTGGCGACGAAGCACATGATCGACAGGCCCGTGGCGGCGGAATGTTCCAGAACGGTCTCCACGGCACGCTTGTCCACCGGTTGTGCCAGATCCGGGCCGACCGCGCGCAGCGCGCCCAGCCGCGATACCTTGAACTGGCGAAGCATCGCAAAGAAGTCGTGCGTGTCCTTGAGCGCGCACCAGTGCGCGCGCAGGGCCTCGCCGTCGGCGGGAGCGTCCGCTTCGTCGATCCGGTCAAAGCCCTCGACCCGCACCGGCGCGGTCTCCTGCGCGGCGTGGCGGTCGATGTAGGCCGACCACGCGGTGGCATCGGTCTGGTCGGTGCGGTAGATCTTGTGTACCGCCTCGCCCGCCTTGTCGAAGAACTGGATGCTGTCGCGGCCGTTTTCGGTTACGGCGTAGAAGTGCTTCCAGCCACCGAAGAACATGCGCAGGTCGATGTCCGGCCCCAGCACGATGCCGACCGGGCCATTCGCCTCGATGCTCTGATATTGGCCGTGACGCTCGTGCACGGCATGGTCGTTGCGCGAGAGCGCCATGACCGACCCCAGCGTGCCGAGATCGCGGAACAGCGCCTGCGCGGTTCCGCCCAGTTGACGTGATGCGACGCCACAGCCTGCCGCCACCAGTTCTGCTTCGGTCACGCCGAGGCGCTGCGCGCGTTCGCGGATCCGCAGCTTTGGATGTTCTTCGACCAGGGCGCCGTGGCGTTGGCGCAGGCTGTCGATGTTTTGCTGTTCCATGTTCGTGTCTTCGGAAGGGCTGATCAGGGCTGGACGTCGAAATTGATCGTCCAGGTCTGGGTGCTGCTGTTCACGTTCGGGTCCGCGTAGGCGATCTTCGTCAGGTGGAAGCGCGCGTACGTGGTGCCCTCGCCACCACGGATCAGGCCGCCGGCATCGCTGTTGGCGCTGATCAGGTGGGCGACGGAAGGCAAGCCGTTGGCGGCGGCAGCAGCGGCAGTGGGGTAGTACGTGTACCAGCCGAAGCTCATCGGATTCGGATAGCTACCGGTATAGGCGGGGTTCAGCACCGATGCGGTGGCGTCCTTCTTCCACGCGCTGGCCGAGGCCGGCAGCGCGAGGTCGGCAGCCGTCAGATCGGCCAGGGTGCTGGCGGCGTTGCCGGTGTTCGTGAACATCGACGCCACCGGCTTGTTCGACGTGTCATAGAAACCGGCCGGCGTCTTGGCCAGGAAGCCCGCCACGGTGCCGGTGCCCGACTCTCCGCCATTGAGCTTGATGCTGTAGCGGTTGAAGGCGATATGCCATGTGCCACTGGCGGTGCTGACTGCGTTCGCCGCGAGGTCGTAGTAGACCCAGTCATTGCCCGACGCATTGATCGTGGCCGTCCGCACGTTGCCGGGGGCGCTGCGGTCGATGTAGCGGATCGACGGATAGCCCGAGGTCGTGCCACCGGCGCCGCCGTAGTAGCCCGTGACCTGCAGCGCGAACACCGGCGACGCTACCGTGCCAGTGGTATCGGCCGACGCGCTGTTGGCTGTGATCAGGAATGTGCGGAAGGTGGGGTAGAGCGAGTGGTCGGTTGCGGCGCCGGTCACGCCGTACTCGAACACCGCGGAGGCGATGTCGTTGGTGCCGGAGAACACGCCGCTGGCGGAGTCCTTCAGGAAGACGGTGGCAGGCAGCGCGCCGCTTACAGGGTCGGTGGTGGCGTTCTTCCATGCGGACAACGCGGTCCAGGTATGGTCGAACGGGCCGCCGAACGCGCCACCGTTGCCGGTGCCGCTGGTGCCGCTGTTGGTCCAGAGCGAGGCGCTCATGCCGTTCGTGCTGCTCTTGACCTTCAGGTCCCACGCAGTGCCCGTGCAGTCGACTTGTGCCTTGGCGTTGAAGTCGTAGCAGACCGATGCGTTGGCGGCCGGCAGCTTGAACGTCCATTCCGCGGTTTGGGTGAAGGCTGACGTGGTGGCCGGCGGCGTGGTCGTGCCTCCGGTGCCGCCGGTAGTGCCGCCTGTCGATCCACCCGTGGAGCCGCCGGTGGATGTGCTGCTGTCATCGCCACCGCCGCCGCAGGCGGCCAGGGCCATCGTCAGCGCGGCAGCGCCGAGCAGGCGCAGCGTGGTGTGATGCGATGCGAGTCTGGCTTTCATTGTTGATTTCCCCGTTTGTCTCTGGTTTGTTTCTGATTAGCGGGCGACGTCCACGTTGAAGCGTGCGCCCAGATAGATGAAGCGGCCCGCCACGGGCCCGAAGTCACTGGCATTTGCGAAATCGCGTTGGCGGTTGAACAGGTTGTTCACGCCGACGAAAGCGGTCACGTTGCGGCCGAGCTTCTGGTTCAGCACCAGATCCAGCGTGCCCCAGCCGGGCGAGCGCGCGCCGGTGGCCGAGTCGGTCAGCTCGCTGCTCTGGAAGCGCGCCCGCGCGGATAGCTCGGTGGCGGGCAGTACGCGCCAGTCCGCGCCGACGCGGCCCATATGCCGCGGCCGGCGGGTCAGTTCGCTGCCTGTGTTCAGATCCTCGGTCGACGTGTAGGTGTAGGCGGCTGTCAGGTTCAACTGGTTGGTCGCGCGCCAGCGCAGCGCCGTCTCAGCGCCCTGGGTGCGGGCGCGCGCCACGTTGCGGTAGGTGTAGACCGCGATGCCGTTGACCATCGTGAAGTTGGTCATGTCGGTCTGGATCAGGTCCGTCACGTGGTTGTAGAACAGGTTGGCATCGAGCGTGACGCGGTCTCGCCACGTGAGTTGTCCACCGAGCTGGAAGCTGTTCGACGATTCCGGCTTGAGGTTCGGGTTGCCCAGGACGATGTAGCCAAGCGAGCTGTGATCGAACAGGTAGTGCCGCTCCTTCAGGTTCGGCACGCGGTAGCCCTGCCCGTAGTTGGCGCGCAGCACGCCCTTCCAGGTGTCGTTGGACAGCAGGTTCGCGCGTACGCCCACCTTGGGCGCGAAGTGCGCGCCGAAGTCCGAGTCATGCTGGCCGCGCAGGCCGACAACCATTTCCCACGTCTCGTTGAAAAGGATGTCGTTCTGCAGGTAGAGCTCGCCGGCCTGCCGTTCGGCGCTGCCCTTGCCGGCCAGTTCGGACGTGCCGTTGACGTTCTGGTCGAGCGTTTCGCGGTGGAAGTCGCCGCCGAACTGCCAGAGCTGTCGATACCAGGCTGGCATGTCGAACTGCGCGGAGACATGGTCGGTCTGCTGCGCGGCATTGCGCGTCGCGGTCTGGAAGCCGTTCGAATACTCGCGCGAGGTGCTGTCGTAGGTCTCGTGCACCCCGGCCAGGCGGGCGCGCACGCCATTGTCGAAGCGCCATTGGCCGCCATATGTGTAGCGGTTGCGATCGATGTCTTCGGTCTTGCGCTGCGGGACGTAGTTGGGCGGCGCGTAGTACTGGTAGCGTTGTTCGTCGGTCTCGCGATAGGCGCTGGCATCGAACCAGAAGCTGCCGGCGGTGCTGGGCAGCCATTCGAGGCGGCCGGCATACTGCTCGCGGCGAATCTTGTCGCCGTGCCGTGTCCAGCCGTCGGGCTCCACGGCATAGCCCTTGTTGTCGAGCGCGTCGGCGGTGACGCGTGCGCGGAACTGTTCGTTGCCGCCTTCGAGCCGGATGTTGCCATGCAGGGAACCGGGCGAGCCGTCGGCGTTCTGGCTGCCATAGGTGCCTGCATCGGCCGTTGCGGCAGCCGAGAATCCGCGCGAGATGGGCCGCGTGATGACGTTGATCACCCCGCCCATGGCCGAGCTGCCGTACTGCGCGGAACTGGCGCCCTTGACCACCTCGACGTGGTCGACTTCGGCCAGCAGGTACTGGGAAACGTCAACGGTCGACCCGGTGCTGGCCGTGATCGGCAGGCCGTCGATCAGGATCAGCACCTGGTCGCTGGTCATCCCTTGCAGGGTCACCTCATAGCCGGACTTGCCGTGGATCTCGCGCAGCTGCAGGCCGGGCACGTTCTCCAGCGCGTCCTTCAGCGTGCGTGCGTGCGTGCGTTCGATCTCCTGACGGTCGACGACCTCCGTGCGGATCGGCGTTTCATCGAGTGTTTTCTCGGAACGGGTGCCTGTCACGACGACTGTAGGCAGTGGGTCCGCTGTGCCAACCGTTTGCGCCCGGAGGTGGGGCGTGGACGAGAGCAGGGTGCCGGCGACGACGGCGAGGCATTTCAAACGCATATCGGAGGGGGCGGCTCACTGCCAGATCAAATACAAATAGAAGTACGAATGATAACGATTCGTATTTAAATTGTAAATTTACTTACATGTTGTGTCAGGTAGACACGGACGCAGCAAAAAGTGACTGATGCGTTCCGTATAGCTCGCGGTCAGACGATTTGGGGAGAGATACGGATGCGTGAAGGTCGCATCGTGAAGGCTGGGAATGCGCCAGCAGGCACACCAGCGTCAGGGGATTTGCGGCGCCCGGTCCTCAGGCGCGTGGGGTTTCGCAGGCAGGCGGGCAAAGGGTCGCCACCCGGTGGTACCGGCAATTTATGCCGATGGCACCGGGGGATTGCAGGCAATTCGTCCGCGCTTCGGGCCTGCCCTACATATCCCGGTGCGAGAAGTGCCCGCGTTGCGCGTCAGCCATGAGGTCGACGAACTGGTCGGTACTCATGTGCACCAATGCCCGGTGGTCGCCCGCTTCGAAGTAGACATCCGGATGCGAGAGCAGGCTGTCGTCCAGCCAGGTCTGCGTACCATAGGCCATCGCGACAGGCGGAATCGCGCCACGGCTGCAGTCCCTGAACACCTCGCGCACGCCGCAATCGCGGGCAAGCGATAGTTGGCGGCCGGTCTGCGCGCGGATCTCCGACAGTTTCAGGTGGTGCGTCGAGGGAATCACTGCCGCGACGTAGCCGCGCTGATCTTCCAGCAGGACCGTCTTGGCCAGCCGATCCCCGGTGCTACAGGGGCGATCCACGGTGTCGAACCGGCTCTGCCGGTTGTGAAGGCACCTAGCCAGCGTGCTAGCCATGGCCATGATTGCATCCTCCGACGCGCCTATCGCGACTGTTGTTCTGGTACTCCCCACTATAGAAGTCCTGCTGCCAGGCAGGGACATCCGCCCGCCGCCGGTACGCCTGGATTGTTTTAATTTCTTCGGTACGCTGGCATCGCGTTCTAGGATGGTAGGGCAGCTGTGATGTCCGATACAGCCCGGTATCCGTGGCGGTCCTTCAGGGGGCTCCGGATGCGGGCGAGTGGCTGAGGCATGGTGTTACGTTGAGTACGGTCGATCAAAGGAGACTCGCATGACAACTGAAGCAAAGTGCCCATTTCTACATCCCGCCGGCGCCGGCCGGGCGCTCCAGGAATGGTGGCCCGAGCGCCTGAATCTGCATATCCTGCGCCAGAACGCTCCGTTGTCCGATCCGATGGGAGAGGCCTTCGATTATGCGAAGGCGTTCAACAGTCTCGACCTCGCGGCGGTCAAGAAGGATCTGGAAGCGCTGATGACCGATTCGCAGTCCTGGTGGCCGGCGGATTTCGGGCACTACGGCCCGTTGTTCGTCCGGATGGCCTGGCACGCGGCAGGTACCTACCGCATCGGCGATGGGCGTGGCGGTGCCGGCGCTGGCCAGCAGCGTTTCGCGCCCACCAACAGCTGGCCGGACAACGTCAGTCTGGACAAGGCACGCAGGCTTATCTGGCCGATCAAGCAGAAGTACGGCCGCAAGATCTCGTGGGCCGACCTGATCGTTCTGACCGGCAATGTGGCCTTGGAGTCGATGGGGTTCAAGACCTTCGGATTCGGCGGCGGACGCGAGGATGTCTATGAGCCGGACGAGTCCGTCTACTGGGGCAATGAAGCCGAGTGGCTGGCGGACAAGCGTTACAGCGGTAAGCGGAACCTCGAGAATCCGCTGGCCGCGGTGCAGATGGGCCTGATCTATGTAAATCCGGAAGGCCCCAATGGCAACCCGGACCCGGTTGCCGCAGCCATCGACATCCGCGAGACGTTCCGCCGCATGGCCATGAACGACGAGGAAACCGTCGCACTGATCGCGGGCGGTCATGCCTTCGGCAAGACCCATGGCGCCGGCCCGGCGTCGCACGTGGGGCCAGAGCCCGAAGCCGCGGGCCTCGAGGAACAGGGCCTTGGCTGGCGCAGCAGCTTTGGCACCGGCAAGGGCGGTGATGCCATCGGCAGCGGCCTGGAGGTCATCTGGACCACTACGCCGACGAAGTGGAGCAACGACTTCTTCAAGCACCTGTTCGAGTACGAATGGGAACTGACGAAGAGCCCCGCGGGCGCGCATCAATGGAAGCCCAAGGGCGATGCCGGCGCCGGCACCGTGCCCGACCCTGCCGACCCGTCGAAGCGCCGTTCGCCCTCAATGCTGACGACCGATCTGTCGCTGCGCTTCGATCCGATCTACGGCAAGATTTCGCGCCGGTACTACGATCATCCCGATGAACTGGCCGACGCATTCGCACGGGCGTGGTTCAAGCTGACCCATCGCGACATGGGGCCGCGCGCGCGCTACCTTGGCCCGGAAGTTCCGAAGGAGGAGCTCCTGTGGCAAGACCCCATCCCGCCGGTCGATCATCCGCTGATCGACGCAAAGGATGTCGCCGCGCTCAAGGCCAAGGTGCAGGCCTCGGGGCTGACGGTACCGCAACTGGTTTCGACGGCGTGGGCGTCGGCTTCGACGTTCCGTGGCTCGGACAAGCGTGGTGGCGCCAACGGCGCGCGCATCCGCCTGGCCCCGCAGAAGGACTGGGACGTCAATCAGCCTGCCGAACTGGCGAAGGTGCTGGCCAAGCTGGAGAGCATCCAGAGCGAATTCAACAAATCGCAGAGCGGTGGCAAGAAGGTCTCGATGGCTGACCTGATCGTGCTGGCCGGATGCGCGGGCGTCGAGCAGGCGGCAAAGAGCGCCGGGCAGGATGTGACAGTGCCGTTCTCGCCGGGACGCATGGACACTACGCAGGAGAAAACGGACCTGGATGCGATGGTGGTGCTGGAACCCATCGCAGATGGCTTCCGCAACTACCTGCAGGGCAAGTTCTCGGTCCGGGCCGAGGCTTTGCTGGTGGACAAGGCGCAACTGCTGAAGCTGACCGTGCCGGAGATGACGGCGCTTGTCGGTGGACTGCGGGTGCTGGGCGCCAATTTCGGCAACTCGCAGCACGGCGTCTTCACGAAACGCCCTGGCACGCTGACCAACGACTTCTTCGTGAACCTGCTCGACATGGGCACGGAGTGGAAGCCAGTGTCGGAGGAAAGAGAGGTGTTCGAGGGCAGCGACCGGGCGACGGGCACGCCAAGATGGACCGGCACGCGCGTCGATCTGGTCTTCGGCTCGAATTCCGAGCTGCGGGCGGTTGCCGAAGTCTATGGTGCCGCGGACGCGCAGGAGAAATTCGTGCAGGACTTCGTGGCGGCGTGGAGCAAGGTGATGAACCTGGACCGCTTCGATCTCAAGTGACAGCCGCCGTGGGGTAGGTGCACAAGGGAATCGCTGATCAATGAGGTTCGCGCTTGATGTTGCACAAGCCTAGGACTTCAGGATTCGCAATGCGGGAGAGATGGGCCGATTCGGATCGTCTCTCTCGCGTTGCGCACCTTTCGCCATGAGGAGCGGGTCGGTTTTTTGCTGTGCTGTCCAGGCGCTGGGAAGTTGAGCGAACCTTTGGCTGGATGATCCGTTGGCGTTGGCTGGTCAGGGATTACGAGCGGCGAACCGACGTATCGGAAGCTATGGTCTATATCGCGATGGGCGGCTTGCAGCTACGCAGAATCGCCCATACTTGAATTTTCAAACGGACGTCTTAGACGTCCGAACCAGTAATGTTGTGTTACCTTTAGCAATCAACTTGCCTTCCTGAAGCAGGTCCGCTTCAACGAACGCGACGCGGTCACCCAATGCAATCAGACGACCTTCGGCACGGATGGCGCCTTCCCGCGCCGCAGCGATAAACTGGACTTTCATCTCCATGGTCAGTGCGTGCTCTCCTTGATCAAGCGACGTGAGTGTGGCAATGCTCATTGCCTCATCCAGCATTGCAGACAGCATGCCGCCTTGCACCTTTCCCGCTGGATTCAAGAATGCCTTGTCAGCGTTGAACGAAAGACTCACCGTCCCGCGCGTCGCGCCAACAACCTCAAGACCAAGCAATCTCGCCGCGGGCGGGATGGGCAGCCTCCCGTTCGCGATCATCGCAAAGAGACTCTTCTCGGAAATAGGTTCCTGCATATCAAGTCCTTTTACTAAGCAAGTTGGTGGGAGGATGGAATCGGGTAATACCGATACTAGCGACGGAGTTTGTGGTGCCCAATAGGCTTCGTTGTACTATTACTTCCAGTACCACGTCACGCAATGTGTCTTCCAAGCAACCTTGAGTAAGGAGCAACTTCGTGGAGATGCAGGAGGACCAGAGATCGGCGAAGCCGAGGGCGGATCTGAGCGAGTTCCTCAGAGCAAAGCGCGCGGAGCTCAGCCGGGATGACTTTGGAATCTGCCATACGGGCAGGATGCGCTCGAAAGGGCTGCGCCGAGAAGACATTGCGTATTTGACGCACGTGAGCCTGACTTGGTACACGTGGCTGGAACAAGGGCGTGACATCAGCGTCTCGCCAAGACTGCTATCAAGGTTAGCGAGCACATTGCGGCTCAACGAGGCCGAGCGCCGCTATCTGTTTCGACTCTGCGGATTGCAGCCAAGTACTGGTCGTAATCTACTTAAGAGACAGGATGTCAGCCAGGGGTTAGTTCGCCTATTGCACGCGATTCGCGGCGCCGCATTTGTGATCAACATGCGCTGGGACATTCTTGCCGCAAATCACTATGCGGAGGCTCTTTTCGGAATTAATCTCTCGTCACTAGATCATGCCCCAAATGTACTCTCGTTGATTTTTCTCGATGAACGACATAAAGGCTTGATGCAACATTGGGAGCGAGACGCCAGAAAAGCCGTCGCAAAGTTCCGACTCGATCTGATCGAAGCAGATATTCCGGAGATGGAAGAGCTAGTTGCTGACCTGAAAATGAAGAGTGCTTCGTTCGATCTGTTTTGGCGCGATGCAGAAGTGGCTTCTCGTTTGGAAGAAGATCGAGTTTTCGTGCACCCTCGTGTTGGAGAACTGAAGCTGGGATACACACTGTTCGATGTCGGGGATCGACAGGATCTGCGTTTGAACGTGTATGTACCGACCGATCCACTCAGTGAGCTGCGGCTTGATCAGCTACTGAGAGACGGATTCAAAAACACGGATCTATTCGTCTGAAGATGTTCCAGCAGATGATCGAGCAATCGAGTGTGAGAAATGCTTCGTGAATGTCGGCCAGACGCTCGAAGCGAATGCGAAGACCCCGGTTGTTCAGATCGTCAAGGCTAACAGTTTGTCGAAAAGGTTAGCAGTCCCGAACGCGGTCTTCTTGAGTCCTTCTCATTACGATAGCCGCAAGGTTGCAGAAACAGCAGGGCCGGTCGATGAGACCGGCCCTTTTTCTTGCGGGAAGGGTGCCGCGCCCAGATGGTCGACTCAGTCGATGCGGGCGCCAGAACTGATCACCACCGGCTTCCACGTCAGGTACTCGGCCGCCACGAACTTGCCGAACGCATCGGCCGTCATGTTCATCGACTCTGCGCCCTGCTGCGCGAACTTGCCACGCGTCTCGGGTTGGCTCAGCGCATCGGTCACGATCTTGTTCAACCTGGCGACGATTTCCGGCGGCGTGCCCTTGGGTGCGAACAGCCCGAACCATGCGCCTGTGACAAGGTTCGGCACACCGGCTTCCGCCATGGTGGGCACATCGGGCAGCGCCGACGAACGCTTGCGTGAGGTGACGGCGATGGCGCGAAGCTGACCGCCACGGATATGGGAAATCACCGACGGAATCGTCGCGAACATGAACTGCACACGTCCGGCCAACAGGTCGTTCAGTGCATCGGCGCCCTTGTATGGCACGTGTGTGGTCTTCGCGCCGGTACGCTCGTTGAACAGCACGCCCGACAGATGCGCGGCGGTGCCCACGCCGGTGGAGCCGAAGTTGAGGCCGTTCGGGTGCGCCTTCGCATAGGCGACGAGATCCTGCACGGACTTCACCGGCAGGCCGGGGTACACCACCAGCACGTTCGGCACATCGGCGATCGGGGCCACCGCTTGCAGGTCGGTTTGCGGATTGACCTTGAGCTTGCGATACAGCGTCGGGTTGATGGCCACAGGGCCCACCGACGTGGCCAGCAGCGTGTAGCCGTCCGCGTCGCTGCGGCCGACGAAGTCCGTGCCGATGTTGCCGCCCGCGCCGGGACGGTTCTCCACCACCACGCTCTCTCCAAGCGCCTTGCTCATCTGCTGCGCGACTTCACGCGCGAGGATGTCTGTGGTGCCGCCGGCGGTGAACGCCACGACGACGCGGATCGGCTTGGAGGGATACGGCTGCTGGGCGTGGCCGGTCGCGGCGCAGGCGAGCATCAGCCCGACGGCGGCGTGCCGCAGGAAATTCTTCATTGCTGTCTCCGATGAATCTTGTAATCAGCGCCCCCCTTTCAAGGCAGGGTGGGTGGCTGTTTTTCATCTTAGAGAGCTGACGTACCCGAGCTTTGACGATATGGAAACGCAGACTTCATTGCGGCTGTCATGCGCGATCGCGGCATCATGGGTACTCGTGGCGGCAGTGCGGTCTCAGCGCGGCTTCAGGAAATGCTGCTCCATCGCCTCGCAGCGGCTCAGGTATTCGAGCAGCCGCGCCACGCCGGACGGCAGGCTTTCCTTGTCGCGCACGCAGACGTAGAACTCTCGCTCGGCCCATGCGTCGCGCAGAGTCAGCAGTGACAGCCCCATCATCTGCAGGTAGTTCCTGGCGATGCCCTCCGGCACCACGGCAAGGCCCAGGCCTTCGCGCACCATGCGGCAGCGGGCCTCGAAGTTCGAGACCTGTGTCTTCACGGTCAGCGGGCGCGAGATCGTGCCTGACACTAGGGTGAGGAAGGCGTCGAACGTATGGCGCGGAAAGTAGCCAAGGAAGTCGTAGTCCAGTGCTTCCTCGAGCCGCAGCGACCCTTTCGCCTCCAGCGGGTGGCCGCGCGGCACGACCAGTCCGACACGGTCCTTGCGGTAGGGCAGGGAGTACACGCCCGGGCTCGGGCTGCGCGCGTGATAGATGCCGATGTCCGCATCGCCGTTGGCCACCATGCGCGGAATGTCGAAGCTGAATGCCTCGATCAGGTCGATGCGGGCATCGGGGTCGTGCTTGAGAAAGCCGCTGATATCGGTCGGCAGGAATTGCAGGATCGTCGACCGGTTCGATGCCAGGCGAATCTTGGCGATGCCGTCCATCGAGTAGGAGGCCAGTGCGTCCTGCGCCAGTTGCACGCTGCGCACGATGGCCTTGGCACGCTGATACAGCATGGCGCCCGCCGGTGTCGGCTCCACGCCCCGTCCATGGCGACGCAGCAGCGCCGTGCCCGCGCGGCGTTCCAGTTCGGCAATCCGCTTGCTGGCCGCGGAGGTGACGAGATTCTCTCGCTCGGCCGCGCGTGAAAGACTCTTCTCCTCGATAGCGGCGATCAGGATGGCAAGCGAGGCGATGTCCATGGGTGTGCGTGCTCGATTTGGAAAAGCTGGCGCGATGGTCGTGCCAGCCGGAGTATGCACCAGCCGCTTGCGCGCCGCATACACGTTCTGGCGCGGGAGCTTTCTCGAATCGTCAAAGCTGGGGCGGCTGCCGTTCGTACCATGGGAGGCATTCCTGCTCAGGAGACACATGGAATGCTGATCGACGATTTTGCCGAGTACGTCGGCGACCAGGCCCGCGCGACGCTGGCGGACGACGTCATGCACCACGCGCGACGCGCTGTGATCGACTGGTTTGCCGCCCTGATGGCCGGCGTGCCGATGGCGCCCGGACGCCAGCTTGTTGCGGCGCACCAGACGGAGACCGGCGTCGGGCGCAGCACGCTGGTCGGGCATGCCACCACGGCTTTTCCGGGGTTGGCGGCCTGGATCAACGGCAGCGCCTCGCACGCGGCCGAGTTCGACGACATCTTCCGCGATGCCATCTACCACCCGGGGTGTCCGACGATTGCCGCCGCCCTTGCGCTGGCGGAGCATCGGGACGCGAGCGGCACCGACTTCCTGCGTGCCGTGATTGCCGGCTACGAGGTCAGCACACGCATCGGGGCGGCCATCCAGCCGGCGCACTATCGCTACTTCCACACGACCGGCACCGTGGGCTGCATCGGCGCCGCGGCCGCTGGCAGCGTTCTGACGGCGCCCGGCAATGCACGTGCCGCCGCCGATGCCATGGCCACGGCCACGACATTCGCCTCTGGCCTGCAGCAGGCATTCCGGTCCGACGCGATGACCAAGGCGTTGCATGCCGGACATGCGGCACAGGTTGGCGTTCAGGCTGCGCAGGGCGCCGCGCATGGCGTGACGGGCGTGCACGACATTCTCGAAGGCGATGCTGGCTTCGGGGCGGCGATGTGCGGTAGCCCGGACTGGAGCGGTGTCACCAACGGCCTGGGCACTGACTTCAACATCACACGCATCACGCAGAAGAACCATGGCTGTTGCGGCCATACGTTCGCATCGATTGATGCCGCCATGCGCATCATGCGTGACAACGCGCTGGCGCCAGCGCGTATCGCGGCGGTCAACGTGCGCACCTATCAGGTGGCACTGGATGTGACCGGCAACTTCGACCCGAAAACGCCTTTTGAAGCCCGCTTCAGCCTGCCCTATGTGGTGGCGCACGGCATTCTGCATGGCGCGGTTCGGCTTGACGCGTTTGAACCGGCCAGGCTGGCTGACGCATCCATCCGCGCATTGATGAGCAAGATCCGGCTGACGGCCGATCCCGAACTGACTGCCGCCTTCCCGAAGCAGCGCGCGGCGCGGGTGGAAATCGAGATGACCGATGGCAGCCGTCACGCGCACTTCGCGCCATATCGCCTTGGTGACCCGGAAGCCCCGCTTGACGACGCGACGCTTGGCGACAAGTTCATGGAACTGAGCGCCCCCGCGCTCGGCTCCGTGCACGCCGCCCGTTTGCTCGACGCGCTCTGGCGCCTGGACGACCGGCCCTTGCGCTCGCTGGCCCTGGACAAGCTCCAGGTGGGCTGATCATTTCCCGACATCCAATCTTCTTCACGAAACACCATGACTAGCGTCGATCACGACACGAAGCGATCCACCGAACGGATCACGCGCGAACAACTGGCTCGGGCACTGTTCACCCCCGATGCTGTCGCGCTCGTAGGCGCCTCGGCCGACGAAAAGAAGAATACGGCCCGACCGCTGCGCTTCATGCGCAAGCATGGTTTCCAGGGGCGCGTGTTCCCGGTCAACGCCGGGCGTAGCGAGGTGATGGGCCTTCAGGCGTATCCAAGCGTCGCGGCGCTGCCAGCGGCGATCGACCACGCGTTTGTGATGGTGCCGGGCGCGCAGGTGGCCGAGGCACTTGAACAATCCGCCGCGCGTGGCGCGCGCGTGGTGACGGTCTTCTCCGACGGCTTCGCCGAGGTGGGCGAGGCTGGCATGGCCGCCCAGCAGGCGCTGGCGGCGCGAGCGCGTGAACTGGGCGTGCGGCTGCTGGGGCCGAACAGCATCGGCGTGGTCGACGTGCACAGCGGCGCCGTGCTTTCCGTCAACGCCGTGCTGGAAATGGATACGCTCCATCGCGGTCCTGTCAGCGTGATCTCCCAAAGCGGCTCCATGCTGGGCGCGCTGTTGTCGCGCGGCGCGGCGCGTGGGCTCGGGTTTGCCAAGCTGGTTTCGGTCGGCAACGAAAGCGACATCGGCGTGGGTGAACTGGTGGACCTGCTCGTCGACGACGCGGCTACCGAAGTCATCCTGCTGTTCCTCGAAACGATTCGCGATGCGGCGGTGCTGGGCCCCGCGCTCCGGCGCGCGCGTGCTGCGGGCAAGCCGGTGCTGGTCTACAAGCTAGGTCGCTCCGAGCAGGGCGAGGCGCTTGCGCAATCGCACACGGGGGCACTGGCCGGTAACGATGCGGCGGTCGATGCCTTCCTGCGCAAGCATGGCGCGATGCGCGTGGAATTGCTTGAAACGCTGTTCGAAGCCGCACCGCTGGCGTTGCGCTACGCAAGCCATGTGCCGGCGCTGACCCGTGCGCCGCGCGTGGCCGTGGTGACCACCACGGGCGGTGGCGCAGCGACCGTGGTGGACCGCCTGGGCCTGGCGGACGTGGAAGCGGTGCCGCCACCCGCATCGTTCGTCGCGCATATGGCTGAGCGCGGCGTGAAGATTCGCCAGACACCGATCATCGACCTGACGCTGGCGGCTACAAGTGCCCAGTACCGGGATCTGGTCGAGCAGATGCGGCTGAGTGACTGGTGTGACGCCGTGCTGTGCGTGGTGGGCTCGTCAGCGCAGTTTCATCCGCAGCTTGCCGTCAAGCCGATCGTCGAGGCTGCAGGCGTCGGCAGCAAACCGCTGCTGTCGTTCCTGGCTCCGGAAGCTCCGGAGTCCCTGCAATTGCTGCAGGCGGCGGGGGTGCCGGCATTCCGCACGCCGGAGAGCTGTGCCGATGCGCTGGCGTGCCTGTTCCGAGGCGCGCATGTCGGCGAAGACGCGTCCGAATCCTGTCTGCCCGTGCAGTGGCCGGCTGGCTTGCCGACGCTGGGTGATCTCTCTGAGCTTGAGGCAGCGACGGTGTTTGGTGCGCTGGGCGTGCCGATCGCGACGGCGGAACTGGTGACCGAAGGGGCGCTGCAGCACGCCGTGCCGTACCCGGTAGTGGCCAAGATCTGCTCGCGCGACATCCTGCACAAGACCGAGATCGGTGGTGTGCAAGTTGGCCTGCGCGACAACGCGGAACTGGCCGCCGCCGCCGAACGCCTGATGGACAATGCGCGCCGCGGCGCGCCCGCCGCGCGCATCGACGGCATTCTGGTCCAGCGCATGGAAGATCGTTTGCTGGAGTTGATGCTGGGCTTCCGCGACGACCCGCTGGTGGGGCCGATGGTCATGCTCAGCGCCGGCGGTATCACCGCCGAACTTCACCGCGATGTCAGTCTTCGCCCCGCGCCGGTGACGCCGGCAGAGGCCATGCAGATGATCGAGGAGGTACGCACGACGCGCCTGATTCGTGGCTTCCGTGGGCTGCCCCGGGGCGACGTAGATGCGCTGGCTGACGCGATCGTCCGATTCTCGCGTCTGGCCGCTGTGCAGGGCGTCACGGTTGCCGAGGCTGAAATCAACCCGTTGTTCGTGCGCGCCAATGGCGTGGTCGGCGTCGACTGCGTGCTGCGGCTCGCGCCTGCCACGGACACGGCAGGCGCATAGCGCGGACAACTGTAGCCTGTGGCGCTGTCCAAGCTCGTGCCAGCGGCGCGTTATGCCTTCACAGGCTGCGCGGCGCGCTTGCTGGCACGGCCGAGCCACACGAGCAGCACGCCCGATGCCGCCAGCAGGCCACCTGCTACCGGTACGACGGCGTAGCCGAGTCCGAGGCTGATGACACCGCCGCCGAGCGCGGCGCCCACCGCATTGCCGAGATTGAAGGCGCCGACGTTGATCGACGACGCGAGTCCGGGCGCTTCCGCAGCGGCTTCCATCACGCGCATCTGCAGCGGCGGCACCACGGCGAAGGCTGCCGCGCCCCAGACCAGCAGACCGATGGCCGCTCCGACATGGCTTTGCAGCGCGAACGGCAGTACCAGCATGATGACGGCGAGTGCGGCAAGGAAGGCCGTCGTCGCGCCGTCCAGCGAGCGGTCGGCAAGCTTGCCGCCAAGGTGATTGCCGATCGTGAAGCCCACGCCGATCAGTACCAGACCCAATGCAACGAAGTTGTCGGATGCGCCAGTCAGCCTGGCGAGCATCGGCGCCACATAGGTGTAGAGCGTGAACATCGCGCCCGCGCCGAGCACTGTCGTCGCCATGGCCAGCAGCACAGTCGGGTGGGTGAGCACGGTCAGCTCGCGTCGCACGTTCGGCCGTGTACCGCGCTCGCCCTTGGGCAAGGCGAGCCAGAGCGCGGCGATCGCAACCAGCCCGAGCGCGGCCGTGCCAGCGAACGCCAGGCGCCAGCCAACCTGCTGACCGATCCACGTGGCGGCTGGCACACCGCCGATATTGGCGATGGTCAGGCCCATGAACATCGTTGCCACGGCGCTGGCCTGCTTCTCCTTCGGCACCACGCTTGCGGCCACGACCGAGCCCAGGCCGAAGAATGCGCCGTGGTTGAGGCTGGTCACCAGGCGGGACGCGAGCAGCGTGCCGTATCCCGGTGCCAGTGCCGACAGCAGGTTGCCAACGGTGAAGATTGCCATCAGCGCCATCAGCGCGGTGCGCTTGCCGAATCGGCTGAACAGCAGCGTCATTACGGGCGCGCCGACCATCACGCCAATGGCGTAGGCGGTGATCAGCATCCCCGCGGTGGGAATGCTGACGTTGACGCCCTCGGCAATAACCGGGAGCAAGCCCATCGGCGTGAACTCGGTGGTGCCGATGCCGAATGCGCCGATGGCGAGGGCGAGCAGTGCGGTGTTCGATTTCATCGCGGCAGGCCCTTCAGAACGTCACGGATGGCGCCCGGTTCGATGCTGCGCGTCCAGTTGTGCGCCAGGCGGGCTACCGGATCGGGGTTGGCGACAAACGGCTCTGCGTGGGAGCGTGTCAGCGGCGCCACGGCGATGCGGCTGGAGAGCGTGCGCTCGCCCATGGCGAAGGGCTTGGACAGTTGGGACATTTGGCTGCGATCCACGATGGATTTTCGATGGATCGCAGTCTGCCCGGTTTATCTTTGCAGATTAAGACCGGTATTGGTCAAATACTTTTGATTCTGCATCAAGTATGGAGCGTGCCCACACGGGACGGATTTGCCTACCGTTCGAACGGCTGCTTGCCCAGTGTTTTGACCACATGGTCGAGAAAGCAGGTGATCCGTGACGCCAGCGCGGTGTTGCGATAGTAGACCGCGTTGATCGGCTGGCGCGCGTCCAGGGTTTGCTTCGCAAACAGCTGCACCAGCCGCCCGCTCTGCCGGTCCTCGAGCGTCATGAAGTCCGACAGGCAGACGATTCCCTGGCCCGCCAGCGCCAGGCTCCTGAGCGTTTCGCCGCTCGACGATGCAATCGTCGGCTTGATGTGCACGACGCCACCGGCGTCGTCGCGCAGCGGCCAGTCGTTCAGTGATTCAGGCTGGGTAAAGCCCAGCAGCGCATGTTGCGCGAGTTGCGCCGGCTTGGTGGGCGTGCCGTGGCGTTTCAGATACTCCGGGCTGGCCAGCACGCGGATCTGACTGATACCGATCGGTCGCGCATGCAGCGTCGAGTCCTTCAACTGGCCGATGCGGAACGCCACGTCGGTTCGTTTCTCGATCAGGTCGATGAAGCCTTCGTTCGAGTTCAGTTCCAGTTCCACCTCGGGGTAGCTGGCGCGGAATCCCGCCACCAGCGGCACGATCACGTGCAGCATGAACGGCGTGGCCGCGTCCACCCGCAAGCGCCCGACGGGTCGCATCTGCCGTGCGGCCATCTGTTCTTCCGCTTCGTCGACCATCGCCAGGATCGCGCGCGCGTGCTCCAGGAAGGCGGCGCCTTCCTCGGTCAGTTCCAGCCGCCGCGTGGTTCGTCGCAGCAGCGTGGTCTTCAGCTTCTCCTCCAGACGGCTCAAGGTCCGGCTGGTGGCCGAGATCGTCAGCCCCAGTTGTTCAGCCGCCGCCGTGATCGAGCCGGTGTCCACTACCGCGGCAAAGGCCAGCAGTTCGTCGATGGTGGTTTTCATTGTTGATCAAAATTCAAATGAATTTCATTTATACACGGCTTTATCCGCAAAGATAAGGGCGGCAAACTTCGTCCATCGAGATTGCATGAACCTTCACAGGAGTTACACCATGAGCATTCCTTCGTTTGGCGTTGGTACCTTCCGCCTGACTGGCCAGGTCGTTGTGGACTCGGTGCGCAATGCGCTGGACGTTGGCTACCGCGCCATCGACACCGCGCAGATCTACGGCAACGAGGCCGATGTCGGCCAGGCCATTGCGGATAGCGGTGTGAAGCGCGATGAACTGTTCGTGACCACCAAGATCTGGACGGCGAACTACGCCGCCGACAAGCTGGTGCCGAGCCTGCGCGAAAGCCTGGACAAGCTGCGCACTGACTACGTCGACCTGACGCTGATTCACTGGCCGGCGCCGGGCAACGGCGTGGCGCTGTCGGAGTACATGGCCGCGCTTGCCCAAGCCAAGGCGCTCGGGCTGACGCGCCAGATCGGTGTGTCCAACTTCAATATCGAACTGACCCGCCAGGCGATCGAGGCCGTTGGCAAGGGCGAGATCGCCACCAACCAGATCGAACTGAGCCCCTATCTGCAGAGCCGCAAGCTCACCGCGTTCCTGAAGGAACAGGGTATCGCCGTCACGTCGTACATGACGCTGGCCTACGGCAAGGTGCTGAAGGACCCGGTGCTGGCGCAGATTGCCGCGAAGCACCACGCCACCGTGGCGCAGGTGGCGTTGGCATGGGCGCTGCAACTCGGCTACGCGGTGATTCCGTCGTCGACCAGGCGCGAGAACCTGGCCAGCAACCTGCTGGCGCGCGACCTGAAGCTCGACGCCGACGACATGGCGCTGGTCGCCTCGCTGGAACGCAACGGCCGTGAAGTCAGCCCCGAAGGTCTGGCTCCGGTTTGGGATTAAGGAGATCATGATGACCCACGCCAGCAATCCGCTGTTCCAGCCGTATTCGTTCGGCTCCTTCACGCTGCCCAACCGCATCGTGATGCCACCGATGACGCGCTCGCGCGCCAGCCAGCCCGGTGATGTACCCAATGCGCTGATGGCCGAGTATTACGTGCAACGCGCCAGCGCCGGCCTGATCGTCAGCGAAGGCACGTGGATCTCGCCGCTCGGCAAGGGGTATGCGTGGACCCCCGGCATTCACACGCCGGAGCAGGTCGCCGGCTGGCGCAAAGTCACCACTGCCGTCCATCAGGCCGGCGGGCGCATCTTCGCGCAGCTTTGGCACGTTGGCCGCCTGAGCCATATCAGCCTGCTCGATGGCCATGCGCCGGTATCGTCGTCAGCCATCCAGGCGCAGGGCGTGAACGTGTTCGTCGCGCAAAGCGATGGCAACCCCGGCTTCGCCCAGGCGTCGCAGCCACGCGCGCTATCGGTGGCGGAAATCCACGCCATCGTCGACGACTTTCGCCAGGCCGCGCGCAATGCCATGGCGGCGGGCTTCGACGGTGTGGAGCTGCACGCAGCCAATGGCTATCTGGTCAACCAGTTCATCGACTCCGGCGCCAACGATCGCACCGACGAATACGGCGGTTCACTGGAAAACCGGCTGCGTTTCCTGGGCGAGGTGGCACGGGCGCTGATCGACGGCACGGGTGGTAAAGACCGCGTCGGCGTCCGTCTGGCGCCGCTGACCACGCTGAATGGTTGCGTCGATGCCGATCCCGAGACTACCTATACCGCTGCGGCCAGGTTGCTCGGCGAGATCGGCGTGGGCTACATCCATATCGCGGAAGCCGACTGGGAAGATGCCCCGCATATGCCGACGGCCTTCAAGCAGCAACTGCGCAAGGTCTATCCGGGCACGCTGATCTACGCCGGCAAGTACACGGCGGCGCGCGCCCAGGCCGCATTGAACGAAGGGTGGGCCGACCTGATCGCGTTTGGCCGCCCGTTCGTGGCCAACCCCGATCTGCCGGAGCGCCTGCGCACCGGCGCCACCCTCAACGCCCACGATCGCGACACGCTGTTCGGCGGCGACGCGCGTGGCCTGACCGACTATCCGCCACTTGTTGCCAAGGCGGCCTGAGCGTCGGTCAGGAGATGGAAGATGAAGGCGCTGGCAAGGATCGTGCTGGCCGCGATGCTGCCGTCGTTGACCTGAAGGGAGGTCGACGACGCGCGGCACCCACCGCTCAGCTTCCGCCAAGCGCCTTGATTTCGCTTTCCTCGAACCCGGCTTCACGCAGTACCTCGGCAGTGTCACGCCCCAGCGTCGGGGCGGGGCGGCGGATCGAGGTCGGCGTGCCCGCGAAGCGCGCTGTCGGCCGGATTTCCCGGATGGTGCCGACGACGGGATGCTTCGATTCCTGGAACAGGCCGACGGCCTTCAGGTGCGGATGCTCGGGCAGCGCTTCGAGCGAGTAGATCGGCGTGGCGGGGATGTCGAGTTGCTCGCAGAGCTTCATCCACTGCGCCGTCGTGCGAAGTGGCGCCAACTCCCGCAGGTGGCTGTACAACGTCTTGATGTGCGCATTGCGGTCGGCGCGGCTGGCGATGTTGTAGCGTTCGCCCAGATCGTCGCGGTCCACCTCGTGGAAGAAGGCCTTCCAGTGCTTGTCCGTGTATGGCAGCAGGCTCATCCACCCATCCTTGGTGCGCACGGGCTTGCGGCCGCCTTCGAGCAGGCGCGCGTAGCCGGCCTTGGTCTTGGAGCCCGGATAGGTCAGGCCACCCATATGCTCGGTGAGCACGAACGCGGCCATCGTTTCCAGCATCGGCACCTCGACGTACTGGCCACGGCCATGCCGCTCGCGATGGAACAGCGCGCCCAGTACCGCATTGGCGACGGCCAGGCCGGTGGTCTTGTCGGCGATCAGGCTCGGCAGATAGTCGGGCTCGTCGGTGTTGATCGACGCGGCGCCGACGAATCCGCAGGCGGCCTGGATGATGTCGTCGAACGCGGGCTTCTCGCGATCCGGGCCATCCTGGCCGAAACCGGTGGCGGCGCAGTAGACGATCTCGGGATTCAGTGCGCGCACGGCGTCATAGCCGAAACCCAGCCGCTCGATCGCCGAGACGCGCATGTTATGCACCAGCACGTCGACGGTTGGAATCAGGCGGCGCAATGCGGCGCGGCCGGCCTCGGTCTTCAGGTCCAGCACGACCGAACGCTTGTTGCGGTTCAGCGCCAGGAAGATCGAGCTCATGCCCGGCACCTCGACCACGCCGTTGGCGCGCATCAGGTCGCCTTCGGGCGATTCGATCTTGATGACGTCCGCACCCATGTCGGCCAACACCTGGGTGCCCATCGGGCCCAGCACCACAGCGGACAGATCGAGCACGCGCACGCCGGACAGTGGTCCGGCATCTGTTTTGGTTGAAACGGTCACGTAGATTCGCTCCATTGAGTATCAGCGACGACGGAAGTTCGGCGGACGGCGTTCGGCCATGGCTGCCACGCCTTCGCGAAAATCCTCGGTCGGGAATTGGGTGAGCTGGATGGCCAGCTCCTTCTGGTTGGCGGCGTAGATCGCATCTGCCAGCCCCTCGCGCAGCGCGGCGCGCGTGCTTTCCACGGCGAGCGGGGCCGAGATTGCGATCTCGGTGGCCAGCGCATGGGCGCGGGCCAGAACCTGGTCGGCCGGCACGAGTTCGTCGGCCAGTCCGATGCGCGTGGCGGTCTCGCCATCAATGCGGCGTCCCGTGTATAGCAGCAGCGAAGCCTGCTGGACTCCGATCAGGCGGGGCAGGGTCAGGCTCAGGCCGAAGCCGGGATGAAAACCCAGCCGGTTGAAGTTGACGCTGAACCGTGCCTCGGGGCAGGTGACGCGGAAGTCCGCCACGAGCGACAACCCTACGCCGGCGCCCACGGCCGCGCCGTGTACCGCGGCGACGATCGGCTTGCGCGTGCGGAAGAGTCGCATGGCCTGCTTGTAGAACGGGCTCGGGTCGCGGCTGACCGATGATGATGCTTGCTGGCCGGAGAAGTCCGCGCCGGCGCAGAAGGACTTGCCTTCGGCCGCCAGCACGATGGCGCGGCATTCGTCGTCGCCATCGAGTTGTTCGAGCGTGTCCGCCAGCAGGCCGACGAATGCCGGGTCGAGGTGGTTATGGGGCGGCCTGCGAATCAGGAGCTGGACGACATGTCCGTCGCGCGTGACCTGAAGGGAATCCTGGCCGCTGGTAGAGGGAACGGTAGAGGAAGCAGTAGAGGAAGCGGTAGACGAAGCGTTAGGGGGCGTCATGTCGATGGGCTTGGTTCAGTGGAAAGGTTTCCCCGCCGGGCGGGGTTGAAATGCTGCATACTGCGTTATGCCTTATTCAATATGGATTTGAAGCGCAATAGCGATGAACGAATCTCGTTTCAGCGACACCCCAGGCACGGACGGCACGGAGACGCCGGAAGGCCGCGACAGCAGACGACCGGCGCTTGCCGAACTGCGCAAGAAGGATCTGAACCTGCTGGTGGTGCTGGCCGCCATGCTCGAGAGCAACAGCGTCAGCGAGGCCGCCAGGCGGCTGGACAGCACCCAGCCCTCGATGAGCCGGATGCTCGACCGGCTGCGCGACGATCTCGGCGATCCGCTGCTGATCAAGAGCGCGCACAAGATGCTGCCGACGCGCCGCGCCCAGGACATCCGCGGCGCGCTCGATGACGTGTTGCGTGCCATCGAAGGCGTCTACCAGCAGGGCAGCGACTACAACCCGGCGATGGAGACCGGCACGTACGTGATCGGTATCAACGATTCCCTGCAGGCGTTGATTGCCCCGGCGTTCCTGGCCAGCCTGCGCCAGGTGGCGCCGCGCGCGCGGGTCCGGATGCAGCCCGTGCCACAGCAGGGCGGCATTTCTGCGATGACCAGCGGGGCGATCGACCTGATGGTGGCGTTCTATCCGGTGGATATGGAATCGCTGCGCTCCGAACTGTTGCTGACGACGCGCTTCGGCTGCCTGTCGGCCAGATCCAATCCGCATATCGGCGCGATCACCTCGGCGCGTGAACTGGCATCGCTCGACTGCCTCGACATCTCGCAGTTCGGCCTGATCACGCGGTTGCTCGACCGCTACTTCCAGTCGCACGGCCTGCATCGGCGGATCGTCGGCACACTGACCAGCTACCTGGCCGTGGCCGACGCGATTCACGACACCGAGATTTACGCGATGATTCCGGACTACCTCGCCAGGCCGCTGTGCCGGCATCCCGGCATGCGCTTCTCGCCGATGGAGGACGAAGGCATGGCCGTGCCGATTCATCTGTGCTGGCACAACAACGTCCACTCGCACCCGTTCGTCACGGTGCTGCGGTCGCTGCTGGCATCCGCCGCGCGTCACGTCGCCGCCTAGGCAGTCGTCGGGTTCACGCATCGCTCGCGCATCGCTCACACGTCGTTTACGCGTCCGCTCGCCCATTACTCGGGCTTGATGCCGGCCGCTGCGGCAACCTTGCGGAACCGGGCCATCTCGCGTTCCTGGAACTGGCGCATTTCCTTCGGCGGGTAAGGCATGGGATCGCCGCCCTTGGTGGCCAGGAATGCGTCGGACTCCGGTGACTTGAGGGCCGACTGCACGGCGGTGGCCAGCTTGTCAGTGATGTCGTCGGGCGTTCCCGCGCGGACGTAGAACGACACCCAGCTGTACTGCGCGTAGTCCGGGTAGCCGCTTTCCTTAATCGTCGGCACGTTCGGGAAGTCGCGATGCCGCGTCTCGCCGGTGACAGCCACCGCGCGGATCTTGCCTTCCTTGAGTAGCGTGATGGCGCCGCCCAGATCGACCACGGCCATATCGAGCTGCCCGCCGATGACATCGGTCATGATCTGGGCCTGCCCCTTGTACGGCACGTTGACGAACTGGACGCCGGCGAGGTTGGCGAACCACGCCGCCGCCAACTGGTAGCCCGCCGAGTACGTGCCGACTGCCAGCGGCTTGCCACGGTCTTTCGCGTGGGCAACCAGGTCGGCCACGGTCTTGATCGGCGACTTCTCCGGCACCAGGAACACATTCATGTTCCTGCTCAACCCCGACACCGGCTTGAGATCCTTCAGCGGGTCATAGGGCAGGCTCTTCATCACGATTGGATTGACCGACATTGGCGAGTTGCTGGCCAGCAGCACCGTGTAGCCATCCGCCGGCGCGTTCTTGAGCGCCTGGATGCCGATCAGGCCGTTAGCGCCGGGCCGGTTCTCGACGACCACGGGCTGCCCCAGCGTGCGACCCATCTGCTCGCCGTAGTAGCGTGCCGACGTATCGGAGCCGCTGCCAGACGTGAATGGCACGATCACGCGAATCGGCCGCGTTGGGAATTCCTTGGCCGTTTCCGCATGGACTGACGCTGACAGCGTCAGCAGGCCAATCATCGCGAGAAGGGCTCGACGTGTATTCATGCGGCCTCCGTCAGTCTTTCCCACAGCGTGTCGCCGCCGTGTTCGATTGCCATCTTGCCGAGCTTCGCGGCCCATTGCGCCTCGCTGCCGTACTCGGCGCGCCAGGACCACAGGCGCCGCGTGGCGTAGTGCAGCGAGTGCTCGCGCGTGAAGCCGATGGCGCCATGCACCTGGTGCGCGATCGCGGGTGCGCGGCCGGCGGCCAGACCACAGATGATCTTGGCGATCATGGCCTGCTGTGCCCAGTCCTTGCCCGGCAACGCCGCGCAGGCGCTGGCCACGGCCATGCGCGAGGCGACCACTTCGTTGGCCAGTACCGCAAGCTGTTGCTGGATCGCCTGGAATTTGCCGATGGGCCGGCCAAACTGGATGCGTTCGGTGGCGTATTGCACGGTCTGGTTCAGCACGCGTTCGAGCACGCCGGTGATCTGGATGGCGCGCATCAATGCGCCGAGCGCCGCCGGATCATCGCATCCCTCCAGCGGCTGCTGCGTCGACGCGGCTGTTGCCACGGCGTCGACGAACGTGAGCCTGTCACGCGGTTCGCCAGCGATGTTGGCATCCTCGCGTACTGAAGCGTGCTTGGTCGACAGCAACAGCCAGGCGTTGGCGGCGCGCACCAGCACGTGTTGCGCGTGTCGGCCCCAGGGGACTTCCACTTCCGCGCTCAGCCGCCAGGTGTCGCCATCCTGGCTCGCGGTCGGGGCCGTGGACAGATCGGCAAGGACCAGCAGGCCCTGCGGCGCTTCGATGCCAAGACGGCTCAGCAGCCACGTGGCCGTTGCGGCATCGACGAACGGCAGCGGCGTGACCGTGCGGCCGGCGGCCAGCATCACCGGCAGCGCTTCCGTCCAGCTCGCGTTGGCGCCACCGGCTTCCTCGCTGGCAAGCACGTGCACCAGACCGCTCTTGTCCACGGCATTCCAGAGTGATTGCGGAAACTCGCCGCGCTCCATCGCTTCGGACTGTTCGAGCGTGACCTCGTTGCCGAACAGGCGCTCCGCGCTGTCGGTCAGCATTTGTTCGAGTTCGTTCATCGGATTCCCAGCCCTCGCGCAATGATTCCCCGCAGAATTTCACGCGTGCCGCCCCGCAGGGAGAACGAGGGCACACTCTGGGTCAGGTAGGCTTGCGTCGCGACGAACGGGGAGCCGGTGCGGCGCAGTTCATTGCCGAACAACGCGTGGGCCACCTCAGGGATACGCTGTTCGAACAGCGCGCCCATGTCCTTGACGTTGGCAGCGGCCAGTTGCGGGTTCTCGCCACGATTGAGCATGGCCGCGATGCCGCGAGACATCTGGCGCAGATTGCTCAGCTCCGCGACGAGGTAGCCGATTTCCACCGCCTGGCGCGAGTCGGTTGCGTCCGCCGCATCCACCATCTCGGCCAGCAGCGCGTAGCTGCTCAGATAGCGTTCGGGGCCACTGCGCTCGAATGTGAGCTCGGCCGTGACCTGGGCCCAGCCATCGCCCTCGGTGCCGATCAGCATCCGGTCCGGCACGAAGACGTTGTCGAACACGACCTCGTTGAAGCCCTCGTGACCCGCGAGGTTCTTGATCGGGCGCACCTGCAGGCCGCTCGACGTCATGTCGACCAGGAACTGCGACAGGCCCTTGTGCTTGTCGTCCGCGCCACGGTCGGTGCGCACCAGCGCGATCATGTATTGCGAATGATGCGCGTTGGAGGTCCAGAGCTTGGTGCCGTTGATGACCCATCCGCCATCCACGCGATCGCCACGTGTGCGGATCGACGCCAGGTCGGAACCGGAGTCCGGCTCGCTCATGCCGATGCAGAAGCGCACCTCGCCGCGCGTGATGCGCGGCACGATGTCCGCCGCCACGCTCTTGTCCGCGTAACGCATCAGCAGCGGGCCGCTCTGGCGCTCGGCAACCCAGTGGCCGCCAACGGGCGCGCCTGCCGCGAGCAGTTCCTCGAGCACCACGTAGCGCTCTAGCATCGAGCGTTCACCGCCGCCGTAGGACTTGGGCCACGTCATGCCGATCCAGCCACGCGCACCCAGCGCGCGGCTGAATTCGGGATCGTAGCCAGACCAGCTCTTGGCGCGCAGTTGGGGGGGCCGGTTGCCGAGGGTCTCCGCCAGGAATGCGCGGACTTCCTGGCGCAGCGGCGTCAGTGCGTCGTCGGGATCGGCTGGCCGTATCACGACCTTGCTGGCTATCTCCAACTCTGTCTCCTTGCGATTTTTGAGAGTGAGCCGAGGTTAGCAGTGGCCTTCCAGACGCGCCTATCGCAGCCGTGAGATAACGGAAATTCACCGCGCATGCGGCAGTGCAGCGTAACGGTGTGCCATGCCGACGTGCGCATAACGAATATGCCTCCGTGTGCATTGCGACATGCCGCACGCTTCCCTTACGCTTCTTCTTTCATGATGAAAGCGGGTGGCACGTATCACCCCGAAGAAGGAGACTGTAGATATGCGGCGTTTGCTTCTCGCCTGTCTGATTGCCACGCTCGGGGTCTCCGGGCTGGCACACGCCAACGCGAATAATTACCCCAGAAAGCCCGTCAAGATCGTGGTGTCGTTCCCGCCTGGCACGGGCTCGGACAGCAGCGCGCGGTTCCTGGCCCAGAAACTCGAGGCGCGTTTCGGCCAGCCTTTCGTGGTGGAAAATCGCCCGGGTGCCAACAGCTTCATCGCCGCGCAGGCGGTGGCGAAGGCGGACCCGGATGGCTACACGTTGTTTGTGGCGAGCAATTCGCCGATGGCGACCAACGTGGTCCAGTTCAAGACGCTGCCCTATGACCCGGTACGCGATTTCGCGCCCGTGGCGCGGCTTTACTACGGGGCGATGATCCTGTCGGTGCGCGCCGATTCGCCCTACAAGACCGTGGCCGATCTGGTGGCCGCCGCCAAGGCGAAGCCAGGCAAGCTCAGCTATGGCTCGGGTTCCGCGTCGTACCAGATCGCCACCGAGCTGTTCATGAAGCAGGCCGGTATCACTGCCGTGGCCATTCCGTACAAGGGCGCTGCCCCGGCTGTCGCGGATCTCGCCGGTGGCCAGGTGGACTTCGCGATGTCGGACTACCTTGCCGCTTCCGCACTGTCGCAGGCCGGCAAGACGCGCATCATTGCCGTGGGCGGCGACAAGCGGCTGCCGTTGGAGCCTAATGTGCCGACGCTGCAGGAACTCGGCTACAAGGACTACTACATGGTGAGCTGGGTGGCGCTGTTCGCGCCGGCGAAGACGCCGCCGGCGATCGTCAAGAAACTCAGCGATGCCACGGTCGAGATCATCAGCAGCAAGGAAGCGGCCGAGTTCGTGGGCCGTACCAACGGCCAGATCTTCGCGGGTGGGTCGGAGGTGCTGCGGAAATACCAGCTCGACGAAATCCAGCGCTGGACGAAGGCCGCGGAAATCGCGGGTATTCCGAAGGAGTGATTCAGAGAAGCGGAAGGTGACGCTGCGACCCTACTACCCTGCTACGGCGCCACCTTCCGCCATCCCGCCCCCGGATCGAAGGTCCGGATCTCCTTGGCCTTGACCGCGCTGTCGGCGCCAAGGTCACGCTCGTAGACCTGGCCATCGTGGCTGACCATGAAGCTCATGACGCCGGTGTCCTGATAACGCGCCGGCCATGCCAGCACGGCAAAACCGCCGAACAGCTTGCCATTGACCACATAGCTGTAGGCCCCGCCCGGGGCGTTGGGGCCTTGCGCGTCCAGCAGCTTGTAGTGATATCCGTAATAGCCATCCTTGCTGGCATGGCTCGTTCCCGCGCCGCGAAACGCTGCGCCTAGCGGGCTCTGTGGCTCGCCGGGCGCGGAGGCCCAGTAGAGGCCGTCCTGCTTGCCGGGCGTGCTCGACAGCTTCGATGCGTACACCAGCGTCTTGCTGCCGTCGTGCAGCGTCAGCGCGTATTCGGCCTGTGCGTCGGTGATCGCCAGCATGGTCTGGATGACGGCCAGCTCGTTGCGGCCCACCCTGCGCACCCGCATTTCCTCCACGCCGGCCAGCGTGTCGAACTGCCAGCCCTTGCTGCCCTTCACCAGCGGAATGGGGAAGGTCCAGCCGTCGTCTCCCACGTCGATATAGGCGCGATTCTCTTTCTGATCGACAGCGTGGGACTTGCCCCAGGCTGTCAGGAACTTGCTGCGGACCTCGGCGCCCACCGGCGGAATGATGTCGCGGAACTTGCCGCCGAACAGTTTCTGCAGCGTCGGCTCGTCGTCGTTGATGACGGCGTTGCCGAAGGTGGTCATCGCGGCCTCGGGCGTGGCAAAGACCTCGTTGGCGTGCGCCGCGGGCGTCAGGCTCGCGGCTGCACCCAGCAGCAGCGTGCACAGGGTGCGGCGAAGTGTTGCGCGGATTGGCGTCGTCAGTGTCATGGTTGCCTCCGCTTATCGACGTCCACCGCCGCCGCGGCCGCCACCGAAACCGCCGCCACCGCCGCGCGCGCCGCCCGAATATCCGCCGCCGCGATTGAAGCCCGAGGACTGCATGCTGGAACTGCCGCGATTGGTGTTGTTCTGCGTGCCGGCGCCATTGCCGACGCCCTGGAAGCCGTTGTCCCGCCCGCCGAATCCCGCGCTGTAGCGGTCGGCGGCTTGTGCGCGGTCGGCGGTGCCGGCCCGGTTGCCTGCCGCCGCGCGATCCGCCGTCGCGGGTCGGTCGGACGTGCCCGCGCGGTTGCCGCCGTTCATGCGGTCCGAGGCTGATGGGTTGCCGCCGGCCATGCGGTCGGAAACCCCGGCGCGATTGCCGGCGCCCGGATCGCGGCCACGGTAGTTGGCGCGCCGGTCGGCGGCGCCAGCCTGCTCGCGGCCGAAGCGTTCGCGCGTGGCGTTATCGCGATAGGCAACGCCCTTGCGATGATCGACGCTGTGCTCCCATCGACTGCTGCCCTGGCCACCTTGCCCACCATTGCGATCGAAATTGCGGTCGATGTTGGTGGCCTTGTGGTGGTCGACGTAGACGTCGCCCCCGCCCCAGTTGCAGTCACCGAAGATGGCTGCCGCGGCGGCGAGACCGAACCCGAATGCCAGGCCGCTGCCGAACGCGTAGCCCGGGTAGTACGCCCGGTAGGGTGGCCAGTAGTAATAGGGGTAGGCGGGATAGGCCCAGCCGCCATAGACCACCGCCGGGTCATAGGCGGGCACGTAGATCACCTCCGGGTTGGCCGGCTCGATCCGCACGATAGTCTGCGACACCGCGCCCGGCGTGGTCGCCGGCTCGACGATCACGCGTTGCTGCTCGTTCGATTGCAGATTGCCGGCATCGCGGGCACGCGCGCGCAGTCGCTGTACCGCTGCGAGCACATCCTTCTCCTGGGCCAGGAATGCGTCACCGAGCTTCTGGGTCCAGTCGAGCTTGTCGTACATCGGTTCGAGGATCTGCGGGAATGCCACCAGCGACTTGACGCTGACGTCCCACGATTCGTTCTGCACGGCCTTGACCGCGGCATCGCCTTTCTCGCCGGGGTGCGACTTCACCCAGCGGGCGGCATAGACGATCTCCAGCGGATAGGTCGACGCCATCAGCACCTGCGACAGCACGGTATCGGGATAGAGCGCGATCGGCGCGACCAGTGCCTCGATCTCCTCGGCCTTGAACGGCGCGGGGGCAGGAGCGGGCTTTTCCTGGGCCATGACGCTGGTTGCCACGAGGGCCATGCCGGCGAGCAGGGCGGCGCCGATGGTGGGCGCCAAGCGTTGCATCCAATGGTGGATCATGGTCTGGCCGCAGTAGTTGTCAGCGTACCTGTACGACTATGGGATGAGATCCGGATGCCTGCAATTTCCCCAAAGGGTAAGGTCGGGTGCGCCGCGCGGGGAATGCTGCTCTGCACGATGGTCGCTTCGGTCCCCATCACTGGTATGTGATAGGGCACCGCACGCGAAAAGTCCAAGCCAGCGACCGGCGGGTGCGTGCTGCTGCATATCGCGCGTCAGCGCTTCAGCACGTTTGCGCGGGCAGTGCCGGCCGGTCAAGCCATCATTGCCGCGCCGCCGTGATCGCCGTGATCGCGTGAGTGGCGGCCTGGATGGCTTCGTCGATCGGCGCCGTGCCGGCAAGACGATGTCGGTGGCGGCGCCCATTGATCTCGACGTCGACGCCGAGCGGATCGATGCCGAGCACGCGCACGCTTTCGGGAACCAGGCGGGACATTCTGCTCACGAGATCGGCTTCTTCTTGCGCGGGGAGCGTGGGCACAGCGTCCAGATCGGCTTGTTCCACCCAACCCATCCTGCCGACGCCGGCGATGAACCGTACCTTGAGCGGCTTCAGCCGGAAGAACGCGAAATCGAGCGCCAGCAGACGTTCGGCGCCGGGCTCATAGCGCAGGTAGCGGTCGCGCAGGGCAGTAGCAGGCTCGAAGCGTTCCGCGTCTCCAACGATCGTCAGCCGGCTGGCGGCCTGCACATCCGTGGCGTCCGGCTGCAGCACCGACAGGCTCATCCGCGTATCCGCGAGCAGGTTCTTCGTGTGTTCGGCCAGGGCGCTGATGCAGATGACCGGTTGATGCGCGTGGTCCGTGACGTAGGGCACCACGGTGGCGTAGGGATAGCCGGCCAGGACGGACGATTGCGTGGCAAGCGTGCCGAAGGCGGCTTCGTGCAGCAGATGGATGGCGTGTACGGTGAGCATGCTGATCCCGGGGCTAAGAAGTCATTTCAAAAAGATTCTGGCGTCGTTGCGGGGCCTTGCCGTACTACTTGCACTGTCTGCGGCCCCGCGTCTAGCCAGAACCGCTTCGCTTCATTAAGTCGTGGAGACATGCCGTCATGGTCGCACAGATGATCGGATGACAAAGCGGAGAGGCAAGCGCGGAGACCTTCCTCTCGCTTGCGCTCTCCGCAAGAGCCCGTGGTTCGAGCGTCGCCGCCACGGCATTCGCCTTGACCGTGGCGGTGAACCCCCCGATAACTCGACGCCGGGGCTTACTGCTTCTTGGAGTTGTCCGGAGCAGCGGTCTTGGCAGCGCCGGCCGTCGCGCCGGTGGTGTCAGTGGACTTCGCCATGTCGGTCGTGGCCTTGGCCTTGTGATGCGTGCCCTTGGCGGTGGACTTGTGCGTGCCGGTATGAACGTCGGCCTTGTCCTTGTGGGCGCTGGCCTGAGCCTGCGCCGGTTCCGACTTCGACGGGGTGGCCGAGGCGGCAGCCGGTGCGCCGGTCTGCGCGAAAACGGTACCGACGAAAGCGACGGATGCGAGAGCAGCGAACAGCTTCTTCATGATGTCAACTCCTGGGAGATTGTTAGCTCGACAATGCGTCGTGCTTACCGGAAAAAACGGCACGCGAGCGGTCGCCGTTGACGCCGGAGTCGTGACAATCCGTAAGTTGTGCAACACGAACAGGAAGGTTGCCTTCGCAAGGCGCTCAGCTGAATCTCAGCGGGTGGCCGCCCCGGAGGCGGGGCGGTTGCGAAACCGGTGGATCAGCAGTGCGATGGTCAGCACGCAGAAGCCCGCGCCGGCGTGGAACGTGGCGGCGGCGCCGTGCCGGTCCCACAGCCAGCCGGCCATGACACTGGCTACCAGCAACGCCAGCCCGCTGGCCAGATTGAAAACGCCGAATGCAGTGCCACGCAGATCCGCAGGTGCTGCATCGGCGACCATCGTGGCCAGCAATCCCTGGGTCATGCCCATATGCAGGCCCCACAGCGCGACACCGGCCAGTGCGATGCTCCAGTGCGAGCCGAGTGCGAGCACCGTATCCGCGGCGATCAGTACGGCCAGGCCAGCCACCAGGAGCTTGTCATGGCTGCAGTTGTCCGCGAGCTTGCCGAACGGATAGGCCGTGACCGCGAAGACTGCGTTCATCGTTACCAGCACCAGCGGCGCCATGAACAGCGGCAGCCCTTCCTGCTGGACGCGCAGGATCAGGAATGCCTCGCTGAATCGGGCCAGCGCGAAGGCGGTGCCCACGGCAACCACGCCCCAGTAGGCCGGGCCGAGCCGCGCGAGGTTGGCGCGCCGGATCGGATTCACACGCTTGTCCCCGGTCTGGGTTTGCGGTTCCTTCACGCCGAATGCGAGCAAGGCAACGGACAGCACGCCGGGCACCACCGCCACCCAGAAGATGGCGCGGAAGTCGTTCGCCCAGAGCATCATCAGCCCGATCGCGATCAAAGGGCCGAGGAATGCGCCAACCGTGTCGAGTGCCTGCCGCAGCCCGAACGCCGCGCCGCGCAGATGAGCGGGCGCGATATCGGCCACCAGCGCATCGCGCGGCGCGCCGCGAATGCCCTTGCCGATGCGGTCGGACAGGCGTGCCGCCAGTATCGTGCCGACGCCGGGCGCCACCGCGAAGAGCGGCTTGGACAGCGCGCCGAGCCCATAACCGAGCACGGCCAGCGTCTTCCGCTTGCCGAGGTAATCACTGAGGACGCCCGAGAAGACCTTGACGATCAGGGCGGTGGCTTCGGCCGCGCCTTCGATCAGCCCCACGGCCAGCGCACTGGCGCCGAGCGTGGTGACCATGAAGACGGGCAGCAGGCTGTGGATGATCTCCGAGGAGATATCCATCAGCAGGCTGACGCATCCAAGCATCCAGATGCCGGACGGGATCTGTCGCAGGGTGCTGGCGGGAGCGCGCGTTGCCATGGCATTGGTCGATGGCGTGCGCGTTCGCGCACGATCCCGCCTTTTTACTACAGGATGGCCGTGGCTGGCTTAGCGGCCCTGAAGTTCGGGATTCGCGAGCCATTCGCGGCCCTTGAGCATCCCGCGCCAGTAAAGCGGCGGCAGAATCCGCTCCTTGAGCCACCATGCCATGCGCGAGGGCCGTTTGCCTTCGATGAACCAGCTCGGGAATGTCGGCGCGACCTTGCCGCCGTACGTGAACTCGGCCAGCACGATCTTGCCGCGTTCGACAGTGAGCGGACACGAGCCGTAGCCGTCATAGCGCGCTTCGCCCCGCGCCGCGCCGCGCTCGGCCAGCAGGTTGTGCGCCACCACCGGCGCCTGCTTGCGGGCGGCGGCAGCCGTCTTCGCATTGGTCGTGTTGCCGGCGTCGCCGAGACCGAAGATGTTGGCGAAGCGCGTATGACGCAGCGTGGCGGGGTCCACGTCGATCCAGCCGGCGGCGTCGGCCAGCGGGCTCGAACGGATGAAGTCGGGCGCCTTCTGCGGCGGTACGGCGTGCAGCATGTCGAACTCGCGCGTCACCAGTGCCGTCGTGCCATCGGCGTTGGCGCGGCGGAATGTGGCGCAACGTGCCGGGCCGTCGACGGCAACCAGCGTTTCGCCGAAGTTCAGGTCAATGGCATAGCGTTCGACGTACTCCATCAGCGCAGGCACGTAGTCCGCCACGCCGAACAGCACATTGCCCGCGTTGCAGAACTGGATGTCCACGCGATCGAGCACGCCGGCACGGCGCCACGCATCGGCCGAGAGGTACATGGCCTTTTGCGGCGCGCCCGCGCACTTGATCGGCATCGGGGGTTGCGAGAACAGTGCCTTGCCGCCCTGCTTGCGCACGAGTTCCTGCACGAGCTTCCAGGTATATGGCGCCAGGTCGTAGCGATAGTTGGACGTGACGCCGTTGCGGCCGAGCGCCTGCGGCAGGCCTTCGATAGCGTCCCAGTCCAGCTTCAGGCCGGGGCAAACCACCAGGTGCTCGTACTTGACCACGCGGTTGCCTTCCAGCATCACCGCGTTGGCTTCCGGTTCAAATCCCGTGACAGTGGCCTTGATCCACGACACACCGCGCGGCAGGACCGAAGCCATCGTGCGCGCGGTATGCGCGGGTTCAAATACGCCGCCGCCCACCAGTGTCCAGCCCGGCTGGTAATAGTGGATGTCGGCCGGGTCGATGATGGCGATGTCGAGGCCGGGCTTGCGTGCCAGCAGGCTGGATGCCACGGCAATGCCCGCGGCGCCGCCGCCGATGATGACGACGGCGTGGCTGGCATCGGCCTGCGCGAGGGGTGTCTGGGGGGTGAGGGCGAGGGGGCGCGATTGCATGTTTTTTCCTTGTCGAATCTGGGGCGAAGACTCAAAGCGCGTTGATCGGGATCTTCAGATAGCGCGTGCCGTTGGCTTCCGGGGGCGGCATTTCGCCGGCGCGCATGTTGACCTGCACCGACGGCAGGATCAGCGTGGGCATGGACAGCGTGGCGTCGCGGGCCTGGCGCATCGCGACGAACTCGTCCTCGCTCACGCCATCGCGCACATGGATGTTGCTGGCGCGCTCGTCCGCGACCGTTGACATGAACAGCAGCTCGCGTCCGCCGGGCTGGTAGTCGTGGCACATGTACAGGCGCGTATCGGCGGGCAGGCTCAGCACCTTGTTGATGGAGCGGTAGAGCGTGCGCGCATCGCCACCGGGGAAATCGCAGCGGGCGGTGCCGTAGTCGGGCATGAACAGCGTGTCGCCAACGAATGCCGCGGTGTCCTTGCCGTTGCTGATCACGTATGTCATGCAGGCCGGTGTGTGGCCGGGGGTGTGCATGGCGCGCACCTGCAGACTGCCGATCGAGAGCGTGTCGCCGTCCTGCAGCAGACGGTCGAACTGGCTGCCGTCATGCGCGAATTCCGGACCGCTGTTGAACAGCGTGCCGAACACCTTCTGCACCGTGGTGATATGGCTGCCGATGGCGATCTGGCCGCCGAGCCTGGCCTTTAGGTAGGGCGCGGCGGACAGATGGTCGGCATGCACGTGGGTTTCCAGAATCCACTGCACGCTGGCACCGAGCGTCTGCACGCGGTCGATCATGCGGTCTGCGCTGGCGGTTCGGGTACGGCCGGATTTCGGGTCGTAGTCGAGCACGCTGTCGATCAGCGCGCACTGCTGGCTCTCGCGGTCGAGCACAAGGTAGCTCAGGGTCCACGTATCGGGGTCGAAGAAGGCTTCGATGACCATCTGTGTTGTCATGTGTGTTGGCGTTTCCGTTTTTTGATCGGGGCAATGACTCAAAACCCGTGCCATGCTGCCTGTGCGCCACAAGGCGATGATTTCCAAGGGATTTCGCTTCCTGCGCGTGCGGAGCGTGGACTGTCAGGCACCTCGGGTCACTGCCAACTTGGCAGTGTTGGCAGAACTTGGCAGAATGGCGCCCTTGTTTTACCCGCCCCCGCCCCCCGCCCCTATGGATCGCCCCACCACACTCCAGGGACTGTTGTCCTACCTGGAACAGGAAAGCCAGCCGACGATCGTGCTGGATACCGACTACCGCATCCTCGCTGCCAATACGGCCTACCGCCGCCAGTTTGGCGCGGTGGAACGCCCCTATCTGGGCCAACCCTGCTACCGCGTCTCGCACGGCTATGACGTGCCCTGCGATCAGGCAGGCGAACACTGTCCGATGCGCAAGGCGTTTGAGACCCGTGGGCCGGATCGCGTCCTTCACATCCATCACACCCCGCGTGGCCCCGAGCATGTGAACGTGGAGCTGCGCCCGATCCTCGACGACAACCACCAGGTGGTGGCTTACGTCGAGCGCCTGAACACCGTGCGAAGCGCATCGGCGCGGCCGAGCGCGGAAGGGCTGGTGGGGCGCTCGGAGGCCTTCAATCACGCACTGGAGGCCGTGCAGCGCGTAGCGCCGTCGTCGTTACCGGTGCTGCTGCTCGGTGAATCGGGCACTGGCAAGGAGATGTTCGCGCGCGCCGTACACGAGGCCAGCGACCGCGCCAGCGGGCCGTTCGTCGTGGTCGATTGCTCGGGCCTGACGGAGACCCTGTTCGAGAGTGAACTGTTCGGCTACGAGAAGGGCGCGTTCACCGGGGCGCAGGCGCGCAAGCCGGGGCTGGTCGAGACGGCCGAGGGCGGCACGCTATTCCTCGATGAAATGGGCGATGTGCCGCTGGCGATGCAGGTCAAGCTGCTGCGCCTGATCGAGTCGGGTACTTACCGGCGCGTGGGTGGCGTCGAGACGCTGCAGTCGAACTTCCGGCTGGTTGCCGCCACGCACAAGCCGCTCGAGCAGATGGTGGCGCAGGGGCTGTTTCGCCAGGATCTGTACTTCCGGATCGCGGCATTCCCGATCCACCTGCCATCGCTGCGAGAGCGCCTGGACGATATCGCGCTGCTGGCGGAGTCGATTCTGGCGCGCGGCAATCGGAGCAAGGACCCGCTGCGGCTGAGTCCCGAGGCGCTCGCGCGCATGCGCGCCCACCACTGGCCGGGCAATATTCGCGAACTGCGCAACGTGCTGGAGCGCGCCCGTCTCTATGCTGACGACGGTGTGATCCGCGTGAAGGATCTGCCGCCGGGAATGGGCGAGGCCCGTGTGTCTTCGGTCCGCTTCGTGCCGCCGTCCGCGTATCGCACGCAGGCGCCACGGCAGGATGACGACGAGGCGCTGCGTTTCCACGCAAGCCACTTCACTGGCACGCGCCGCGCGCTTGCCCAATCGCTCGGCATGAGCGAACGCACCCTCTATCGCCGGCTCAAGGCCCTGGGCATCGAATAGGTGTCGTTCGGGGTTCCCCCCACTGCCAATCGGCTGCCACGTGCTGCCATCGTGGCAGCACTGCCGCGCGCTGGCAGCGCCGATGCCGCTTTCGCAATCCGCGCATTCCGCGTCGAGCCCTTGTTCCATGGGGGTTCCCGGCCGCGCGCGTAGGTGGCACGGAATTTGTAATGATTGGCGCCTTACAAAAATTCTTACGCTCGCCCCCCCAGCGTTTGTCCTGATGGAATCGATCTATGCCGTGGGCGCCTCTCTGGGCGCCATCGTGGGCCTGATCCTGGCGCTGACCGGCGCTGGTGGCGCCATTCTTGCCGTGCCACTGCTGGTATTCGGTTTGCATCTGCGCATGGCTGAAGCCGGCCCGATCGCGCTGCTGGCGGTTGGCGTGTCGGCTGCGGTTGGTGCGTTGATCGGGCTCCGCGCGGGTATCGTGCGCTATCGGGCCGCCGCCATGATGGCGGCAAGCGGCGTGCTGGCCTCGCCCGTCGGGCTATGGCTCGCGCACCGGGTGCCGAACGGCCCGCTGACCGTGTTGTTCGCGATCGTGCTGGGCTGGGTGGCCGTGCGCATGTTCAGGCAGAGCCGCGCGCCGCAACCAGTGGCCTCGGCGGCCTCAGTGGCCTCAGCGGCCTCAACGGCCTCAACGGCCTCAACCGCCATGCTGCCGCAGGGACCGCCACCACCTTGCCAACTCGATGACGCGACGGGTCGCTTCGTCTGGACGGCATCCTGCACGCGCGCGCTGGCGGCGTCGGGTATCGGCGCGGGCTTTCTCTCCGGTCTGCTGGGCGTAGGTGGCGGTTTCGTGATCGTTCCCGCGCTGCGCCGCGCGACCAACGCGCCGGTCAAGACGATCGTGGCCACATCGCTGGCCGTGATCACGCTGGTGTCCGCTTCGGGCGTGGTGTCCACCGCGCTGGCCGGCAATATGAACTGGCATGTCGCCGCGCCGTTCGCGGCCGGCGCGATGCTCGGGATGCTCGTCGGCAGGCTCTTCGCCAGCCGCCTGAGCGGTCAGCGGCTGCAGCAGGGCTTCGCTGTGGTCGCAGGACTGATCGCCATCGGCATGGTGGTCAAGGTCGTGCTTGCAGTCTGAGGGTAGGCAAGCCAACAAATCGTTCACATATAAACCGAGGAGAACAAAGTGAACCGGACAAAACTGGGTGTTCTGGCGTTTGTCGCCATGGCGGCATGCGCGCCGTTCGTATCGCATGCGGAGAAGACCGTGCCCCTGGTCGTTCCCGACGAGGCATCGATTCCAACCGGGCCGGTCGGCGATGCTGTCCGCCGTGGCAAGCAGTTGCTCACCGATACCCATAAGCAGTTGCCAAAGAACGTCGGCAACGGGCTGAACTGCACGAACTGCCACCTGAACGGCGGCACGACGGCCTATGCCTCGCCTTGGGTGGGGCTGTCGGGCGCGTTCCCCGAATACCGCTCGCGCAGCGGCAAACTGATCTCGCTGCAGGAGCGCGTCAACGACTGCTTCCAGCGTTCGATGAACGGCAAGCCCCTGGCGTTCGACTCCGCCGAGATGAACGCGATCATGGCCTATATGAAGTGGCTCTCCTTCGGCGTACCGGTCGGCGCCAACGTTACCGGCCGTGGCTTCGAGAAGATCGACACCGCGCTCGTGCCGAACCGCGAGCACGGCAAGGCCGTCTACGCGGCGCAGTGCGCGTCGTGCCACGGCGCCGACGGCCAGGGCATGAAGAATCCTCAGGGCGGCTACGTGTTCCCGCCGGTCTGGGGCAAGGACTCGTTCAATATCGGCGCGGGCATGGCGCGGATGTACACGGCCGCGGCCTTCGTCAAGCACAACATGCCGCTAGGCCAGGGTGGCACGCTGTCGGCGCAGGATGCGCTCGACGTGGCGGCATATTTCACGGCGCAGCCGCGCCCGGACTACGCCGCGCGTGCGAACGACTGGCCCAAGGGAGACAAGCCGAAGGACGCGCGCTGATGTGCTGCGAGACGTGTTGATACGAGGTGATTCCCCGGCCTAGGTCTGGATATAGCCGTCGCTGACCGGCCGGGGGCTAAGCGGCTGCTCGCCCACCATCTCCAGCACGGTCGATTCGATCATGTAGGACATGGTGGCCAGCGCCAGGTCGTTGGGCTCTTCGCCGAAGGGCTCCTCGATCTCCGCGCTGAGCGCTTCCAGCGCGAAGAACGTATAGGCGATGAAGCAGACGATCACCGGCGTCATCAGGCCGATCGTGTCGAGCAGCCCGAACGGCAGCAGCACGCAGTAGAGATAGATGCAGCGGTGGATGATGACGGAGTAGGTGAACGGAATCGGCGTGCTGGCAAGGCGCTCGCATCCGCCCAGCGCGCTGCCCAGATGGCTCAGCGCGTTTTCCATCGGCAACGCCAGCGACGGCGACAGCTTTCCCAGGCGTAGCTGCTCGCCCAGCCATTCGCCGGCGATCAGCAAGGCGATGGCGGGTTTGAACCGGGCGTCGCGCATGCGCTGGCTGGTGGCGGTATCGACGAACGGCGCGATATCGGCCGCCGGATCCGTGCCGCGCAGTTGATGGCGCAACGTGTGCACGAAGACGCAGAGCCGGTGGGCGAGTTGCCGGGCTGCATCGGGGTCCGACGTCAGCGTCAGCGCCTGCCGCACAAGCGACCGCGACTCGATCAGCACGCTGCCCCAGAGCGTCCGTCCTTCCCAGTAGCGCGCATAGCTGGTGCTGTTGCGAAAGCCCAGAAAGATGGCCAGTGTTAGCCCGATCAGCGAGAACGGGACGAAATTCAGCGATACCTTCCAGTCCCAGATCCGCCCGTGAAACGCGGTGATGAGCGCGGAGAACAGCGTGACGCCGAGCAGTTGCGGCGCGATTGCCGGCAGCACGGACCCGCGCAGGACGAACAGCATCCGGAACCAGTGCAGTTGAGGCCGTGTGATCATGGGTGTTCGTGCGGGGGCTGGGTCAGGATCTTCTGTTTTCTTCGGGCGCCGGCATGGCCGAGAGAATACACCTTGATGACAGCCCACCTGTTGCAGGCGACCGACATTCTGTATGAAGTACCAACTTCATAAGACGCCGTGCAGATCTGATTGTTATACTTTTTATAACGATTAAAACGGGTACGGCAGAGAGTCTGGGGGTCATGCAGTGGAAGGCTGTTCGAGTTGGGGCGGGTATCCCGCGTTCATAGGCGCAACCCCGGCGGCGCAAACGGATGGGGCGGGTGTGTCCGCCTGCGATCGCAAGCCGGGTCTGGACGCTTTTCTGGCTTCATATGCCGGAATGCAGGGCAATCCTGAATCGCCAGTCTGGCTGTGCGAGGCAACCTCACGTCTGGCGGGCTCGCCAATCGCCGCATCGCCAGAGCCGTTGCCGATGCCCGTCGTCTGGAATGCGGATTTTCGTCAGCGCAATCGGGACGAGATGCCGAAATGGCAGAGTCATCAGAAAATCGCACGGATTCTGGCCGCGGTGCACACGCCTGCCACTGGGCCTGGTGTGCCGGACTGGAAGGAGTATTTCCAGGAGCGGCTTTACGGGCCGGCGGGTAACGAATTCTGGCTGAGTCTCTATCCGGCATTCGCCCGCGCCGAAGATTCGGCATCCGGGCGCACACCGCACGATACGTTCGGCGTGCCACGCACGCTCCCGCGCTATGCGGCGCTATGTCGGGAACGCGGACGATTCGAGTTCGTCACGAGGCTTGCGCGTCACATGACGCCGAAGATCATCGTTTGCTTTGGCCATCAGCATGCCGAGGACTATCGAAGCGCGTTCGGTTTCGCTGGCGTTGTGGGAGAGGAAGTGATCCTGCAGCCGGCCGATCTGCCCAAGCGGCTGCGCGTCTTCACGAAGGACGGGACGAAACTGGTGATCGTGCCGCTGCTCGGCGGTACGGACGGCATCAATTCCGATGTCCTGCAGATTGCTCTGGGAAGGTACATCGGGCGTCTGTTGTCGGCCGGCGCGGCATGAGCGCGAGCAAGCCCTTGATCGTGTAGATCACGATCAGCGTGCCAGACAGGTCACCGATAAACATGACGAAGAAGCTCTGCACGACGTGGTCGGCACCGCCGTGCAGATAGAACCAGATGTGATGCAGCAGCGGGCTGGCCACCGAGTACGCCACGATGCAGGCCAGCAGGCGTTTCGGCGTCAGGTTGGCCAGCGACGCCCGCAGGCCAAACCAGTGCTGCGCCAGCTTGTACACGAGATAGGGCGCGACCGTCGCCAGGATGCCGCCCATGAACGCGCGGCTGAAGTCATCCGGAAACAGGTACAGAAAGCAGACGAGCCAGGAAACGATCAGCAGGCCCACCGCGCCGGCTCCGCCGAACAGCAGTGTCGCGACCAGCCGCACGCCCGCAGGCAGGTAGATCCAGTTGATGCCGGGAATCAGTTCCAGTTGCGGGAACAGCCATCCGTTGGCCGCCAGCGTCAGCGCGAACATGACGATCGTCGCCAGGACCATGGCGAGTTGCAGACGGAGGTGAGGCATTGACGTAGAATCCGGCCGGTACCAAATTGGGGACCGGCGGATGATAACGCATCCGTTCTCCGTCAATGTTCCGCGCCCCGGCCGAGGTTGTTCGTATGACCAGACCCGCTGATATCTACCTGCGCTTCCTGCAACTTGCCGACGCCGTGCGTGGCCTGCCCACGCTCCCGGCGCTGGACCCGCTGGAGCAGCGCATTCTGGAGTTCGTGGCACGCGCCGGTCAGGCTGGCCAGTCGCTGTGCGTGCGCGACATGATCGGCCACGCCGAATTTGGCTCGCCCGCGACGCTGCACGCGCGGCTGAAGTCGATGCGCGAGAAGGGTTGGATCGAACTCGCGGACACCGAAGACGCGCGTCGCAAGCAGGTCGACCTGACACAGGCGGCGCTGCGTCACTTCGATAAATTGTCTGAATGCTTGGTCAAAGCGACAAAGAATCGCTGAGCATCGATTTAAGAAAATTCTTGAGCCGTGCATTGAGTGTGCTTTGCGTTCAGGTCCATTTGCCAGTCCCTTTCTTTCGCCTGCTTTCCTCGTAGTATTTCCACTTCTCTGAAGCATTACGGCATCAATGCGTGATGCGTGCTTTGCGCGTTTTTCAAATTCTTACTATTAAAAAATCGTCGCGCACGAGCTACGCTCCACGTTCTGGTTTCCCCGCCCCCTCCGGCCGCAAATTGCGTGAACGCAAATATCCGTCGAATTTAACCTTCGGCGGATAGACGCGACTCATATGCTGGCCTTTAAACCGCGCAGGTCTGGCTGTGCCATTGGCTGGCATGCCTGTCGACTACATGCCTCCGCAAAGCACGGAGGCTGGTTTGGGGATCAAACGTCCCCGTTTGTCGTTTCGTCGGGAATCGCAGGGTTATGAATACCAATCTGTACCGCCTCGTGTTCAACGCGGCGCATGGAATGCTTGTGGCCGTACAGGAAAGTGCGGCCAATCGGGGCAAGGGCCGTCACGCCGGCCGTGGAATGCCGGCGGCGCGCGCTGCCACCGTGCGTTTTGCATTGCCGGCGATCACGCTGGGCGTGTGGATAGCAATGGGGGTGCCGGTAAAGGCCGTGGCGCAGATCGTGGCCGATCCGAATGCGGGCGCCCATCGTCCGACGGTCGGACAGACCGCCAATGGCTTGCCGCAGGTCGATATCACGCGTCCCTCGGCGGCAGGGGTCTCTCTTAATCACTATTCACAATTCGACGTCAACAAGCCTGGCGCCATTCTCAACAATTCGCCGACGATCGTCGCGACACAACAAGCCGGCTATATCAACGGCAATCCGAATCTGCTGCCGGGTCAGGGTGCACGCATTATCGTGAACCAGGTGACCGGCACGATGCCGAGTCAATTGCAGGGTTATGTCGAGGTTGCCGGCGCCAGATCGGAAGTCGTGATCGCCAATCCCAATGGCTTGATGGTCAACGGCCTCGGCTTCATCAATACCAGCCGCGCGACGTTGACGACGGGCACGCCGGTATTCGGGGGCAGCGGCAGCCTCGACGCCTTCAGGGTGACGGGCGGCCAGATCCTGGTGCAGGGCGCGGGCATGAACGCCGCCAATGTCGATCAGGTGGATCTGATCGCACGTGCCGTGCAGGCCAATGCCTCGCTGTATGCCAACCGGCTCAACGTGATCGCCGGTGCGAACCAGGTGGACCACGACACGCTGCGTATCAATCCGATCGCTGGCGCGGGCCTGGGCCCGGGCCCAGCGCAGGGCATCGACGTGGCGCAACTGGGTGGGATGTACGCCAACAAGATCCTGCTGGCCTCGACGGAGCAGGGCGTAGGCGTGTCGCTGCGCGGCATCGCCGCCGCGCAAGCGGGCGATCTGACATTGACGACGCAAGGCAAACTGGTGCTGGCCGGTCAGACCAACGCGAGTGGCAACCTCACCGCCCACGCGCGCGATGGTATCGACAATTCCGGTACCACCTACGCCACGCAAGCCGTCTCGCTCGATACCGATGGTGTGTTGAGTCACACCGGCACGCTCGCGGCGCAGCAGCAGCTCGATGTCAAGGGCGGCAGTGTGAACTCGACGGGCACGCTGGCGGCAGGCGTGAATCAGGATGGCACGGTGGCCGCGCCGGCGGACCTGGTGGTGTCGGCCACCGGCACGTTGACCGCCACGGGGCGCAATCAGGCCAGCGGCAATGCCACGCTTCGAGGGGGGAGCGTGACCTTGGCCGGCAGTCAGACGTCTGCGGTCGGCAACCTGGATCTGACGGCCTCAGCGGGCGATCTCGACCTGACGGGCGCTACGAATACGGCGGGCGCTGGATTGACGGCCAATGCGTCGGGCGTGGTTGTGAACGACCGTGGTCAGATGTCGAGTCGGGGTGCGACCACCCTGACGGCGGGCAGCATATCGAATGCAGGCGGCCAGCTCGTTTCGCAGGGGGCGATGACGCTTCAGTCGGCGGGGGCGATCAACAATGGCCAGGGCACGGTGCAGGCCGGCGGGGCGCTCAACGCCTCCGCATGTGCCGCTTGCGGAGGCTGTTGCGGCAGGTGGGGCAGTTGTAAATCTGGGGGCGACTGCGATCGTTCAAGCAGTAAAACCAAACGTTGGTCAAATGGTTATTGAAACAACTACATCACTCGGCGTAGATCTTTCAAGCAAGATTCCGGTTGTCGGTCCTGCATTGAGCCCGGGAGTCAATGAGGTAATGGAATCATTTAAGGGTTCAAGGCCCGCTAATGATATTAATAATTTCATAAACAAATAAATACTGTTGGAGTTTTATATGGGCTTGTTTGTTAGGGATGGGAATTTAAGAGGGATTGTTTGCGTAGTTCTATTTTTAATTGGAATAACTGTCGTTTATGCATTTGTTGAGTATTATTATGGGTCGATCAGGATTTTTGGAATATCTCTTGGTATGGCCTTGATGGCGATTGGCGGATACTCTGCAAAAGCCTCGGCGCTTCACCTGCGCCCCTTTGATACTTCGCCATGGCGCCGTGCCAAGGCCACATATGACGAGCCCGAGAAGACTATCGAGTTGGAAGATTCGACCAACCGAGACTCCGACGATTCCAAATCGAAATGACATTTGCGCTGCCTTGCCGAAAGCGCGGTGTGGCTGAAGGCGGCTTCGATCTCGATGTGAAGGGCAACACGGACCTGAAGGAGGCGGTGATCGCGAGCACGGCCAGCCCGGACAAGAACCGGCTGTCCACGGGCACGCTGTCCTGGGGCGACATGGAGAACCAGTCGGACTACAGCGCCACGTCGTTGGGGGTGAGTGGTGGCTTCACCTTCGAGCCGAAGGTGGAGGACAAGAACTCGGGTCCGACGTCAGGCAGGAACACCGGTGGCGTGAGCCCGATGATTCCGCAGCACGAGAGCGGCAGCCAGCGAGGCGTGGCGCAATCGGGTGTCGCGGCAGGCACGATCGTCATTAACGATGAGGGCAACCAGAAGCAGGACGTGGCGACGCTGAACCGCGAGACGTCGAACACGAACACGACGGTGGGCAAGAACCCGGATCTGGCCAACGTGCTGGGCAAGCAGGCCGACATGATGGCGGCGGCGCAGGCGGCTGGGGAGGCGGTGGCGAAGACGGTAGGGGATATTGCGGGGAGCAAGGAGCGGGCCGCGCTTGCGAAGGCCAAGGAAGCCAGCGACGCGGGCAATCAGGAGTTGGCGCAGCAGTATCGGGATGAGGCGGCGCTATGGGAGGAGGGTGGAGCGAATCGCGCGGCACTCCATGCCGCGGGCGGCGCGCTGATCGTGGGGCTGGGC
>NZ_DDCI01000003.1:0-139673 GCF_002335265.1 Cupriavidus sp. UBA2010
GATTTCACCGCGCTCCGGCCATGGCCGAAACAGGCACGATATGCGGAAGAAGCGTTCGTCCTTGGTCTCCGACCAGAGTTCGCGCAGGATCGCCAGTCGCGTGTTGCCGCCGTTGCGGATGATGTAGTGGTCCTCGCCGGGCCGCCGGGTGATGGCCGGCGCCGCGTCCAGGCCGCGCTCGCGGATGGACGCCTTGATTTCCTCGTAAGCAGGGTTGCGCTTCATGCGCGGGTCATGGTCGTAGGGCCGCAACTGGTCCAGCGTCACGACCATGGGCGTGTCCGCGATCGGGTCGCTCAAGGCCGTAGCCGCTGGGCCGCTGCGCTCGAAGCCGGCCGCAAGCAGCTTGCCGGCCATGTCCTGCGAGGTCATGTCAGCCATGCCCGCACCCCTCGCAGTCCCCGCGGCCGCCGGCCGGCGCCATGCGGGCCTCGCGCTCGGCGCGGCGGATCTGGGCACGGGCGTTCAATTCGGCCCGGTGGTCACTCGCTGTCGAACTCGTGTAGATCGCCGCGCAGCCGGCCTTGGTGAACTTGAGGTGTCCGCCCGGCGTGCGCTTGACGTGCCAGCCTTCACCGACCGCGAACTCGATCAGGGCGCGCAGCCGCTTGTGGCCACGGGCCAGCTCATGTGCGTTCGCCATGGGGCCTCCCAGGATCAAGAGGTCGCTGCGGGCGGCCGGATACTTGAGCCAGTCGGTCCTGCCATTGCGGAAACAACTCGCTGGCGAGAGCGCGCATCGTGTCGAGCGCGGCAGGGGCGACTCTGCCGGGCGGCTGGCGGCGCTCAATCCGATGCACCGGCAGGCCGCGCGTTGCGGCACGTGGATACGCTTCTATCGCCGGCACGTCGGTGGCGAGCACGCGGATGCCGACGCTGTCTTGGAACAGGTCGCGCAGGGCCTGCTGAATCAGCCGTGCGTTGGCGGACACCGGGTGGACGCGGTTGATGAGCAGGTGCAGCGGCGGCGGTTCGATGCCCAGGTGTCGGTACGGCGCGATGTCTTCGAGCAACTGCATGGTGCCGCGCCGCAGCTCGCGTGCCGCGAGGATTTCCGGCGTGACGGGCGACAGCGCGAGATCGGAGGCGAGCACCGCCATCTCCAGCAGCACGGAACGCGCGCCCTGGGTGTCGATCAGCATCAGGTCGTAGAGGGGAGCAAGCGCTGGCAGCAGATGCCGCAGCCGCAGGCGGCCATCCGGCGCATGCAGCAACAACGTGTTCAGCTCGCCGCGGTGGTCGTTGGACAGCACCAGGTCCAGGCCCGCGATGATCGTGCGGGACACGAGCTGGCCGAGGTCGCGCTCGTTAAAGGCCAGCAGCTCGTAGATGCCGCCGGGCGCGCGGTGAGCCAGTTCGTAGTAGGAAGACAGCGTGGGCTGCACGTCGAGGTCGAGCAGCAGCACACGCAGGCCCGCATCGGCGGCGAGCCCGCCCAGGTTGGCGGCCGTCGTGGTCTTGCCGACCCCGCCCTTCGTTGAAATGATGGATACGACCTGCATGGCGCTCTCCGGCTGGGAATGGGAAGTCCGCGGGAGAGCGGGTCAGGTCCGGTGGTTGAGGCGCTCGGCGATCCACTGGTCGATTTCGGTCGAGTCCCAGCCGACAGCGCGCACGCCCAGGCGCAGCGCCTGGGGGAACTCGCGCTTCTTCATCAGGTTGTAGATGTGGGCGCGTTTGAAGCCGGACTTTGCTTCGACTTCATCGAGGCGCAGGATGCGGCGCTCGTTCGGCGGGAGTACAGGGGTCTGCGACATGGCGGTCACTCCTGAACGCTCGGTGGCGTTTGTTGGCGTGACCTCTATTCAATAGACACGGCTGCGGAAAGACATTGCAAATGCAATTTCCACGGTTGCACATACAAGCTGGAAAACCTCATGCGCTTGCGCTACGGACGTACTTTCTCGCGTTGGCGAACTTGCCGTTCAAGGTTCGCTCCGTGATGCCCATGGTGCCGCCGTAATGGGCGACCAATGCCGAGACAAGTGCCTCCTGTGTTTTGAAGCTGGAATAAGGCGCACCCGAAGGGGACTGGCCCAGCATCAGCGTCAGCATCCCGCCGATGATGTTGAGATAGGTCGTCTCCGCCCGCTCGCTGATCTCGCATTGCTTGGAGGCCAGCAGCGCGGTGGACTGCTTGAGCAAGGTGTCGCGCTGCTCCTGCAATTCCTGCATCTGGTGCCGGGCATGCTCCAGGGCCGCCTGAAGTGCCAGTCGCTCGATCAGAATCGCCTGTCCTGTTTCCATGGTGATAAAAGGATGCGCCATGCGTTCGCCACGGCTGAACAGAAATCCTGGCCGGTGCTCGGGATAGTGGGTGCGCATCCAGCGCTTCAGATCGACATGGCGAACGGTCAGGTCTGGTGACTGCAGCAGCTTCGGGTCATTGAGTGTGATCCCGTTGTGGCCGTAGGGCAGTTCCCCATTGAGGATGCCGTCATAGATGCGCTCCGAGTACAGCCGGCACTCATTCCACCTTGGGCAATTCAGCGATGGAGGCAGGAAGCGCGGTGATGCGATGGTGGCCAGGATCATTGGCAGGTACCGCAGCAAGCCGGCCCACCGGATGGCCGCTTCGATGGGACGATAGAACACCTTAGCTGTTGGAATGTCCTTGTTCATGTCTTCGTCTCCTTTCGGAAGCGCTACATCACCGGCTCCTTTCTTGCCCTGCCAAGGGCTGTTGTGTCGTTATGGCCTGCGGCGGTTGCCTGGGACGATGCCCTGACAGTAGGCGGGCGAGATGATTGGCATCCGCCGCAGGTGGCCTCGTCTTGCTCGATGTGCAAGAATCGATCGGGTGCCGGCCCATCGAGCGATGAGGACGCAGGCTCGATATTGGCGCTCACGGTACCAGCGTCATGGGTGGCGCAAAGCCCATCAAGACCGATTCGGTATGGTGTGATAGCCCAGCGGTTTCACAGGGCGCGCTAGGGGCGTTCCCGGCACCCGATGCCCAGGTGGACATGGACGAGGGCCAGGTGCGTCATGCTCCGTTCGGCATCCTGATATATCGACATAGCATCCTGCAGTGAAGCACTGTGCCCAGTGGAGCCCGTTGCGTGACGCTCCTACTCAGTCATGTGCGACGGCGTGAGCGTGCAGCATGTGTTTGTCGCCGTGCTCGCGCGCGTCCACTGGTCGGCGACGCAGGAGCGCGCGAGTACGGCATCAGCGCGGGTCCGTTCCAGCCTCCGTCGCAGTCGCGATGCGGTAGGTGGAAGCGGCCGGGGCAGGATGGTTCCGGGTACAGCGACGCGGCGGTTGGAACGTCCTTGGACGTTGATGGATGCCGCTGGATGAACTTTGTTGCCGAGGGCGAAAAACAAGGCTATAATTGAGGTCTTCGCTGATCACCACAGTGGAGAAAGTGATTGGGAAACAGAGACTTAGCGCTCTAGTGCATGACTCGTCTCCCGCTCCAATCCCAAAGGGAAGCAGCGCTTCCCTTTTTCTTTCTCGGGATTGCCTCCGGGTTGTGGCTATGTCGGTGACGACGGTCGCAACGAATGCGGATACAATCCAGCATCGTCACCTGGCGGGGTGGCAGAGTGGTTATGCAGCGGCCTGCAAAGCCGTGTACGCCGGTTCGATTCCGACCTCCGCCTCCAGTCTCAAGCAAAACGGCGCCCGATGTGGCGCCGTTTTGCTTTTCGAGCTTTACCTACTTCAGCTTCTTTGGGACATCGCGGATTTTTTGCGACTGCTCTCACATTTGCCTGCGTGGTGCGCGTGTTACATTACGTCATGCCGTACCGCATTCGGGACGACGCTTGGCGTGGCAATCCACCTCGCGTAGTTGTATTCCGATGCACTCTCCTTGCCGTGGAGCGTTGCGCCGCAATTGGCGCCCGCGCGTCGCGGTCTGCTCTTCCCGTACTATCCGTCTCTTCCTTGTGCCCTTCGCGGGGGCATGATCTCGTCGTGCGATGCCCGTAGGGGCGGCCACGAGGGGCGGGTGGTCCCCAGAACATCGAGACAACCATAAAGGAACCCCAGACGCATGCATCACGCCACCCCGCTCATCAGCACAATCGTCGGCGGTATCGTGCTGGCGTTCATTCTGGGTGCGATTGCCAACAAGTTCAGGCTACCACCGCTGATCGGCTATCTTTGCGCGGGCATCGTCGTGGGGCCGCACACGCCTGGCTACACGGCGGATCAGACGCTGGCGCCGGAACTCGCGGAGCTAGGCGTGATCTTGCTGATGTTCGGCGTCGGGCTGCATTTCTCGGTCAAGGACCTGATGGCCGTGAAGCGAATCGCCATCCCGGGGGCGATCGTCCAGATCAGCATTGCCACGGCCCTCAGCATGTTGGTGGCCTGGGGGTTCGACTGGTCCTGGGGGCAAGGGCTCGTGTACGGACTGGCACTCTCGGTGGCCAGTACCGTGGTGCTGCTGCGCGCGCTGCAAGAGCGCGATCTGATCGAGTCGCCACAAGGCCGCATTGCTGTGGGCTGGCTGATCGTCGAAGATCTGGCGATGGTGTTGACGCTGGTGTTGCTGCCGGCCATGGCGCGCTTGCTTGGCGGCGGTGATGCCAATGCGACAGCGCCGACCACGATGGAGGTACTGATCGAGGTCCTCTCCACGCTTGGCAAGGTGGCCGCGTTCGTCGCGGTGATGCTGGTGATTGGCCGGCGCTTCATTCCGTGGATGCTTGAGCGCATTGTCTGGACCGGTAGTCGCGAGTTGTTCCGCCTTGGGGTGCTGGCCACTGCGCTGGGTGTGGCCTTCGGCGCCTATGCGTTGTTCGGCGTGTCGTTTGCCCTCGGCGCCTTCTTCGCGGGCATGGTGCTGGCCGAATCGGAGTTCAGCCATCGCGCGGCAGAGGAATCACTGCCGCTGCGCGATGCCTTCTCGGTGCTGTTCTTTGTCTCGGTGGGCATGCTGTTCGACCCCATGGTGCTAGTCAACGACCCTTGGGGTGTGCTGGCGACGCTCCTGATTATCGTCGTCGGCAAGTCGCTCGCCGCGCTCGGCATCGTGAGGGCCTTTGGCCTGAATAACCGGACCGGTCTGACGATTGCCGTGAGCCTCGCACAGATCGGCGAGTTCTCCTTCATTCTGGCCAGCCTCGGTGTCTATCTGGACATCCTGCCAGAGCGGGGGCAGGCGCTGATCCTTGCGGGTGCATTGCTGTCGATTGTGCTCAATCCCGTGCTGTTTCACCTGCTCGACCGCTACACCGCGCGCGAAGACGGACAGGGCGATCCGCAACCTGCCTGACCGGTTGCCGTATAGCGCTGTCAGGCGCCGAGACTCGGCGCCACGCCTCGCAGGTACTCGGTAAACGCAAGCAGCCCCTGGGTGGGAAACTTGTCCTGGTGGACGACCAACTGGAGCGGGCGGATCACGCGGGGCAGGTCGCTTCGTAGCGCGACGAGTAGCCCACGCTCGATTTCGTCGCGTACGACGTGCAACGACAGGCAGCTGACGCCGAATCCGCTCATGACGGCGCGCTTGATGGCTTCCGCATTGCCGAGTTCCAGTGCAAATCGCAGCGCGCCCAGTTCGGGTACCAGGCGGGCTTCGATAATTTCACGCGTGCCGGAGCCTGGTTCTCGCACGATCCAGTCTGCGTCGCGCAGCATGTCGTGAAACTGCGGCGATTGCTCGCCCGCGAGGGCCAACGGATGCGTAGGCCCAACGACCACCACCATCTCGTCATCGCACCAATGCACGCTGCGCAGATCGCGCTCATGGCTCGTACCTTCTATCAGGCCGATGTCGGCCTCGAACTTCATCAGTGACTGCAACACATCCTGGGTGTTGCCGATGCGGAGGTCGAGTGCGCATGGGCCAGTCTGGGCATTGCGGAAGCCCGCCAGCAAGGCAGGCAGGAGATAGCTGCCGATGGTGTTGCTGGCGGCGATGCGCAGTTGGACGCCGCCTTCCGAGGCGAAGCGCTCCAGTTCCTGCGCCTGATCGAGTAGCGATAGTGCGCGGGGAAAGAACTGCCGTCCCGCCTCATTGATCGCAAGGCGTCTGGCCACCCGGTCGAATAGCGCCCCGTTCAGTGCTCGCTCGAGCTCGGCCAGCGATGCGCTGACGGCCGATTGCGACATCGCAAGGGCGTCGGCCGCCGCGATCGTGCTGCCGTGCTGGGCCACTGCCACGAACACCTGCAGCTGGCGCAAGGTAAGGCGTAGCGGGCGCTGATCCATAATTTATCGATATTTAGGGTTACGACTACCGATATTACCCGTTTTACGGGTTAGATGTACGTCGATACCCTGCATGGCATCCGACGAGAACCAGTTGCCGCCATGTCTTCCACGCCTGCTACACCCGCGATTTCCTCGACTCCGCAGTCGGCGCTGGCGCTCTGGCGCATGAGGCTAATTACGCTCTTTCCGCTTGGCGCCATCGCGTGGATCTCCATGGTCCTCGCCGATCACCCCGCGATTGCCCATTACGGCCTTTCTGCCCTGACCCTGTCGATGGGCGCAGGCATGGTGGCTGCCAATACGATGCCGAAACACTGGCTTGCGCCGCTTGCCCCCGGGATGCAGTTCGCGCGCCATCATCTGTTGCGTCTCGGTGTCGCCCTGTACGGCCTTCGCCTGACATTTGGCGCAATTGCGGCGCTTGGCGTCGGTGGGGTGGTGGTGCCGCTGACGATGCTCGTCGCCACGCTGCTCTTCGGCACGTGGGTCGGATCGTCGATCTTCGGGTTGAGCCGTCGCGAAGCCATCCTGGTCAGCGCCGGTAGTGCAGTTTGCGGAGCGGCGGCGGCGATTGCGGTGTCGTCGGTCGTGCGTACCGATGACCGGCAAACGGCTGTGGCGGTCGCCACGGTGGTGCTTTTCGGAACGGTGGGGATGTTGCTTTACCCCTGGCTCTACGAACTCGCCACGCTACACTGGCACCTTGCCATCAGCGAACGGAGCTTTGGCATCTTTGCCGGCGCCACGCTGCATGAAGTGGCCCAGGTGATTGCCTCGGGAAAGATGGTCAGCGATGGTGCGGCCGATGCGGCGGTGGTCGCGAAAATGGTACGCGTGCTCGCACTGGGCCCGCTGCTGCTGGTCATGGCGCTGTGGCCCCGCACGAGCTGGTCGCAGGAGTCCGGTGGCTCGCGCAACCTGCGTGGGCTGCTCCGGTCGGTACCTTGGTTCGCGTTGGGTTTCGTCGCTGTAATGGCGCTGAATTCAGCCCAGATGGTGCCGGCGGACTGGAAGCCTGTCCTGATTGGCTTCGATAACTGGATGCTAGCTTGCGCCATGCTTGCCATCGGCCTGCACACCCGCATCGGAGATCTGCTTCGCGCCGGCCGCAAGCCACTGGCCTTGGCGGGCGTCCTCTTCCTCTTCCTGATGGTCGTTGGTGCTGCGCTTTGCGCGCTGCTGGTCTGAGGAGAGCCTGGTGCGGCCGACGGGACTCGAACCCGTAAGCCCGGAAGGCGGCAGATTTTAAGTCTGCTGAGTCTACCAATTTCTCCACGGCCGCACGGCAAGCCCGGTATTGTGGTGGCTTAGCCTGCCGGACGCAAGCTGTTCAACTTGCGACAGAAGTGATGTGCCTGTTACCGGTGGTAACAATGTAGCGCCCGCCGTTTCACCTGAAAAAGCGTGAACCTCTACAATTCGGTTATCAGAATCCAAATTCCAAGAGGCACGATCATGAAACGTTGGTTGTTCGCAGCATTCGGTGTGACCGCCGCGCTGATGTCGGGCGCTGCAATGGCACATGTGAGCGTTGGCGTGGCGATCGGCGTGCCGGGCGTGGTGATTGGTGCTCCGGCCTATTACCCGCCAGCGCCGGTCTACTACGCGCCGCCGCCGCCGGTGGTGGTCGCGCCTGGACCCGCCTACTATGGTCCTCCTCCCGTCGTGGTGCGGCCGGCTCCGGTCTACTATGGCGGTTACGGTTACTACCGCGGTGGACCCCGCTACTACTACGGCCCGGGCTGGCATGGTCGCGGCCATGGTCACGGCCGCTGGCATGACTGATTGACCGGCAGGATGTCATCCGAGAAAGAAGCCCCTGACTGGGGCTTCTTTTATTTCTGGCGGTCACTGGCAGGCGTGCTCTCCGGCGCCTTCGGCGTTGCCGGGTGTCTTGCGTGCGTGACAACGCGTCAAGTCGTGCGCTGGGTGAAGGTCTTTCACATTTTGCCGCTGTCGTGGAATGCATCGGCCCGCCCCGGGGAGCGATATACTTGCGCCTCATCCCTGACATGAATCGATGGAGAGAGGTAATGCAGCAAAAAACCGTACTGACGGCAGATGACGTGAAGAAGGTGATGGCCGCTGCCGAGGCCGAAGCCCTGGCCAACAACTGGGCCGTCACGATTGTGGTCGTCGATGACGGTGGTCATCCGCTGGCAATGCAGCGTCTGGATGGCGTAGCGCCGATCTCGGCCTACATCGCCACGGAGAAGGCGCGCACCGCGTCGCTGGGTCGTCGTGAATCCAAGATCTACGAAGACATGATCAACAATGGCCGCTACTCGTTCATGACTGCCCCGGTACTGAACGGCATGCTGGAGGGCGGTGTGCCCATCGTCGCCAATGGCCAGGTGGTGGGCGCAGTTGGTGTGTCGGGCGTGAAGTCGACCGAAGACGCACAGATCGCACGCGCTGGTATTGCTTCGCTGGGCCTCTGAGCGCCCAAAGCAAAAAGCCCCGCGAACGCAACGTCCGCGGGGCGGTATAAAAAAGCGGCATGGCTGGCGTGGTCGGCGCGGCAAGGGGTTTGGAGTTGCTTGCTATGCCGGGAATCCAATCGACTGGCTACTGCCCAACGCCCCGGTACAGGGCGGTCCCCACAAAAGTCTTTGCATGCCCGACCTTTCGGTCCGGGCCACCTGATCAGATCACTTGGTCAGGATCAGTTTCCCGTAGCGCGTGACACGCAGCGTATAGACGTTCCCGTTGTGCAGGATCGGCAGCGTCGTCGCACCGTGCATGATGGCTTCCAGCGGTACGGGTTGCGCGGTACTACCGTCGGCCGGCGCGTCATGGCGCATCAGTGCTTCGAGGCGAGCGGGCAGGGCGGCGACCGCCGATTTGACCGATTCGATTGCTGACGAGGCCGTCGATGTCTCGCGCCTGTCCTGCTGGACAACCTCCACGCGGCGCAGTGACAGACGGCGGCGCGTGACTTCACGCGGTTGCGACATCGGCAGGCTCAGGGTGCTCATGGTCTTCTCCGTACGAAGTATTCAATAGGTGTCGGTGACGATGGAGAGAATCATAAATGAGAATTGTTATCATTACAAGTGAGATCGCAATTCGTTACACCCACATCAGTCTTCGAACACGGCTCTTGAGCAGATAAGGCGCCGATCACTAAAAAACAAGGGCACCCCGAGGGGTGCCCTTGTTGCGATGACGCAGTTGCGCGACCGGCCTAGTGCTTCGGTTCGGTGATGAACCCGATCTTGCCGAGTCCACCGTGCTGCGCCGCGGCCATGACCTGGGCGACGCGCTCGTAGCGCACTTCGCGGTCCGCGCGCAGATGCAACTCCGGTTGCGGCTGCTGCAAGGCGGCTTCTGCAATGCGCTGATCCAGTGTGGCCTCGTCAACTTCCTGCTGGTTCCAGAACACCTTGCCTTGGGCATCGATCGAGACATTGATGCTCTGCGGCTTGGAGTCGTTGGGCTGGTTGGTCGCGCGCGGCAGGTCGATCTTCACCGCGTGATTGATGACGGGAATTGTGATGATGAAGATGATCAGCAGCACCAGCATGACGTCGACCAGTGGCGTCATGTTGATCTCGCTCATCACCTCGTCATCATCTCCGTCGAGCGTGCCGAATGCCATGATGCTTTCCTTCCTGCGTCTGCCGGGCAGACTTAGTTCTTGACGGCCAGGCGGACCGACGCGTCATCGGCGCGGACGCCACCAGTGGTCGGGCGCACACGGGCGCCGGTCACGAAATAGGCGTGCAGGTCGTGCGCGAAGCGGTTCAGCTTGCTGATGACGCCCTTGTTGCCACGGCTCAGCGCGTTGTAGCCGAGCACGGCCGGGATCGCCACGGCCAGGCCGAAGGCGGTCATGATCAGTGCTTCGCCCACCGGGCCGGCAACCTTGTCGATGGTCGGCACCCCGGAGGCGCCGATGCCGATCAGTGCGTGATAGATGCCCCACACGGTGCCGAACAGGCCAACGAACGGGGCCGTCGAACCCACCGAAGCCAGAATGGCCAGACCTGACTGCATCCGCGCCACGGCTTCGTCGATCGCGCTCTTGAGCGAACGGGTCAGCCAGTCCGAGATGTCGAGTGCGTCATGCAATTGCGGCTGGCTGGCGCGGTGATGCTGGGCCGCCTCGCGGCCGGTGACGGCCAGCATACGGAACGGGTTGGCATCGTTGGCGCCGAGCGTGTCGAGCGCGTGGTCGAAATCGTCGGAATGCCAGAAGCGCTTTTCCGCGCCGTGCGCCATCTTCTTGAGGCGGATCAGATCCCACGCCTTGGTGAGGATCACGATCCACGACAGCAGCGACATGATCAGCAGAATGATGGCGGTCGCGCGCATGACGAAATCGCCTTGCGACCAGAGGTGGGAAAGTCCGAGGTCCTGCATGGTGGTTCCTGAAAAGGGTCAGTGTAAGGAAGTGTCGGAAAGATTCCGGGGAATCAGTTCAGTTCGAAATTGATCGGCTGCTGAGCGGTTACCGCCACGGCGCGACCATTATCCATATAGGGCTTGCAACGCATCGCCTGCACCGCATTGACCGCCGCCGTATCCAGGCGTGTCGATCCGCTCGACGTGACGATGGCCGTCTTTACCACACGTCCGGTCTCGTCCGTGGTCAAACGCACCACGGTCTTGCCGGTTTCGCCCATCCGGCGCGACTGCGACGGATACGTGACCTGAGGCGGCGAACATGCGATTTCGCCGATACCTACTGCACGCGGTGCGGCATTCGCCGAGGCTGCAGGCGCGGCGGGCTCCGGAGCGGGCGCTGGTGGCGCAGGCGGAGCGGGCGGCGCTTCGATCGCGGTAGGCGAAGGCGGTAGCGATGCCACGGGCGTAGGCGTGGGTTGCGGCTTGGGCGGCGTCGGGCGTGGCGTCACGACCTTGACCTGCTTGGGCGGTGTTTGCGGCTGCTGCTTGGGCGGCTCTGGCGCCGGCGGCTGCTGCGGAGGTTCCATCGGGATGATGCGGGCGATGATCTCGGGAGCGATGACAGCTTCCGTCATCTTGCGAGCCAGCCCGCTCTGGATCAAATACAGCAGTCCTGCGTGGAACAGCAGGACCGCGATGGTGATCTTGAAGAAACGTTGATCGAACATGTGAAGAACGACAGGTGCACGCCAGATGGCGCAATCACTTGCGGTAGAACAGGATCAGCGAGATGCCACATCCGACCAGCAGGCTCAATAGCAGTTCCATGATGATAACGCTCCAGAAATAGATACCTCGAAGAAACCGGTTCCCGGGGGAGCGCCACTCTTGGGTAGCGTATCAGGGCGACAGTATAAACGATAATGATTCTTATTTGTTGCGCATTGTGCAATGCGTGATCGGGATTCTTTCCATCCTCGGATGCGCGCCGCATCAATGGGTACTCAGGGGTTGCGGGTGCGTTACGTGGGCCAGCTCGCGTAACGCAACGTCTCGCCGATGCTCCACACCCGCAAAACCGCGCTAGGATTAACAACTACAGCCATTAGCGGCAGACACGGCACAGGTGCAGCGCGTTCCCCGCGGTCCGGACGCCGAACGCCCCGTGCGAAGGGAACTGGCAATGGACTTTACCCGTTTTGCTGATGACGACCGCATGATGGACGACCGCACCACGCTGTTGCGCGCCTCGTCCGGCGTCGCGGGTACGTCGCCGCTGGACTGGATGTGCGCGCAGTTCGCGCTGCGCGTGGTCTGCGCGCTTGGTCCCCGCTTCAATCTGCGCAGCAATATCAATGACGTGCTTACCGTCAGCGCGCAGGAAATGGTCTGGCCCTACGGCGTGGTGCTGCGCGTGCAGCGGTTTCTGTCGGCGCGCTGTGCCGACATGCCGGCGTGGAAGGGGGCTGCGCGGCTTTCCCCGGAAGAGTTTCTCGATCGCCATGGCCAATGGAATAGCGCCTTCGATGAAAGTGCGCTGTTTTACTACCTCGACGAGTACGTCAAATACCACGCCAAGGACATGTTTGCCGTGTTCGCGGCCTCGTCTGCCGCCATTACGGCGAGGCTCGATGGCGAACGCGTGCTGCTGGTGCGCAATATCGACATGCTCAGCCACGTGCTCAACCTGCCCGAGCATGAGCGCAAGTTGCTGCTGTTCGCGGCGCTGGCGAAGTACAAGCGCGATCTTCGCGCGGTCATGGTCGACTGCAAGGTTGCTCACAGCCAGGAAGCATTTCAGATCCTGGCGGGCCTGACTGGTGCCAGCCCCGGCGATATTGCCGTCTCGCTGCGCCCGGGTTCACGGCTCGAAACCCTCAATCTGATCGAGCAACCCCTGCCGGAAAACAGCGTGACCGATCTGGGCGACTTGATGCGCCTGTCCGATCGTCTGTTGCACGTCCTGCTCGGCAACTACGCCAGCGAGGCGGATATGATGGCCGTGTTCACGCGGCCAGCCGCACCGCCGACGCTGGGGACGAGCGACTATCCGCATGTGGAAGCCGACGCCCGTTACCTCACGGCACTGATGGCCAATGCCACGCGACAGAATGCCACCGGCGTCAATGTTCTGATCTATGGCCCGCCCGGCACAGGCAAGACCGAGTTCGCGCGACTGATCGCGCGAGAGGCCGAGTGCGAACTTTATGAGGTCGACTGCTTCGATCGAGATGGCAACAGTCTTTCGGGCAAGGATCGGTATCGGTCGCTGCAAGTCTCGCAGGCCTTTCTGCGCGGGCGGCCGCGCACGGCCCTGCTGTTCGACGAGGTGGAGGACGTATTTCCGGGCAGCGCGCGCGAGTTGATGAGTCTGTTCGGCCAGGAAGACACGCGCGGTTCAGTCAACGGCAAAGCGTGGGTCAACCAGACTCTGGAACAGAATCCGGTGCCGGTGATCTGGATCTCGAATTCGATCCGGCAGATCGATCCGGCATACCTGCGCCGCTTCCAGTTCCATCTGGAGCTGAAGATCCCGCCGCCGCTGGTGCGGGAGAACATTATCCGCAAGCACCTGGGCGGTCTGGCCGTCAGTGATGCCTTCATCGCCACGCTCGCAGCCCGCAAGACGCTGACACCGGCGCAGGTACAGTCAGCCGCGCGGTTCGTGGAACTGGCGCGGCCCGATGTCGAGGAACCCGTGGAAGCGCTGATCCTGCGGCAACTTGAACACGCGGATCGCGCCATGGGATTGCAGCCCGAAGCGGAGGCACGTCCCGTGGTGACGCACTATCGCCTGGATAATCTGAATCTGGAAACGCGCTATGCGGTGAACAAGATCGTGCAGGCCCTCGGCGCGCGCAAGCGCGGCACGCTCTGCTTCTATGGGCCACCGGGCACGGGAAAGACCGCGTTGGCCGAGCACATCGCCGCCGAGCTCGATCTGCCGCTTATGATTCGCCGCGCCTCCGACCTGATGAGCAAGTATGTGGGCGAGACCGAGCAGCAGATCGCGGCCATGTTCGCGCGCGCGGAGGAGGACGGGGCGGTGCTGCTTCTGGACGAAGCTGACAGCTTCATGCAAAGCCGCCAGCAAGCGGTGCGCAATTACGAGGTGTCCGAAGTCAACGAGATGCTGCAGGGAATGGAACGCTTCAACGGCATCTTCATTTGCACCACCAATCTGTTCGATCGGATCGATGAAGCCGCGCTGCGTCGGTTCTCGTTCAAGATCCGCTTCCAGGCGCTCAAGCCGGTGCAACGGATCTCGATGTTCGTCGACGAAGCGCTCGATGGCGATGCGACGAACATGACCGACGCGATTCGCCGGGAACTCGATGGGATGGATTGCCTGACACCGGGCGATTTCGCGACAGTCAAACGGCAGTGCGTGGTGCTTGGCGAAGCGCTGACGCCCGAGGAATTTCTGGCGCAGCTACGTCAGGAACACGCCGTGAAGCCCGAGGTGCGACATCACAAGCCGCTGGGCTTCATTCAGTAGCTGGAGCAGGTTCGATCACGACCGTCTCGGCGTTGGCCTCGACATGAAGCAGCGCTGCGGCCATTTCGCGTAGATGGGCGGCGTCCTTGGTGGACAGGTAGCGCACGCTCGGCGCCGTGTCGGGACTGGCCGCCAGGTCGAACTCCGCGAGCTTGCGTGCGAGTTGGCGTGCGATGGCCACGCCCGTGTCGATCAGTGCCAGTCGTCCGTCGACCAGGTCATCAATCGTTTCCGACAAGAACGGGTAGTGCGTGCAGCCCAGTACGAGGGTGTCGGCGCCAGCCTCGAGCATGGGTGAGAGCAGGGTCCCCAGCGTTTGGCGGACCGTGTCGCTCGACACATCACCTTGCTCGATCAGCGGTACCAGGCCGATGCCTGCCTCGCAGAGAAAGCGACTCTCATTGCCGAGCGAGGTCAGCAGCCGGTTGAATTTGGCGCTCTTCAGTGTATTGGCCGTGGCCAGCACGCCCACCACCTTGCTGCGGCTGGCCGCGGCGGCGGGTTTGAGTCCCGGTTCCACGCCGATGATCGGCACGGCAAGACGCTCACGCAGTGTCTGCACCGCGTGCATCGTTGCGGTATTGCAGGCGATCACCAGTGCCTTGCATCCCTGCGCGACGAGCCATTCGCAAACCTGTAGCGTGCGGGCCTCCACGAAATGCTCGGGCTTTTCGCCATACGGGGCGTAACGGGAATCGGCGAAGTAGAGCAGCGACTCGTGCGGCAGCAGCGCGCGCACTTCGCGCAGGACCGACAGGCCGCCAAGGCCAGAATCGAAGATGCCGATGGGGGAGGGGTTCACGCGCGCAAGGTCGAGGAGGGTTTGCTTCCCTCTCTCGCTTGCGGAAGAGGGAAGGGGAGAGGGCGGGCTGTTCCATCAACGACAAGTCGCGATCTGAACCACTGCACCTTCTCCCCCAACCCCTCTTCCACGCAGCGGGAGAGGGGTGTACTACAAGTAGCCGGATTTAGGCCGTCGCGACCGGAATCTTGCCGATCTTGGCCTGCCACTCGGCGGGGCCGGTCTTGTGGACGGACGTGCCCGAGCTATCCACGGCCACCGTCACCGGCATGTCCTTGACGTCGAACTCGTAGATGGCTTCCATGCCGAGGTCTTCGAAGGCCAGGACCTTGGCGCCACGGATCGCCTTCGACACGAGGTAGGCAGCGCCACCCACGGCCATCAGGTAGGCCGACTTGTGCTTCTGGATCGATTCGATCGCGGTGGGGCCACGCTCGGCCTTGCCGATCATGGCGATCAGGCCGGTCTGCGACAGCATCGTCTCGGTGAACTTGTCCATGCGGGTGGCGGTGGTGGGGCCAGCCGGGCCAACCACTTCGTCACGTACGGGATCCACAGGGCCCACGTAGTAGATCACGCGGTTCGTGAAGTCGATCGGCAGCTTCTCGCCCTTGGCCAGCATGTCGGCGATGCGCTTGTGCGCGGCATCACGGCCGGTCAGCATCTTGCCGTTCAGCAGCAGCGTCTGGCCGGGCTTCCACGAGGCGACTTCTTCCGGCGTCAGCGTGTTCAGGTCAACGCTTTTCGACGTTTCGGTGTTCGGTGCCCACTCGACCTTCGGCCATTGCGACAGGTCCGGCGCCTCCAGCTTGGCAACGCCGCTGCCGTCCAGCGTGAAGTGCGCGTGGCGGGTGGCCGCGCAGTTCGGGATCATTGCCACAGGCAGGTTGGCCGCGTGGGTCGGGTAGTCCAGTACCTTCACGTCGAGCACGGTGGCCAGGCCGCCCAGGCCCTGCGCGCCGATGCCCAGTGCGTTGACCTTCTCGTACAGCTCGATGCGCAGTTCTTCGGCGCGGTTGCTCGGGCCGCGGGCGAGCAGGTCCTGAATGTCGATCGGCTCCATCAGGGCTTCCTTGGCCAGCAGCATGGCCTTTTCAGCCGTGCCGCCAATGCCGATGCCCAGCATGCCCGGCGGGCACCAGCCGGCGCCCATGGTCGGCACAGTCTTGAGCACCCAGTCGACGATCGAGTCAGACGGGTTGAGCATCACGAACTTCGACTTGGCTTCGGAACCGCCGCCCTTGGCCGCGACGATCACGTCCACCGTATCGCCCGGAACGATCGACATGTTGATCACCGCCGGGGTGTTGTCCTTGGTATTGGTGCGCTTGCCGGCCGGATCGGCCAGCACGCTGGCGCGCAGCTTGTTGTCCACGTCGTTGTACGCGCGGCGCACGCCTTCGTTGACCATGTCTTCCAGGCTCATCGTGGCGCCATCCCAGCGCACGTTCATGCCCACCTTCAGGAAGACCGTCACGATGCCGGTGTCCTGGCACAGCGGGCGCTTGCCTTCGGCGCACATGCGGCTGTTGGTCAGGATCTGCGCGATCGCATCCTTGGCGGCCGGACTCTTTTCCAGCTCATAGGCGCGGCCCAGGCTGGTGATGTAGTCCATCGGATGGTAGTAGCTGATGTACTGCAGGGAATCGGCGACGCTCTGGATGAGGTCTTCTTGCTTGATGACTGTCATTTTGTGGGGGATGGGCAGCGGTGAAACACAGCCCGGAATCATACACCGTCGCGGCGACGACTGCCGCTTTGCATACAGCCGTCGACACGAGGTTTGGTGGCGGGATGGGCGCAGGCGTCACCCGGGTGGCGGGCAGCCGTCTCCGCGCGGCGGTCAGTGTGTCGCTTCTGCCGCACCGCCGGACGCGCCGTGTCCGGCGGCCGGGTGCGGATGCGTGACCATGCGGTCCACCCAGGCCATTGCCACGGCCGAGAGCAGGAATGCCACGTGGATGATGACCTGCCACATGATCGTATGTTCGCTGCGCTGGTCGGCGTCGATGAAGGTCTTGAGCAGGTGGATCGACGAAATGCCGATCAGCGCCATCGACAGCTTGACCTTGAGCACGCCGGCATTGACGTGATCCAGCCACTCGGGCTCGTCGGGGTGGTTGTCGATGCCCAGGCGCGACACGAAGGTTTCATATCCGCCCACGATGACCATGATCAGCAGGTTCGAGATCATCACCACGTCGATCAGGCCCAGCACCACGAGCATGATCTTGGTCTCGTCGAAGGTCGTGACGTGCGCCAGCAGGTGCCAGACTTCGACCAGGAAGTGATAGACGTAGACGCCTTGCGCGATGATCAGGCCGAGATAGAGCGGCAGTTGCAGCCAGCGCGAGGCGAAGATGATGCGGGGAATCGGGCGAAGCGGGGTGTGGGCCATGGAATTGAATGTAAATGAAGCAAGACAATCAGGATGTGGTCTGATTGTACCGTGCACATTTGACACCTCGCTCCGCGATTCGGTAACCGAACGTCACCGGCCCGGGTCGCCTCCGAACGCCCGGCGCGCGATCGGTCCGGGCCAGCTTGCCAGCACGATGCCTGCGAGCACGCAGGCCAGCGCGACGCCGTGCGCCCAGCTTGGACGCTCGCCGAGCACCACGATGCCGTAGAGGGCCGCGGCCACCGGCAGCACCGACGTGAACACACCGGCCAGTTGTGCCGGAACATGGCGGACGCCCTTCATCCAGAGCCAGAACGAGAACACGCTGGCCGACAGCGCGTACCAGAGCAGCATCGCCCAGGTGGTGCCGCTCACGCTGCCGAAGTCGAACGTCAACAGCGGCACCAGGCCCAGCGGCAGCATCAGCGCGCCGCCGATCAGATGCGTGTAGGCGCAGATTTCAATTGCGGCCAGGGTCTGGGAGAGGCGGCGCGACAGAATTACGTAAATCGACTCGCATACCACTGCGCCAAGGATCATCAGATTGCCGATCAGCGCGCCGCCGCCGCTGCTGGTCGCGGCATCATGACCGCTGCCGCGCGCGATATTGAGCACCGCGATACCCGCCACGGCCAGCAGCACCGAGAACACCGTCCGCCGCGACAGCCGCTCGCGCAGCCAGAGCCATGACAGGATGGCCACCGTGGCCGGAATCGTGCTGGTGATTACCCCGGCGGCCATCGCGCTGGTCAGTCGCACGCCGCCCAGCATCAGCAACGTGAACATGAACGTGCCGAAGAACGCCATCAGGAACAGGTTGATCCATTCGCCGCGCGAGACCTGGCGCATCCGCGCTGGCCGATACCACGGGGAAAGGCAGACGATCGCGATCAGGAAGCGCAGCAGCGCGAACAGCAGTACCGGTACTTCCGCGATGATGGATTTGCCCAGGCCTACGTTGCTGCCAACCAGGGCCATGGCGGCGATCAGGAAAAAGGCGTGGATGGGCAAGGGGTGTCCGGCAGGAAGGGGTGCGACGTGGAGACGACGGAAACACTGACGCCGGAGAAAGGGCGCGCCAGAAAGGGCGTGCGCGACGTTCAGGTATAGGGTCCGCCGCATTATAGCTGTGCTAACTTAGTAGAGCCGACTGCACTTGTGCCCCAGCGTCTCCCGAATCAGGCCCCACCGGTCTGTTGCGACGCAGCATCGTTGCAAGTGGGATGCTTGCCTGAACCGTCAGGTTTAAGTAAGGCGTCGAGCGTACCTTGCACCGAAAGCAGTCAAAGTCAAACAGGAGACAACCCATGTCCGCCATCGAGTCGGTGATGCAGGAGCATCGCGTTTTCAATCCCCCTGCGTCGTTCGCCAAGACCGCCGCGATCCCCAGCATGGAGGCCTACCAGGCCCTGTGCGACGAGGCTGCAAAGGACTACGAGGGCTTCTGGGCCCGCCACGCGCGCGAGCTGCTGCACTGGCACAAGCCGTTCACGAAGGTGCTCGACGAAAGCAACGCGCCGTTCTACAAGTGGTTCGAGGATGGCGAGATCAATGCGTCGTACAACTGCCTCGACCGCAATGTCGAGAAGGGCCTCGGCGACAAGACGGCCATCGTCTTCGAGGCCGACGACGGCACGGTGACGCGCGTCAGCTACCAGGAACTGCTGGCGAAGGTCAGCCGCTTCGCCAACGGCATGAAGGCCCTTGGCATCAAGAAGGGCGACCGCGTTGTGATCTACATGCCGATGTCCGTCGAAGGCGTAGTGGCCATGCAGGCCTGCGCGCGCATCGGCGCCACGCACTCGGTGGTGTTCGGCGGCTTCTCGGCCAAGTCCCTGCAGGAACGTCTGGTGGACGTGGGCGCCGTGGCGCTGATCACGGCCGATGAGCAGATGCGTGGTGGCAAGGCGCTGCCACTGAAGGCCATCGCCGACGAGGCGCTGACGCTGGGCGGCTGCGAGGCCGTCAAGAACGTGATCGTCTATCGCCGCACGGGTGGTAACGTTGCCTGGACCGAAGGCCGTGATCGTTCGATGGAAGACGTCTCCGCCGGTCAGTCCGATAACTGCCCCGCCGAGCCCGTTGGTGCCGAGCACCCGCTGTTCGTGCTCTACACGTCGGGCTCCACCGGCAAGCCAAAGGGCGTGCAGCACAGCACGGGCGGCTACCTGCTGTGGGCGCTGATGACGATGCGCTGGACCTTCGATATCAAGCCCGATGACATGTTCTGGTGCACGGCCGATATCGGCTGGGTCACCGGTCACACCTATATCACCTACGGCCCGCTGGCCGCAGGCGCCACGCAGATCGTGTTCGAAGGTGTGCCGACGTTCCCGAACGCCGGCCGGTTCTGGGACATGATCCAGCGCCACAAGGTCTCGATCTTCTACACCGCGCCGACGGCGATCCGCTCGCTGATCAAGGCCGCGGAGGCCGACGAGAAGATCCATCCGAAGCAGTACGACCTCTCGAGCCTGCGCCTGCTGGGCACCGTGGGCGAGCCGATCAACCCAGAGGCATGGATGTGGTACTACAAGAACATCGGCGGCGAGCGTTGCCCGATCGTCGATACGTTCTGGCAGACCGAAACTGGCGGCCACATGATCACGCCGCTGCCGGGCGCCACGCCGCTGGTGCCAGGCTCGTGCACGCTGCCGCTGCCGGGCATCATGGCGGCCATCGTCGATGAAACCGGGCAGGACGTGCCGAACGGCAATGGCGGCATCCTGGTCGTCAAGCGTCCGTGGCCGTCGATGATCCGCACGATCTGGGGCGACCCGGAGCGCTTCAAGAAGAGCTACTACCCCGAGGAACTCGGCGGCAAGCTGTACCTGGCTGGCGACGGTTCGATCCGCGACAAGGAAACCGGCTACTTCACGATCATGGGCCGTATCGACGACGTGCTGAACGTCTCGGGCCACCGCATGGGCACGATGGAAATCGAGTCAGCGCTGGTCTCGAACCCGATGGTGGCCGAGGCTGCCGTGGTGGGTCGTCCCGATGACACCACCGGAGAGGCGATCTGCGCGTTCGTGGTGCTCAAGCGTTCGCGTCCGACGGCTGAAGAGGCCGTGAAGATCGCGGCCGAGCTGCGCAACTGGGTGGGCAAGGAAATCGGCCCGATCGCCAAGCCGAAGGACATCCGCTTCGGCGACAATCTGCCCAAGACGCGTTCGGGCAAGATCATGCGCCGCCTGCTGCGTTCGCTGGCCAAGGGCGAGGACATCACGCAGGACACCTCGACGCTGGAGAACCCGGCCATTCTCGATCAGCTCAAGCAAGCCCAGTAACGGCCAGCAAGCGGATCCGGAAAACGGATCGTCCCGGTCACGCACCCGTGACACCCATCGTGCCCGCCTCGGTTTCATGCTGAGCGGGCACGATTTTCTTTCTTGCTGATGCCAGACACCCAGTCGCGCTTTCGCCGCCGGTTGATGCTGTACTACGGCCTGTTCACGCTCGGGCTGTTTGGTTTCGTCGGCATGATGGGCTTGCTGGAGCATTCCAATGCGGATGCGCTCTGGCTTGGCTACGTCTTCCTCTTCGTCACGATCGCGATTTATGCGTGCATCGGCCTGATCTGTCGTACCTCGGATCTCAACGAGTACTACGTGGCGGGACGGCGGGTACCGGCCATGTTCAATGGTATGGCGATTGCCGCGGACTGGATGAGCGCGGCATCCTTCATCGGACTGGCCGGCATCATCTTCGTCTCCGGCTACGAAGGGCTGGCCTATGTGATGGGCTGGACCGGCGGCTACTGCCTGGTGGCCTTCCTGCTGGCGCCATACCTGCGCAAGTACGGCGGCTATACGATCCCCGATTTCCTGGCAGCGCGGTATGGCAATGGCAAGCCGGGCGGCAACATGCCGGTGCGCGCGATCGCCGTGCTGGCCGCATCGCTATGCTCGTTCGTCTATCTGGTGGCGCAGATCCAGGGAGTCGGGCTGATCGTCACGCGCTTTATCGGCGTGGAATTTGCCGTTGGCGTGTTCTTCGGTCTGGCCGGCATTCTCGTCTGTTCGTTCCTGGGTGGAATGCGCGCCGTGACGTGGACGCAGGTGGCGCAGTACATCATGCTCATCGTCGCGTTTCTACTGACGGTGTCGCTGATCGCGTGGAAGCACCATCACGAAGTGCTGCCGCAGGTTAGCTATGGCAAGTTGCTGAGGCAGATCGACCAGACGGAAAAAGCGATCGAGCGCGATCCGGCCGAAATCCAGGTGCGCGAGATCTTCCAGCAGCAGGCCATAGCGCTGCAGGACCGCATCGCGCGACTGCCGGAATCGTTCCTGGAGGAACGCAATGCGCTCGACGCCAGATTGCTCGAGTTGCGGGCGCGCAATGCGCCGCTGCGCGAGATCAAGAGCGTGGAGCGCGAGCGCCTGGCATTCCCGGTCGATGCCGCGGACGCGCTGCAACAGTGGACCCAGATGCGCGAGGATGCGCTCGCGCGCAGCCGGGTTTCAACGCCCTCGACTGAGCCGTACCCTGCGGCGTCGGAGCAGGAGCGCAAGACGCAACGGCTCAACTTCGTGCTGCTGGTGTTCTGCCTGATGCTCGGGACGGCCAGCCTGCCGCACATCCTGACGCGCCTCTACACGACGCCATCGGTACGCGAATCCCGCAACTCGGTGGCCTGGGCGGTGTTCTGCATCGCGCTGTTGTACGTGTCCGCGCCAACGCTCGCGGCGCTGGTCAAGGCCGAGTTCCTGCAGCATCTGGTAGGCACGCCATACGCCGAGTTGCCGCAGTGGGTGGTGCAATGGCGGAAGGTCGACCCTCCCGTGTTCGGCATCCGGGATATGAACGGCGATGGCATCGTCCAATGGGCCGAGATCCTGATCCAGCCGGACATGATCGTGCTGGCCGCCCCAGAAATCGCCGGGCTTCCCTACGTGATCTCAGGACTGGTCGCCGCCGGCGCGCTAGCGGCAGCGTTGTCCACGGCCGACGGCCTTCTGCTTACCATCGCCAACGCGCTGTCGCACGACGTCTACTACCACATGGTCGACCGCCAGGCGAGCCACCAGCGGCGCGTGACGACCGCGAAGGTCGTACTGCTAGGGGTGGCGCTGTTCGCGTCCTATGTCACATCGCTACGGCCCGGCAATATCCTGTTCCTGGTCGGCGCGGCGTTCTCGCTGGCAGCATCGAGCTTCTTCCCGGTACTGGTGCTGGCCATCTTCTGGCGCCGCACCACTGCAGCGGGCGCGGTAGCCGGCATGGCAACCGGCCTGGGTGTGGCGGTCTACTACATCTTCGTCAACTACCCGTTCTTCACCAAGATGACTGGCATCTTCGGCAACCGCTGGTTCGGCGTCGACCCGATCGCATCGGGCGCGTTCGGCGTGCCAGCCGGGTTTGCCGCGGCCATCCTGGTCAGTCTGGTGACGCCGAGGAATGCGCCGGTGATCGACAGGTTGGTGAATTACCTGCGGAAGGGGTAGCAGGGTATTGCCCGTTGTCCATTGCCCATTGGACAAAAAAACGCCCACACCGGAGAGGTAGTGGGCGCGCGGGAATAGATCAGTTGGGGTCACAACAGATCTTGCTGAGGCCGGGAGGCGCCCAACGGATCAAGTCTGCTCCCAAGTGCGTGGGGGTTCCATTTGATGTTTCCGAATCTGGTCTGGGACGCTTCCGCAATTGGCACTCCACGCGCGGCAGGAAAGTAGTCTTTCGCGCCACCGCCGTAGTCGCTTTGTCATCCAGGAGCCTTCGAAGCATTTGAATGCCGAAAGCAGGTCCGCGCAGTGGACAATGTTTCCGCTTTGTATTGGATTTGAGTCAGACAGTCCCACACAACCGCCTCAAATTCTTGCAGTGCGTTACGCATCGTCACCGCCGGTTAAATGCCGGCGAAAGCGGCGCCAATTCATCAATAAGCGCCAGTTTCTCGTTGCTATGGTGATGACGGGTTATTGCGTGCAGAACAAGCAATAGCCTGGTTGCAGAACCTGAGCATTGCTCAGGCTGCTCGATATCGTCCCAGACGATATATCCCCTCACCAGAAGCGAGTCATGACTACGACATCCAGTACGACTTCCGCCTCAAGCTCCGGCCTGATATCCAACCTCGGCGTTGGCTCCGGACTTGACCTGAGTTCCCTGCTCGACCAGCTCACTCAGGCCGAACAGGCACCGCTGACCGCGATCACCCAGGAGCAGCAGAGCTACCAGACCAAGCTCTCCGCATATGGGCAGATCCAGAGCATGCTGGCGGCCTTCCAGGGCTCGGCCAGCGAGCTTGCCAGTCAGTCCTTCTTCCAGGCAACGACTGCCAGTTCCAGCAACACCGCCGTGTTGAGCGCAACCGGTAGTAATACGGCGGCCACCGGCAACTATGCGGTCAACGTCACGCAACTCGCGCAGGCGCAATCGCTCGTCTCGAAGGGACAGGCCAACCAGACCGCTGCCATCGGCACCGGCACCATCCATGTCGATTTCGGTTCGATCACCGGCGGCACGCTTGACAGCAATGCGTCCAGCGGCACCTACGGCACATACACCGGGGCCACGTTCACGGCCAACAGCGCCAGCACCGGCGTCGACATCACGATCGACAGCAGCCACAACACGCTGCAGGGCATCGCCAGCGCGATCAACAACGCCAATGCCGGCGTCACCGCAAGCATCATCAACGACGGCTCTGGTACACCCTACCGCCTTGTGATCAACTCGAACAATACGGGTGCCACCAACAGCGTGCGGCTTTCGGTCAATGAAACCGATGGCGGCACGGCGCTAGCGAACCTTGTTGGATACGATCCTGCCGGCACGCAGAACCTGCAGCAGACCGTTGCTGCCCAGAATTCCCAGCTCACTGTCAACAATATCGCCATCCAGAGCACCAGCAACACCGTGAGCGACGCGGTGGCCGGCGTGACCATGACATTGGCGCAGACAGGTACCAGCAACGTCTCGGTGCAACGCGACACCAGCTCGATCGTGACGGGCATACAGGGATTCGTCACCGCGTACAACAACCTGCAGAGCACCTCTGCCTCGCTGTCTGCGTATGACCCCTCCACACAGACGGCTTCACCGCTGACCGGTGATTCCACGCTGAGCATCATGCAGTCGCAGTTGCGCAGCCTGCTGAATACGCCCCAGGCGAACAACGCGTTCAGCACGCTCTCGCAGATCGGCATCTCGTTCCAGGACGACGGTACGCTGGCGCTCGACACCAGCAAGCTGACCACGGCGCTGAACAACAATGCCGGCGCGGTGGGCAACCTGTTCGGCAACGCCGATGGCGTAAGTGGCTATGGCAATCAGATCGGCACGTGGGTCAAGAACCTGACCAGTAGCACCGGTGCGGTGACCACGGCAACCGCAGGCATCAACAACACACTCAAGGATCTGAGCAATCAGTACGATCAGACGCAGACGCAGATCAACGCGGACATCGCCAACTACAAGGCGCAGTTCACGCAGCTCGACGTGATCATGTCGCAGATGCAGAGCACCAGTGCCTACCTGACGCAGCAGTTCTCGTCCAGCAGTAGCAAGGGATAACGTCGGACGAGCGATGGCACTGCCGTCTGGCAACGGTGGTGCCTGCCGTGACCCTGTGTCCGACGCACAGGGTCACGGTCAGGGGACAGGGCAGAAGGGCTGATCGTTTTGGTGGGGAAACTGCCGGGCAGCCACACTCAACGCGAGTACGCGCTCTGGTCACACCGCACGGGTGTCAAGGAGTCCGGTCGCATTGACGCCCCGCGCCGCCGGCCTGTCGCATGGGACCGTTGCCTGCCTTTCTATACGTGGTTGGTAGCAACGTCATCCAGGGTGTCGTTTGCGCGGCACACGACACCCTGCCGCGCGCCTCTCGGCCGGTCATGGCGAGGACCCGGAAGGACCACGCACGACCGGCGCAGATCAGGCCAGCGTATTGATGATCGAGCCAGCCGGCACTGCGGCGGCGCTCGCTTCGACTGCCAGCGAATTGCTCGCGTCCGTCGAGGACGTGCTCGCGATGGCCTGTGCGGGGGCCGCGCCACCATGATGGTGATGACCGCCGCCATGATGGGCCTGCTTGAGCTTGGCCAGCGCCTGCTGGGCACCACTCAGATCATTGTTTTGCAAGGCCTGACCGAGTGCGTCCAGCGGCGAGCTGTTTGACGTGCTGGAGGTACCCGACGTGCCTGACACCGAAGCGGTCGTGCTGGTATCCACGCCGGTTTGCTGCAGCGCCGAGTAGGCCTGCTGGGCGCCGCTCAGATCGTTGTTCTGCAGGTCCTGCGCGATCTGCTGGAAGTCGGCGCGCCGTTGCGCGGCATTGTTCTGGCTGGTGGCGGCCGGCAGGTAACCGGTGCTTGAAGACAGGCTGCTGATCGAAGACATGTGCTGTTTCCTTGAATGCGTTGTTTAGGTGAGCTACCGCCGTGAAGTACCGGGGAGCGGTTGCACGTTAGCAAGGGCATTCAGGCCGCCAGAGGCAGAACTGACAGGACTTCACTTGGCATTTAACCGTTTGTGATGACCGGATACAGGCTTGTACGAAAGCACCAGTACTTGTGCATCCGGACTCGACACGACAGTACAGAGTGGATACATGAAAGCGGCACGGGCGAGGGGTGCGTCAGGTGCGGTGTATGCGTGACGGGGTGCCGGAAGGAGATTCCCGCAGCGGGGATCGGCTGATCGACAGGTCAAAAAAACCCCGGCAGATCCTGGGATCTGCCGGGGTTTCTCGAAATCTGTGGCGGAGAGAGGGGGATTCGAACCCCCGATGGGCTATTAACCCATACACGCTTTCCAGGCGTGCGACTTAAACCACTCATCCATCTCTCCGGGAAGTCCGCGATTATAGCAGAGCCGCTCCGGCTGTCCAGCGTCGCGCATGTGCAACGTCTTACTCGCTGGCTCGCCCTCCTTTTCCGAACCTCAGGGACTTTGGCAGCAGGCACAGCATGATCGCCAGGAAGAAGAGCGTCGATGGCACGCCTTTCCCTTGCCAGCCGGAGAGCGAGTGAAACCAGTAGACGAGGACGGCCAGGCCGACGAGGTAGCGGAATCTGACAACAAGGTTGCCTAGCGGGGGACAGATTCGGCCGATGAGCCAGACGCAGCCGTAGGCGGCAGCGTAGTAGCCCAGCATGATGAGGAGAGCGCCCATGAGGTGACGGATAACGGATGCGGCACAAGACCCCTCATCTATCGGGCTGTGCCGGCGATTGCTTCACCCCTCGGACGAGTGGGCACTGGCTGGACGATGCCAGTCACTCCCGCGCCTGCGTTACCCGATTCCGCCCGCCTCGCTTGGCTTCATACAACGCCTCGTCCGCGCGGCCGTAAGCGTGCTCGAACGGGCGGCCCTGCGGTGACCAGCTCACGCCGAAGCTGGCGGTGACCTCGCGGTTGACGGGGGCAGGGAAGCGATGTCCGGCGATGGCCAGACGCATCTGGTCGGCCAACGTGGCGGCGGCGTCGATCGTGAAGTCGGGCAGCAGCGCTGCGAACTCTTCGCCGCCCATGCGTCCGATCACGCCTTCCATGCGGACCGTGTCCTTCAGGCAGGCCGTGACGCCGCAGATCACCGCATCGCCCACGGGGTGGCCGAAGTCATCGTTCAGGCGCTTGAAGTGGTCGATGTCGATCACGATCAGCGCCAGGCTGCCGCGCGCCAGCGCCGCTGTGGCGCGGTCGATGACGGCGCCGCGGTTGAGCGCGCCGGTCAGTGTGTCGTGCGTGGCGCGGTATTCGAGTTCCTGGGCCAGTTCCTGCAACCGGTGGTTGAGCCGGTTCATTTCCAGCTCTTCGCGGTCGCTGCGCCGGATCAGGCGGCGCGTCTCGCGCATCAGCCGCTCGTAGTAGCTGATGAGCTGGCCAAGGGTGTGACGATAGGCTTCCTCGCCCGCGTCGACATCGCAGAACACGGACCTGGCGTGGGCCAGAACGCTGTTCTCCGATTCGAACAGATCGGGCTCGGGCATGGTGGCGACGGTAGCGAGAGGGGGATTCAACTGCTGGTCGTCACTTCGTCGATGAAGTCGATGGCGGGGAAATCGGCGTGCAGTTCCTGGCCGAACTCGAGGATGGTGTCATCGTCCTCGTCGTGGAACCAGTGCAGGCGGATCGCGTTGCCACGCTCGGCGGCCTCGTTCAGCGCGTCGAACATGCTGAACAGCATCTTGGTGCTGGAGCTGTTGAAGTACGTCAGCGCGACGTTGACCGTGACGGACGCGCCATCGCAATCGGACAGGTACTTGCGCAGGCGCGTGACGGCTTCGCCGTAGAACACGGCGGCATTTTCGGGGTAGGACTCACCCTTGAGCGAAAGAACGTGCCGCGTGAAGTCGAAGCTCACTTCGGGCGAGCTTGGCGTGGCGGCGATGAACAGGTTTTCCATGGCGGGCTCTTTCCGATGGGCTCAGATGGTGGCGACGAGCTGGAACATCGTCGAGACCGGATCGGAGTCGATCGGCTGAAAGTTGTACTCCAGAGGGGCGCTGGCATCGCGCGCCATTGTCAGGATGCCGAGACCGGCGCCTTTGCTGCCCTCCGGCACCTCGGCCCGCAGGGTTTCCTTGTAGGCGCGCTTGATCTCGTCGAGCGTCATGGTGCGCACGCGCTCCAGCGTGCCGCGCAGTTGCGCCACGCGCGCGGTGGACACCGGGTTCGAGCACATCAGGCGGTAGTGCTCGTCGACCATGCTGATGCAGACGGAACCGTGGCGCAGATGACCGTCGGCTTGCGATGGCGATGTCAGCGAATCGGACGAGTAGTGCACGATGTTCTGCGCCATCTCCACGAACGACGAGAAGAGCTTGCGGCGCGTGGCGCCGTCCACGCCGCTGACGGAAAGCTGCAGGCGCACCGCGTCGGACATCGCGGCGATGATGTTCTGCGAAAAATAGCCGACGTAGTAGAAGATCACGTTGCGTTCCCGAGCCATCGCGAAGAAGGGCTCATATTCATTGTCAATCGATTGTGCGGCGGTCATGTGTTGGCGGATGGGCGCGGCGCAGCCTGATGGCGTCACGGCGCGCGGAAACAGAAGAAAGTCAGGTCGTCGCGTCGGCGCTGCGTGCCTTGCCAGTCCCGGTGGGCATCCTGCACGGCCTGGCTGATCTGCGTCGCTGATGCGGCGCGATTGGCGCAGATCGCCTCGCGCATCCGGCGCTTGCCGAAGGCGATTTCCTTCGGGCCGCCGATCTGATCGATCAGGCCATCGGTGGTGACGAACACCAGCGTGCCGGACGTGGTCGGAACGGCGTTGTTCTGCCACGTGAATGCCATATCGGTATCGACGTAGCCGACACCCATGCGCGCGCCGTTGACCATCTCGCCTTCGGCGTCGGCGGGTTGCAGCACGAACAGCGATGACTTGGCGCCGGCGAAGGTCAGTTGGCGCGTGGCGTTGTCGAACCAGAAGAAGGCCGCGTCCATGCCGTCGTCGGATTCCGACGCGCTCGGTGATTCACGCGGCTCGCGGTCGTTCTGGCCGAGCATCTGCTTGATGCCGCGATTTACGGCCATCAGCAGCGCGCCGGGGTCACGCGGGCCGATCTGCTCGATGGCCTGCGTGAGTAGCGACGAGGCGATCAGCGTCATGAATGCGCCTGGCACGCCGTGGCCGGTGCAGTCGGCCAGCGCGGCGAACCAGCCGTCCTCGAAGGCGGCAAAGTGGTAGAAGTCGCCGCCGACCACGTCACGCGGTTCCCATACCAGTGCGGCGTCGGGCAGCGTGGCGCCCAGCATCTCGCGCGAGGCACGCAGCATCGCGCGCTGGATCGTGCTCGCATAGTCGATGCTGTGCATGATCTGGCGATTTCGCTCGGCTTGCATGTCCGCCACCACGCGCATCAGTTGCAGACCTTGCCCCAGGCCGATGTACTGGTCGTCGCGCGCGATGATGAAGCCGTCGGCCAGCGCCTTTTCACCGTATTCCACGGTTCGGAACGTCAGTGCGTCAATGCTCATGGCCGCGTCGACGATCAGCGGCTCCTTGTCCATGAACGCGATGCAGCTTTTGCGGTTGTAGAGCTCGCGATGATAGGGCTTGCTCATCTGCGACAGAAAGATCGACCGATTGATCAGGCCGATCGGCTTGCCTTGCTCGGTGACGGGCAGGCAGGCCAGGTCGCGATGGGCGGCAAAGACCTCCAGCACATCCTGGTTCGTCTGGTCGGTGGTGACAGACGGGGTCGGCATGGCCAGGTCTTCGGCGCATGGCTGTCGGAAGCGCGGACGGGCAGCGGAAGGGTCGACCAGTACGCCAGACATGACGGGAGGGACACTGTGTGGAAAGTGGCCCAGAGTCTAGGCAGGCGATATGACGAATCCGTGACACTTTGGCCCCGAAGGCCAATGTTGCTTCCCTACTGGCGGGGGATGGTGGGCGTAGCGCTTTGGGGAGGGGGGGCGACCGTCAGCCGCCACCGCTCGGGCCGACGGCAACCGACGGCTCCGCGTCGGCCAATGCCGAGCACCCCATCACCCGGGCCAGCAGAGGCCAGCGTTGCGCGGCGGCCACTGTTTCCACTTCAATTTGCTGGTCGAAGTACTGCTGCGCGTCGAAGCCGTCCACATGCTGGGCCAGCATGTCGATGTCGCTGTAGGCCGTGGCCGCCTTGCGGGACCCGATGGGTTTGCTCATTGCTGCTCCACCCAGACGCCGTCCGGTGTGTGAATCACATAGCCGTTGGTTCGTTTCATCGTCAGCGTCGCTTCGTTCTCGCCGACCATCTGGGTCTGCGGAAGATCCTCGACGTAGTGCGCCAGATCGGGCGCCCCCTGGCGGAACGGGCTGTCGGCCACGAGATTGAACACCAATTGTGACAATCCGAAGAAACTCGTCGGCGCGTCGATGGTTACCGGCTGCGGCGTTGCCGTGGTGGGCAGGCCGACCAGTTTGACGCCCACGGGCACGTGGATGATGTTGGGAGTGGGAATCTCGCGCAGCCCCGAGATCTGGTTCTTGTCGCCGCGTAGCGCCGCGCCATGCTCGGGCACGAAGATCACCACGGCCTTGCGGCCGGACTTGCTGATGGTGTCGATGATCCGGTCGACATCGTCGAGCAACGTCTTCAGGCGCAGCGGGTAGGACTCGATGCTGGTCAGGCGCTTGTCGGGCAGGCGATTGCCGTCGTGCAGCGTGACCGTGTTGTAGTAGAGCGCCACGGGGCCTTTGTCCTGCGCCAGGTGCTGCTTGTACCAGTGGTCAAAGGTATTGAAGTCGTCCAGGATCGGCGAGTCGTCGAAGGCGCGCATGGCCACCGGCACGCCGTCGGTCGATTCCATCTTCACGCCCTGAATGCCGATCTCGGTCTCCACGTAGTTGCGGAAGTTGTCGAAGCGGCCATCGTGGTTCATCAGGATGCGCGGCGTGAAGCCGGCCTGGGCCAGATCGGCGAACAGGTGGCATTCGGCGGGCGCGGGGTCGTACAGATCCTTGTGCGGCTGCTGGCCGCATGACGCGCGCAACAGGCGGATGGCGGCCGGACCGCTATAGCTGGCGGCGGAACTGAAGTTCTTGAACAGGTAGTCGAAGCGCGACAGCAGTGGGTGATTGAGGCTCTTGGCCGCGTCAAGGTCATCCCACGACAGCGAGCAGATGTGCAGCACGATGATGTCGAACTGCGCGTCAGGCGTTGCGGTGAGCGGCGAGAAGGTGGCGGTGCGCTGGGCTTCCTGCTGGCGGAACGCGGCCAGGATGGCGTCGTAGTTGTTGGTGGCGTTGATATCCGCGCGCGGCGATCCGTCGGATTGCGCTGTTGCTTGCTGAGCCTTCGCGCCCGGCAGCGTGATACCCGTGCCATACCAGATCGGCATGGCGATCAAGGCAAGCAGGACGAACGTAGTGGTGCGAATCCATCGGTTGATCAGCAGGTATACCAGGACCACCAGCACCACGGCCACCACCATCTGCACCGGCACGAAGCGCTGGAACAGTTCCACCAGGTATCCGGGTGTGAAGGTGCGGATGTTGGAGAATTCCGTGAGCAGACGCGCGAACGGCGGCAGCGTGGATTCCCGCCACGCCAGCGCCGCGCCGGCGCCGATGGCGATGACCTGCCGCAGCACCCGCAGAACGCGCGACTCGAGCGGTATCACCAGCAGCAGGGCGAAGACCAGGTTCAGCAGCCATATCGGTTGCATCTGCCCGGTATGGAACAGGTAGATCTTGGCGAGGAAGTAGAGGTTCCAGAGTCCCATGGGGTCTCGCTTAGGGGTTCGGGGCGGTCAGGGCAGCCGTGAGCGGCGTCGCGCGGTCACCAGCTCGACGGCATCGACGAAGGCGTCGTAGAGCCGCAGCAGACCCTGATAGCCCATTTCAACGACTTCCTTGAAGCTGCGCAGCGGGGCATCGACGCGCTCGTCGTCGAGCCAGTCGATCCATGCGTCGGCGCGGCCGAACGTGCACTGGATCAACTGCGCTTCGCGTTCGACGCTCAGATCGTCCATGCGCACCCCAAGGTGGCGATTGATATTGCGGGTGACCACGGCGGGGAAGTGATAGGTTCGCGATCCGCGCGACAGACATACGCCCACCGGCGCGCCCTCGACCAGTGGCACGTCGATTGGCAGCACCATGCCCAGGCCACCCATCGAATAGTTCTCGGTCTTGCACGCGATCGTGCGGCCATCGGGCAGCAGCAGAGTGGCCGGCACGCGCATCGGGATACGGTGCGACACGCGTACCTGCCGCGCCTCGCGGGCCACGCCAACGGCAGCGCCGAGCATGATGAGGTTGAACGTGGCCCATCCCATGTTCATCAGCACGGTGGCCGGCTCTTCGGTGCCCCAGAACAGCAGGCGGAGCACGCCGAATACAAGGCCGGCCACGTTCAGCGCCAGCAGTACCAGATAGGGCTTGGAGATAGTCCAGTCCAGATAGTCGTCGGCAATCTGCCCGCCCTTGGCTGTTACGTTGAACTTGCCGGCGCGCGGATTGATGAAGGCCACCGTGGTGGGCAGCACGATGTACCACGCCAGCACGGACTCGTAGACTTCCGCCCAGAACGAATGTCGGTAGCGACCCTGAAGTCGCGAGTTGGTGACGTTGGCGATCAGCAGGTATGGCAACACGTAGGCCATGATCATCAGCGCCGACGTATTGATCACGTGCAGCCCGAAGTACAGATACGCGATCGGCATGGTCAGGAAGATCAGCCGTGGAATGCCGTAGAAGAAGTGCAGCATCGCATTGCTGTAGCACAGGCGCTGGAACAACGTCAGGCCCTTGCCAAGCAGCGGATTGTCCAGACGGAAGATCTGCGCCATGCCGCGTGCCCACCGGATGCGCTGGCCGATATGGCTGGACAGGCTTTCGGTGGCCAGCCCGGCGGCCTGCACGGTACGCAGGTATGCGCTGTTGTAGCCGCGGCGGTGCAGTTTCAGTGCAGTGTGCGAGTCCTCGGTGACGGTCTCTACCGCGATGCCACCGATCTCGAGCAGCGGCGCGCGCTTGATTACCGCGCAGGAGCCGCAGAAGAACGTGGCGTTCCAGAGGTCATTGCCGTCCTGGATCAGGCCGTAGAAAAGGCTGCCTTCGTTCGGCACGCGGCGGAAGGTGTCGAAATTGCGTTCGAACGGATCGGGCGAGAAGAAGTGGTGGGGCGTCTGCACCAGCGCGCACTTCGGATCGTCCAGGAACTCGCCCATGGTCATCTGCAGGAACGAGCGCGTGGGGATATGGTCGCAGTCGAAAATCGCGATGTAGTCCCCGCTGGTGCGCGGCAGCGCCTGATTGATATTGCCGGCCTTGGCATGGCGATTGTTGTCGCGCGTGATGTAGCCCACGCCCGCCGCTTCGGCGAACTCGCGCATCGCCGGCCGGCGGCCGTCGTCGAGGATATAGACGCGCAGCTTGTCGGCGGGCCAGTCCATGCTGCGCGCCGCGTACACCGTCGGCTGGACCACGGCGAGTGATTCGTTGTACGTCGGGATAAAGACATCGACGGTCGGCCATAGAGACGAGTCAGCCGGCAGCGACTTTGGCTTGCGGTGCAGCGGCCAGGCGGTCTGCAGGTAGCTCAGCGCGAGCACCAGCCACGTGTAGCACTCGGCTGCGTAGAGCAGGTAACCGATCACGGCCTCGGTCGTGGTGGCGAACTGCAGCGTTTGTGTGGAGCGCCACCAGATATAGCGCACGGCCATCAGCATGGAGACGGCGATCATCGTGATCGTGGCCAGCCGCCCAGGAATGCGCCGCACGACGATCAGTATGGCCCAGACCACGGCGAACATCAGCATCTGGCTCGCGAACGTCAGCGGCGTGGTGCCGATGACGACGGTGGCGATGGCTGCGATGATCATGGAGATCGGCAGGACAAATGGAATACGCCCGACCTGCGCGGCAAGGGACTCGAGCGAATAGGCCACTCGATTCCAGTCCGGTCGAGGCAGGATCGACAAGAATTGGTGGTGCAGTCGCGATGTCGTATTCCAGACGGGCTCGAGTACCCGATCGAGCCAGCGGCGCAGCCAGTTGTCGCGCTCCGGCTCGGCCATCGAACGCTGCTTGCGCGGATCGGCAGCCAGTCGATGTCGAGGTTTTGGGGGGCGGATGAACAGGCGCCACAGCCACGCGCCCGTGCTTTGGCGCTTGCCGATGCCGAGCCGGGTCATGGCGCGTTTGTGAACCTGCGCGGCCCATTCCGCCGGGATGTCGCGCTTGCCCGGCCGAGGCGGGCGAAAGAACAGGCGGAGCAGCCAGTTGCCGGCATTCGCGGTGCGCGCCACGCCGAGCGCCCGCGCCACGCGGTCGCGGGCGCCTGAGAACAGTTCGCCTGGCGAGAAGCCGCGCGCGCTCATTGCCGGGACTCCTGTGTGGCGGCTTCGAGCCATGCCGACAACCACGACGCCAGGCCATTCATGTCATGCGCGGCCTGCGAGTGTGGCGTGCTGCGGCAGAAACTCTCGCTGCGGGCCAGCGCCTCTGCCACGCTGCTGTCGTCATGGACGTGATAGGGCAGCATGGCCTGCCCGAGCATGGCCTGCAACAGCGCGACGATATCGACATGAAGTTGCCGCGCAGGCTGTAGGCGCGTAGCCACATAGCGGGCGGTTTTGCCTTGCGCGGTCAGCGCGTCGGCCAATCGGCGCAGCGTCAGGCAGGTCTCCGGTTGCGCCGGGGCCAGCACGAGCACGAGATCGGCCGCTGCGATGGCCTGATCCGCGAGTGGGGATGGCCAACGTGCGCAGTCGATCAACGTTACACCACGCGGTGGCAGATCCACCTGCGCCAGCAGCCGGCCGAGCCAGTCCGGCGCGGCGTTCGCCAGCGCGGCAGGGGCGCCGCCGCTGCCCCATGGCACGAACAGCACGTCATCGTCGCTGCGTTGTCCGGCGCGTGCCCACGCGCCAGGGGTCGGTGCGTCGAGATAGGCACCGAGGCCATCCTCGGGAATCTCTCTCATCCCGAAGTGAAAGCCGAGCACGTTGGCGGGATCGCATTCCAGCGCCAGCGCCGGGTGCTTGCGCTGGGCCAGCAGCGAGGCCAGTTCCGCCGTCAGCGTGCTGCGGCCAGCCCCGCCCGTGGTGGAGACGATGGCCACGGTAATCATGACTGTTCTCCATCGCCGATACGGCGCTTGCCACGTATCACCAGGGCGTCGAGTTGCGGTGGTAGTCGCACGCTGCGACGGGGCCGTGGCGCGGTCCAGCGCGGCAGCCAGCGCAACAGATCAAAGCGCCACGTCAGCCACGCAAGCGGCGCCGCCAGAATCAGTCCCCAGACGAAGTAGCCGAGAAAGATGGGCATGGGTCAGCGTAGTGGTTTGAGCGGCACGGGGTGGTGGCGCGGCAGGGCGCGTGGGCCACCGCCGCCTTGTGCCCGGCGAGGCGCGATCAACGGCAAGGTCTGCGCCGGGGCCGGTGTCGTTGGGGATGCCTCCGTTGGTGCATCCGACGGTTCCGTGTGGCTCGATGGTTCCTGGGCCAGCCAGCGCGTGTAGTCGGGAGGCGGATAGGCCTGAATATCGGCCTCCAGTTCGCTCAGCGTCGCGGCGATCGATTCGTTGTCGCCGCTGCGCAGATCGCCCTGGAACATATCGCCCATCGGACGCTGGAACACGCGCGCGCATACCGCGTCGACATCGTCCAGCCGGCAGGCGAAGAAAAACGCGTACACGCTATCACTGCCCGCGGTGCAGAGGTCGCCGGCGCGGTTCATATGGCAGGCGCGCAGCGCGTCGATATGCGCCACTTCGGGCAGTAGCGGCAGTTGCAGCAGTACGTGTGGCAGCCGGATCAAGCGGCTGCGGTCCATCGCATCGCGCACCAGAGAAAGGAACGTGTCGGGCGTCACGTAGCCGGTGGCCGAGGTCGTCAGCACGGCCGATAGGGCGCTGTGATAGTCAGCGAGGATCGGCCGCGAGAAGACCTGACCTTGCAACGCGTCGATCATCGCCTGCATTCGCGCGAACGGCGTGCGTTGCGCCACCACGGCATTGGCACCGAGGTTGAGCATCAGCAGCTCATAGTGCTGGCGCATGGCCTCGCGGTCTTCGCGGATCACGATCTTGAGCGCGCGGCCCGCGCTACGCCGCAGGCGGTGCACCTGGCTGGCCAGCAGTTCCAGGTCGCGGCTGCCCGAATAGCGCAGGATCACGGTCGCGGCCACGGACTGGCTGGCCGTGGCGACGGCGGCTTCGTTGCTGTCAACGATGCGCCAGTTCTCGGGAATGAAGCGCTCGCGCAGCACCGCATCGCGGCTGACGATCACGCGGTCTTCGTCGGGCGCCAGCATTCCCGCTTCCTCAATCTGGTCGCTGTAGGTGTCGGACGCCACCATCAGCCGTTGCTCGTGCGGCGCGAAGCGCAGCCGCAAAACTTCGCCAGCGACCACCGACTGCTTGTCGCGCCAGAACGCGACTTCCCAGGTGTACTGCCCCTGCTGCTGGGAAAGTTGCGCCGCACCGGCAAAACGGCCGTGGAAGGCCTGCAAGTCGGGCGGCGATTGTCCCGGCGCCAGCGGAGGCGGCGCGACCACGAGCAGCACGCCACAGCGTTCTTTCGCGCACCAATCGTGCAGGCGAACGCCTTGGCTCGCCAGGGCGACCGCATCCTGCCAGCTGAAAAATGCTTCGGCGCCTTCGATCAGGAGCATCGTGCCCCGCGCGCCGCATTGGTCGACGAGTGCCTGAAGCGCGTCGATCAAGGCATCGATGCCGTCGCGGCCGGGTTGGGCACGCAAGGCACAGAGATTGGCACGCGAATGCAGCGCGCGATTGACGTCGATATCGAGACCATGCTCGCGGAGCGCCTTGGCGATTTCGCCGGCATCACGCGCCGAGAGCACACTGGCGGGTCCGCGCAGCGCGCCGGCGGCGGTTTGCCAGAAGAAAGCATCGCGTGCGGGCGAGGGCTGCGCGTACACCACGTGTGCGCGGCCGCTGGCCAGCGTGCCGAGCGCCGGCGCCAGCCCTTCGATCGCGAGCAGCGTGCGCGCCTGCAGCCGCGCCAGCAGCGGCTTGCGGGAGGGGCGGGGGGCAGAGTGTTCGACGTCGTTCATGACAGAACCCGATAGCTCAGTATGTCGCTCAGTAAGTCGCTCAGTAAGTCGAATAGGGCCGCACTGGCGCGGGCGGGTACGGCACCGGGTCTTTCCGCTTGTCGAACAGATACCGGAGCCAGGCCATGGCACGGTTCGGCGCGTAGTCGCGTGACCGGTCGATCGAGAATGCCGCGCCAACCACCCAGTGCGGCGCGAGCGTGTATTCGATCGTCGCGCCCAACGTGTAGCTGAAGCCACCGCCCGAACCGCCCTTGTAGATGGCGTTGCCGCTCATCGCCTGCAGGTCGGGGCGGGTCGGGAAGTACGGCGCATCGTCCTCGTAGGTGAATGACCACCCTGCCGAGCCAAGGAAGCGCCACGACCACTTGTGATACCGCCCGGTCCAGTCCAGAGGGATGCCGAACGACACATAGCGTTGGGGGCTGTAGTAGCCGCCATGTCCAAACGTATAGAACCGCTGGTTGTCGGAGTAATGCCAGTAGTTGAGCACCAGACCGCTGGAGACCCTCTGGTCCCGCGCCATGTAGACGGGCACGTCGAAGCCGGTGCGCACGGTGATTTCGCGATTGGTCTTCACGTTGTCACCAGTGTAGAGGCCGGCGCCGACGTCGGCAAACAGGCCAATGCGTCCGACATCGCGCGCGTACCGCAAGTGGACGCCGTTGCGCACGATGCCGCCCCAGTGCTCCCCGGTGACCGGATCAACGGCCCCCGCGTACGAGATCAGCGAACTTGTCACGGCCCGCCGCGAGATGTCCGCGCTGAACGACGAAACGCCGAGGTCGGCGCGATAGCGGAAGCCGCCAACCACGTTCTGCTCGGTGAAGCCAAGCGGCGTGGTGCCGATATCGGCGCGCCAGCTGTTGTATGCGCCATCGTATTCGTAGCCGGCGGCCAGGGCCACACCCTTGTCGGTCTGGCCGATCGGCCCGAGCCCGGCGTTGCCGAGCGCTGGGATCTTGCCGAAGGGCAGGTCGCTGACCGATCGGCTGGCCTGCAGCGTACCCGCATCGAGCAGCACGGTATCTGCATGGAAAAAGTAGTGGCCTGTATAGCCATTCGGAATCCGCACATAGAGCGGAATCTCGGTGGCGTTCAGCTTGGAGATGCCGTCGTCGCCGGATTTGTTCGACTGCAACACGGCCGTTGCCACTTCGCCCTGGCGACGTGCCTCCAGGCCCGCCAGCGCGCGCTGCGCGGGCGTGCCCTCGGGGCCCGGCAGCACGCTTTCGCGTTGCTCGAGCCCGAGCGCGGTGCGATAGATTTCAGCCGCATCGTTGTAATCACCGCGCGACTGGGCGATGCGGCCACGCTGCACGGTGATGTCGGCGCGGTTCGGGAAGCGGGCGTCGAGCGCATCGACGACGGCATCCGCTTCGTCCTCGCGCCGCAGCGCAGTGAAGCGCCGCGCCACCGAGAGGCGTGTGTCGATATCGTCGTCGGGCGCTTCGGCCAGCACCGTGCGCACGATGTCGAGCGCCTCGTCGGTGCGGCCCATGCGTTCGTACTGCCGCGCCAGCGTCAGTTGCGCGCCGGCGTCGTGCGGATCGGTGGCCAACACCTGACGCGCCGCATCGGCTGCGCCCTTGAAGTCGCCATGGGCCTCGCGCAGGTCCGCGAGCTCCAGCAGCCAGCGACGGTCGCGTTGCTGTGCTTCTGGCACGGCGTACAGGGTGTCGTGCGCGCCGTTGAAGTCGCCTTCGGCGATGCGCCGATCGGTCTCGCGGATGGCCAGTCGCAGTGACTGGTCGGCGAAGCTGGCACGTTGTTCGTCGGTGATGCCGGGCAGGGCGGTCGAATCGGCGATCCACTGGCGCAATGCCTCGTCGCGATCGGCCGCCGCCAGCAATTCGCCATAGCGCAGGCGGATGTCGAGATGCGGGTCCTCCGGGTGCGCGGCCAGCCAGTCGCTGACCAGATGCAAACCGGTCTCCGGCTCGCCGAGCGCGATCCATTCGCGTCCGATCGACGCCAGCATGTGCGGATCGTTCTGGGCCTCCTGCGCGGCCTGACGCAACAGGGCACGTGCCTCGTCGTCGTGTCCCTCGGCAACGCGCAGCCGGGCTTCGCGGAGCAAGCGCTGGGCGGCCAGGTTATGTCCGAGGTTCCTCATCCCTTCCGAGCGCTCGGCATCCGGCACGGCGGCCAGCACCGTAGTGGCCGCGTCGATGTCGTCCACGCTGTTCAGGTAGAGCGCCGTCGCATAGCGCATCTCGCTTGTCGGCGCAGCCTTGAGACCGTCGTCCATGACGGTGCGGCCTAGCGCGGGTAGTCCCAGATCGCGATAGAGGCGGGCCAGCGTGAAGCGTGTCCAGGCGTCGTCGGGCTGCAGCCGAACCGAAGCCTCCAGGTTGGCGATGGCGGGGCTGCGCTTCTGCTGCGCCAGCAGCCGTTCCGCCTGCACCGATAGCAGGTCGGCACGCATCGCGCGCATCTCGCGCTCGGAACCTTTCATGCGCGGCTCGATGCCGGCGATCAGCGGATCGATTTCGGCATCGCGATGTTCCTTCTGCAGGAGTTCGACCAGCGAGCGCAGCGCGCCCATGTCGGGTTTGGGGCGGGCCAGCATCTTGCGCAGCAGCGCCTCGGCTTCCGCATCCTTGTTCTGCGCGATCAGCGCGTCGGCCAGGATGCCTTCCGCACTGTCGTTGCCAGGCTGCTGCGCCAGTGCCTTGCGCGCCAGCGCTTCCGCTTCGGCCGGCTTGCCTTGCTTGTTCGCGTCGCGTGCCTTGGAGATCATGCCCCAGAACGTCGCCGTGGCCATCAGGCTGCGCCATTTGTTGCTCGGGTCGAGCTGCTGCGCACGTGCGAACAGTTCGCGTGCCTCGTCGTGCCGGCCTTCGCGCAGGCGCACGAGTCCGAGCCCGCCCACCACTTCGGCATCGTTCCGCCGCTTTTGATACGCCTTCTGCAGGGCGATGTCCGCCTCACTGAGCTGGCCACGCTCGAGCTGTGCCAGCCCGCGTTGCCGGGCCTGATAGGCGGGGTCGGCCTGCAGACGCTTCTGCTCCTCTACCTTCTTGCCGAGATCGGCGAGCGTCTGCCGCGCGGCGTCATCGTCGGGTACTTCCTTCAGGTAGCGCTCGAACCAGACGTAGTAGGCCGGGTCGTCATTCACGCGGTAGAGCGTGCGCCGCCAGATGTCGAGCGCGGTCTTGCGGTCGCCATCGGGGCGCTGCGTGATGCGGTAGAGGATGCCGATGCCTTCCTGGCGGGTGCCGGCGCGGTCGGTCAGCAGATCGCCCAGTGCGAGCTGCAGTGCCATGTCGTTGGGGTTCTGGCGCGTGCGGCTGCGGAGTTCGCTGATGGCCCGTGTGCGGCCATCCGGCGTGCCTGAGAGGATGCGGTAGTAGTCACGTGCCAGATCGCCGCTGGGCGCGCCGCGCGGGAACAGCAACAGCAGCCGCTTCACGGCTTCCTCGTCCTTGCCCGATCGCGACAGCAACCGGATGGTGGCCATCTCGCGCTTGTCGCGCGTGGCGATCCGATAGGCGTCATCGAGTTCGAGCGTCGCGGCGCTGCCCGGCGCGGTCTGGCGCAGCTTGGCCAGCAGCTTGCCGGCTTCGGCGGGGCGGTTCGAACGGATCTCGATCAGGCCCATCAGCTTTAGCGCCTCGGGCTGGTTCGGATCGATCAGCAGTGCCTTTTCCAGGATGCCGCGCGCCATATCGGTGCGGTTCTTTGCCTCCCACATTTTGGCAGCGGCAAGCAACTGCGCCATCTGCGCGGATGTGGCAGGCGGCGACACACCTGCCGCTGGGGCAGGATCGGCCGCGAAGGCCGGCAAGGCGGAACTGGCCAGCAACAGCGCCAGCGCGGGAGCTAGCGCGTGGCGGGGCATGTGGATTTCCAGGCCGGCACCAGGGTGCCGTCCGCTTCGAAGCGGAAATGTCCGTCAAGATGGCCCAGGCCGAACAGCGCCAGCACCTGGCTGTAGTAGCCGGCGGGCTTCTGCGCGGCCAGGTCGCGGGCGCGCTGCGCCTGCGCGCGCGCGTCATCGGTCTGTCCCAGGGCGGCAAGGTAGGGCGCGATGGCTGCCGAGAAGCCACCGTTGCCGCTGTTCGGCCCGAACGTGCCCGACTGGGTATCGACCCGCTCGGGCGGATACCCCTGCTTGCGGACGTAATCGGCCATCGGGCGGAACGCCTGGAGCACCGAAGTGCGCAGCGGATCGCGCGGCGCCATCATGCCGGCCCAGAGATAGACCCGGATCGCGTTGTATGAGCCGCCGGCCTGTGTCTGCGTGTCGGGCCGGAAGCCTCGCCCCTTGTGATACTCCACCCAGTCAGGCGAAAAGCCGCGCGGGGCCGTGTTCAGGATCAGCCGGGCCGAGGTGTCGACCAGCGTTTTCCAACTGCTGTCCTCGCCCGGCATGGCTGCCAGCCGCCGCATGACCTGCAATGGCACATAACTCGGGTTCAGGCGCCAGACATCGGGCGACGTGTGGAATCCAGTGGGCCCGGGCAGCAACGTGCGGCCGAGTCCGGGCAGCACCGCCGTTTCCTCGCGCAGGGCGCGGCGCGCCACCAGCGTTCCAAGCGCCGTGAAGCGGCGCTCGTTCCAGAGGCGGCCGGCTTCGAGCAGCGAGTAGGCAATCCACAGGTCCGCGTCCGATGCCGGATTGGCGTCGATGACACCCCAGGTGCCTGCGTGCTCGCCCTCGGTGCGCTTGCCCCAGATCCACGCGGGCAGATGGGCCGTCAGGTCGCCTTGCGCGAGGTTGTTCTCGGTCCAGGTCAGCAGCCTGTCGAAGGTAGCGCGGTCGTTGGCCACGAGCGCGAAGAACAGCGCATACGACTGGCCTTCGGAGACCGTCACCTGCTGGTCGGTGCTGTCGTCGATCACGCGGCCGTCCTGGCTGATCGTGCTGCGCCGGAAGGCATCCCAGTCGGGCCACGCGCAGGTGGCCGCGGCACTGGTCAACACCGTGCCGGCCAGCGTGCATACGACGGTAGCCCGCAACAGCCAGGCCATTGCCCGACGCATGTCAGCCTCCGTTGCGGCGTGCCGCCAGCCGGCTCAGCGCCCAGAACAGCGTCAGCGCCACGATCAGGCCGGCAATGATGCCCGCGATCGCCAGGAGCGCAGGATGCCCGGACAGGCGCATCCACAAGCGGCCATACCAGGGCAGGCTGCCGACGTAATACCGTTCGCCCAGGCGCAGGCCTTCCAGGTCCCGATGGTGGATCACGGTCAGGTCGCCGCGGATCTGCGCCACCCTGCCGGGGTCCTCGAGCACGTCGAGTACATCGCGCAGACGCTCGTCGGCCGTGGCCGTCAGCGCGACGATGCTGTGCTGCGCCTTGAACGGCGATTCGAAACCGATCAGCGCAGCCAACGGGCCATCGGCGGTCAGGATCGCGCGCCCGGCAGGCGAAACGTCGACGTCGTCGGTGCCGCTGAGCCAGTTCGACCATGCGTGCGAGCGTTGGTCGCGCAGCGTGATCTCGGTCTTGCCGCGCTCGATCATCAAGGGCAGCGACTTGCCCCAGCCGGTCAGGATCTGCGCCGCGCTGCCGGTACCGATGATGACGAGGTTCCGGTCCTTGACGGTGTCAATGGCCTTGGCAGCTGCCACGGCCACGCGTAGAGATGGCAGGCCGGTCCATTTGCCCATGTGGCCGAGCATGGTCAGTGCGGCTTCCTGGTCGATGGTGGTGGGTGCGTCGGGTACCACCACGGCGGTATCGGCCAGATCGGCCAGGCGCGTGAACGGATAGCCACTATTGGCGAAGAACGCCAGGTTGGGCAAGGCGGCGTAGTGCGCGAAGCCGCTGAAGTCGATCGACGAATCCGGGTCGACAGCCGCGCGCGCCACGTTGGTCGCCGTCGACGCGCACAGGCCGGTCTTCTGCGAGTCCATACTGAAGCGGAACTGCATCTGGTTGTTGCTGCCGACGCGGAACGCGGGGATCAGGATGTCGCTGCTGGCCGAGACGCTGCCGCCGGACAGCAGCGGCACGCTGACGAGGTTCTCGTCGCCCTGTGTGGTCAGCGGCTTGAGGCGATACGAGCGCACGAGCTGGTCGTTGATATCGACGCTGAGCACCGAATCGTTGTACGTCGAGGGCGCGGTGTAGCGGTACTTGATGCTGAGCGGCACGGAGCGGTCGTTCCAGCCGAACAGGTCGGCCGGCACGCGCAAATTAACGCGGATGGCATCCGGGCTGGCGCCGGCCACCTGGAGTTGCTGCGGATCGGTGACGAGTTCCTTGAACAGGACTGGGCGATCCACCGGGGCCCACGCTGGCGCGTCATAGGGCTGGCGCGGCTTGCCCAGGTCCACGGCCTGCACGCCGGTGCTGGCGCCAGCCATGGCGGCCTTGCCCAGTACCAGCGCATTGGCGGCCAGCTGCAATTCTTCCGGATTGCGCCCGGCCAGCACCAGCAGCTTGCGCGCGGGGTTTGCGGGGTTCGGCATGACGCGCACCGAGGCGCCTTCGATCTTGTCGATATGAAGGCCGTCCGGCATGGCGTTGGGCATGACCAGTGCGATCGCGTGCGCATCGCCGGGCGCGGTGCGCGACACCGGGAAGCGGAGCTCGCGATAGCTTGCCAGCGCGCCGAGCCAAGAAGCTACGACGCCAGCGGCGCGTAGCACGGCGGGATCAGTATTGGCCGGCAGCACGAACGGCACGGTGACGCGGTTGTTGTCGCGGCGGTCGAAGAACGGCGCGGGCAGCAACGCCAGGTTGTCTGGCAGCGTCACGCTGGCCTTGCTCAGCGTCAGCGTGGTGCTAGGACTGATGTCGGCCCACAGGCTTGAATGGAACGGGTCTTCGCAATGATCGAGCGTGTAATGCGCGATCATCTGCACGTTGATGCGGTTGAAGTCCGTGAAGTAGCGCGGGTCCAGATCCACTTCGCGCGTGACCTGTTGCCCGGCGTGTTCCTGATCCAGCGGAATCGTTGCCACCACCTCATCGTTGAGGCGAATCTTCAGGTGCGAGAGCGGGAAGACGAGCGCTGGCGAATAGGTGAAGACCAGCTTGAGCCGGGCCGCGGTGACCACTTCGTCGAGCCGGACCCCCACGTTCAGTGTGTGGTCCGGGTCCACGCCGCGCAGCGGAATCGGATAGTTGGCCCCCATCTGGGCGAGTGTCAGAACCTGGGCACGGGTGACGAGCGGAGAAGCCGCTGTCGCGCCCGGCGAGGGCGGGGGTGCTGCGGCGGGTGAAGAGGCCGCGACCTGGGCGGCCGACTGGCCGGGAATCGTCGAGATCAGGAAGGCCGTCGCCATGGCGGCAATCCGCGTGCAGCCACATCGCAGGCCTGACTCCAAATTCGTCATATAGGGCGCCCTGTAGGAGTGGCACGGCGAAGGCACGTGAACGCAATGCCGATGTCGCGCACTGAAGTTTCGCGTGACGAATATATCACGCTGTTTTTCGTCTGCTGCATGGCAATGCACGCTAGATCAATGAATTAAAAAATATTCAATACAGGCCGACTTTGTCGTTGAAATAGTTTTAGGCGCGCGTCTTTCCGAAGTCACATCGACGGAGGGGCGATGCCGCGACGACATGCCGAAATTGCATAAAGGCAGTCCGCGCCATGTGAAAGAATTCACTTCACGATCTTCCTTGCCCAAATACTGACCATGTCTGAAACAGTCGTTTTCCTGAATGGGGAACTGCTTCCCCTGTCCGAAGCCCGCGTGCCCGTGCTCGATCGCGGGTTCATCTTCGGTGACGGCATCTACGAGGTGATTCCGCTCTACAACGGCAAGCCGTTCCGTGGCGCTCAACATCTGGCGCGCCTGCAGCGCAGCCTTGCCTCCATCGGCATTCCCAACCCCTATTCGGAGACCGAATGGCTGGCGCTGATCGACCGTGTGGTCAAGGCCAATGGCCTGGGCGACCAGATGGTCTACATGCAGGTGACGCGCGGCGTGGCCAAGCGGGCCCACCCATTCCCGAAGGAAGTCACGCCGACCGTGCTGATCATGACCAACCCGATGGCCCTGCCGCCGGCGGCATCGGTGGAACAGGGTGTGGCCTGCGTGACGATGGAAGACCGCCGCTGGCTCAACTGCCAGATCAAGTCGACCTCGTTGCTCGGCAACGTGCTGGCCGCCCAGGTGGCCGCCGAGGCAGGCGTGACCGAGGCGATCCAGTTTCGCGATGGCAATTTGACCGAAGCGTCGTCGTCGAACGTCTGGTTGGTCAAGGATGGCCGCGTCTACGCGCCGCCCAAGGACAACCTGATCCTGGAAGGTATCCGCTATGGCCTGATGGAAGAGCTGTGCACGGCGATGGATATCCCGTTCGAGGCCCGCCGCATCACGCGCGACGAGGTGTTCGCCGCCGACGAAGTCCTGCTGTCGTCGGCCAGCAAGGAGCTGCTGCCGGTGGTGACGATCGACGGCAAGACCATCGGCGCGGGCAAGCCTGGCCCGGTGTTCCAGCGCCTGTTTGCGGCGTATCAGGCAGCCAAGTCCGCGCTATGACACGCGTCATGTCCCTGCGGTGGTCGCGTGCTAGGATGGCGCGCACGAACCACCGAAAGGAGGCTGCTCATGGCCAAGCGCGAGCGCAGCCGGCATGCCATCAAGGAAGAGGTGAGCCGGCGCATTCATCAGATCGATGAGGTTGCCGACGATGGCGCGCATATCCGGGTACCCGACCCCGAGCCGCACGAGCGCGACGCGTGGGGTCGTAACTGGGACATGGACTATTTCGGCAATGCGCGCGGATACGAGGCATCGATCCGCAGCGTGGTCGATGACGTACGCGACGAGTTCGATCTCGTCGACGATCCCGTAACAAGGGTGCCGAACCCGTTCGGCGACTGAGCGGGGGCGAAATCCCTAGTGCATCAACCCTGGCCAGGACGGCTGGGGTTGCCATCTCTCGATGGACGCGGCCGGCAGAGGCTGGGCGAACAGGAACCCCTGGCCTACGTGACAGCCCTGGTCGAGCAGGAACTGGCGCTGGAGCGCGCTGGTGACTCCCTCGGCCACCACGTTCAGATCCCGCGCGCGGCCAATCCGGATCACGGCCTCCACCAGGGTGCGCGTGGCCTCGCTGTTCTCCAGATCCACCAGGAAACTCCGGTCGAGCTTGATCTCGTCGACTGGCAATTGCATGAGCCGGCTCAGGCTCGAAAACCCCGTCCCGAAATCGTCGATCGACAGGCGCACGCCCAGCTTGCGCAGGGCTGCGATCGTGGCCTCCGCCTCGGAGGTGTGATCGAGGAACACGCTTTCCGTGATCTCGATGGTCAGTTCGCCGGCAGGCAGCGCGTGCGTTCGCAGGGCCTGCGTCACTACGTCCGGCAGCGCTGGGTCACGGATCGATAGCGGCGAGAGGTTGACGGAGATGGCCGGCACTGCGGCGCCGAGCCGTCGCCAGCGTGCCTGCTGCGCACATGCTTCGCGCACGGCCCAGTATCCGAGCGCCACGATCAATCCGGATTCTTCGGCCAGCGGCACGAACACCGTGGGCGCGATGTCGCCGCGATGCGGATGCGGCCAGCGCGCCAGCGCTTCCACCGCCCAAAGGTTGCCCGAAGCCAGATGGATCTGAGGCTGGTAGCGCATCTGCAACTGGCCGCTGCCGATGGCTTCGCGCAGTTCGGATTCGAGCATGCGCCGATCGCCAAGGCGGCGCGCCAGCACCGTGTCATACACACAGATCTGGTTGCCGAGGTCCGGGCCACTGCGCTTCCTGGCCTGGCAGACCGCAAGGTCGGCATGATGCAGCAGCGTTTCGCGGTCGCGTGCCTGCTCGGTCAACATGCTGATGCCGATGCTGGCCGAAGGCGAAAGGCTCAGGCCGTGCGCGACGGTAACCGGCGGATCGAGCGCGCGCAGCAGCTCATCGGCGATGGCCAGGGCCTCGTCACGTCCGTGGCCCGGAAGCAGTACGGCGAACTCGTCCCCCGACAGCCGGCCGACGGTGGCATCCCGCGCGTGTTCGGCAGTGGCGAACTGCAGCCTTGATGCCACTTCGATCAAGAAGCGGTCGCCGGCGCCGTGACCCTGCACGTCGTTGACGCGCTTGAAGTTGTTCAGGTTGATGAACAGCAGGGCGAGCGGGGTGCCATGGGCGTTGGCACGCGCCACGGCATCGTCGGCGCGGGACAGCAGCAACTGGCGATTCGGCAGGCCGGTCAGCGCGTCGTAGTACGCCAGGCGGTGGATGCGCTCCTGGGTCTGGTCGCGCACCAGCGCCAGCGCGCAGAGGTCGGCGGCCACTCCCACGAGGTTTTCGTGGAACCCGTCTGGCAAGCGTGGTTCATTGAAGCACAGCGCGAAGGTGCCCAGCACGCGCCCGTCGGCGGCACGCACGGGGGTGGACCAGGTGGCGGCCATACCGGCGGCAAGCGCCGTTTCGCGTAGCGTTTCGCAGCGCGGATCCTGAGCGATGTCGTCGACGGCCACGGCGTGGCCGAGAAAAGCCGCCGCACCGCAGGAGCCCGACTGCAGGCCGATCTGCAGGCTGTCGAATGCGGCAAGCAGTTCGGGGGCGGCAGATGGCATCGCCACCAGCCGCAAATGGCCGTTGGAGACGCGCATGACGGCGGCCTTCGTGCCCGGCGCCATTCTTTCCACGCGACGGCACAGATCATTCATGATCTGCGCCGTCGGCAGGTCGCGCGCCAGGGCGTCAAGCGTGCGGTGCTGGATCGATTCGCGTACCTTCGTTGCCGTGATGTCGGTCAGGACCCAGACCGTGTTGACCAGTCCGCCACGATGCGTCGACGCCATAATCGGACTGACCGCGACCGATAGCCAGCGCGGCTGCCCGCTCTTGTCGGGCACCAGTGCTTCATTGCGCAGCGGCAGGCCGGCCGCCAATGGCGCCAGCAACGAAGGGATCTGCTCCGGCCGCGCGTTGATCGGCATGAGCAGATCCTGCCAGCGGCGGCCTACGGCCTGATACCGTGCGTAGCCGAGCAGACGCGTGAAGCCACCGTTCAGGTGGCAGATCGTGCCGTGGGCGTCGGTGATCATGACCGGGTTTTCGGCGTGGTCGAGGCACAGCGAGAGCATACGCAGTCCCGGCGGGCTCAACGTGGCGCCGGGCTCATTGCCGGTGCTGCCGTCGTCATGCAGGAAGGCGGCGAACTGCTTCGCAGGCACTCCTGGATTGGAGGCGCCGTCCGTGCCGAAGGTGGTGATGTGCAGCCGCACATGACGCACGGTGCCATCTGCGCGTGCGATGGCGAGATTCTGACCGCTCTGGTCATTGGCCACGCGCAGATCGCCGAGCGCCAGGACGGACGCGCACTGGCCTAGCACGGTGGTTCGTTCCAGACCCCACAATGCCTCCGCTGCGGCATTGAAGAGGGTGATCTGGTTGCGTGCGTCGACCGCGACCACGGCATCGATCGCCTGTTCCAGCGCCTGGGTACGCATTATTTTTTGACTATCTCGTTCTTGTCGGGTGTTACGTGCGCGACCAGGTGTTGCCCAGTCTCTCCCCATCGACCTGATCGACTGATCGACTGATCGACGTGCGCACCACGCGAGTGTACGACCGTTCTACTGCGCCCGTGGGCAGGGTTTGTCCGGCCTTCTGTCGTTGGCCGATCCACCGCAAACCACGGCTGGGCGGGCCTGGGGATATGGGCAAAGGGCGAGAAAGGCGCTTTCGCTCTGGCCTGATTTTCTCGGTACGCCTGAATTAGAGTGTTTCTTCGGAACAGGGTCTATTCGACCGTGACAATGATCGCCACGCGGCGGTTCTCCGCGCGACCCAGCGCCGTGCCGTTGTCGGCGATGGGGCGGGTCTTGCCGAATCCGCGCACATCGAGATGATCGCGTGCGAATCCGCAGGTGAGCAACACGCGCGCCACAGCCTCGGCACGGCGCATGGAGAGCTGCTGGTTGTACTCGATCGTGCCGACGTTGTCGGTGTGGCCGTCCACGCGCAAGGCGTCGATGCCGGCATCCCGCAGCGTGCGTGCGACCCGGGCGAGGGCGTTCTGTTGCTCGGCCGAGACCGTGTCGTCGTCGAAGCCGAACAGCACCTTGTCCGGCATGACAAGCTCCCAGCCGTTGCCGGTCAGCATGAACCCCTGGTTCTTGAGCACGGCAATCTGCGCGGGTGTCAGCTTGTGGGCGGGGCTGGCGCAACCGGACAGCGCCAGCGCGCCCAGACCGGCCAGTGTGGTCAGCAGGAAAGCGCGACGGGGTCTGCTGGGCGCTCTCATGGTCGGCCTCTAGAGATGTGGCTCCGGTGGCGCGGACTCCGCGCTGTGCCACGTGGCGCCGGACTGGCGCTTGGCCCCGTACATCGCGGCATCGGCGGAATGGAGCAGCGCCGTGCCATTGCGGGCATGCAGCGGGTACACGGCCAGGCCGATGCTGAGTGGCGCGAAGATGGTGGTGCCATCCGCCAGACACACAGGGGTGGCCATGGCGTTGAGGATGTGCTCGGCGATGCGAACCGCGTCCTCGGGCGCGCGGAGGGCGTTGACCAGCACGGCGAACTCGTCGCCGCCTAGCCGCGCCACGCTGTCGCCTTCGCGCAGGCAGCCGCGCAGGCGCTGACCGACGGCGACGAGCACGGCATCGCCCGCCGCGTGGCCATAGCGGTCGTTGATTCCCTTGAAGTCGTCGCTGTCGAGATAGAGCACGGCGGCATATTGGTTGCGCGCCGCCGCAGTACGCACGGCGAGATCGAGCGCTTCAGTGAAGGCGGCGCGGTTGAGCAAGCCTGTCAGGCTGTCATGGCTGGCGCGGTGCGCCAGCGAACGGTTCTCGTGCTGAAGCTGGTTCTGCCAGGCCTCGAGTTCGTCCAGCAGGACGTTGAAGTCTTCGGACAGCGCATTCAGTTCCTCGATCCGCGCCGGCGGCATGCGCTGTCCAAACGCGCGTTCGGAACGCACCGCGTGGGCCACGCGCATCAGGTTGCGCAGGGGATCGACGACATCCTTGAGCATTCGGCGGGACATGTAGTGCGCCACCAGCGCCGTCAACAGCAGGCAGGCTCCCAGGCCCAGCGTGCCCTGCAGCAGGAAGTGCAGCAGCGCCACCGGATCGCCTGCCACGCGCACGCTGCCTACCTGCTGGGCTTCGTGGAGGATTGGCTGCTCGACGGCGCCCGATATCAGCAGGTCGCCGGCCACCCGGCGCAGCGCGGGGAATCGCTCGTGGCCGGGGCGCTGCCACACGGTCATCGGTTGGTGGTCGCGGTCGTACACGATGACCCGCGTCACGTCCTCGGATGCGGCGATCACGGAAAGCGCATCGGCCGCGGCGGCGGCGTCGCCGAACACGACCGGCGCTTCCACCGTATAGGCGATCGAGCGCGCCACCAGCCGGAGGTTGTGATCCGCATAGACGCGCAGCGCGGTCAGCCCGAGCGCGGTCAGCGAGATGCCGACCGTGAACACGGCGATCAGCGCCACGCCAAGGTGGATACGCCGCAGCGCGCGGTAGAGCGTCGGGCGCTGTGGCACGGCGTCGTCGGGGGCGGGGGGGCGGCCGGGCCAGTTCATGATGCGGGCGTCCTGCGGCGGCCGAGCTGGAGCACGCCGGGGTGGATATGAATCCCGCTGCGCGCGATGGCATCTAGATTGATCCGGAACGAGACTTGATTCTCACGGAATGCCAGGCAAAACATGCTGCCAACTTCACATTCGAAATCTTCCTCGACGATCACCAGCACGGGCTTTCCCACCAGATCCGTCGTCAGCTTCTTGCGGCGAGCATCGGTCATGGCCCCCATATAGAGTGCGTCGCACTCGGACGCGAGTGCGTCGGCAAGCGGATCGACAGGGCGTGCCTGGACCAGCCGGCCCGTGGATAGCGAGCCGCCTTCCATCAGCTTGCCACCGTAACGTGCATCCGTATCCACGCACAGCCGCAGCGTTTCGCGCTCGGCGGGCCAGCGCGCATAGCTCAACAGGCTCATCACCATGCGGGCCACGGCTTCGGGGCGTGAAGCCGGTGCGGCGGGGGCCGATACCGGGGCTGATGCAGGCGCTGCCGCGGCAACCGTGGAGGCGGCCACGGCTGCCGGCCATGTGCCGGGCGTGGCCAGCAGCAGAACCAGTGGCAGTGTCAGCGCGGAGCGCGGTCGGTGAGCGAAATTGGGCGTCAAGTACGGCAATTGGGGCGGCGGCTGGCAGTGGTGTCCGGCGGACATCTGGTCAAGTGTCGGCACCGTTACAGAAAACTGTAGCCACTCTGGCTTATCTCCGCACCGGGCCAGATGTCTTAGATATAAGAGGATGAGGGTGACGGAGGCGGCAGCCATCCATCCCGTGTGCTAGAGTTCCCGGACGCGTTTGTCTCGCTTGTTTCGACCGGAGGAGTCTCATGACGACCGAATCCAGACCGCAACTCAAGGCTTTCGTGCAGACCGCGCCGCAGGCCGGGCGCTATGTGTGGGTGATCTCGCTGGTGGATTTCGGCGGGCAGCAGATCCGGCGCACCATCGTGTCCGACGACACCTTCACAACATCCGACGCCGCCCGCGTGGCTGGTGACGCCGAACTCAAGGCGATGGCTGCGGACCACTAAGCGTTTCAGCTGGCTAGTGCAGCCTGAGTCGCGTGGTAATTTTCGGATACCCTTTCTTACATCACATTCCAGATAGCACCGATAGACTTCTTTCTATCGGTGCTAATTACAAAGAGAGGGTCCCTATGAAACGACAGCTTTTCGCGCGCGCCTTTGCTGGCGCGGTTCTGCTTGGCTCGGCAGCGGCGCTGGCGCCAGCCGCCATGGCGCAGGTCAGCATCAATATCGGCATTGGCGTTCCGCCACCGGCCCCGGTCTATGAAGTCGTGCCGCCTCCGCGTGTTGGCTACGTCTGGGCGCCCGGCTATTGGGACTGGGACGACCACGGTCACAAGCATGCATGGAAGAAGGGGCACTGGGTCAGCGAACGCCCCGGCTATGTTTATGAGCAGCCGCGCTGGGTTCGCGCCAGCAACGGCTGGGTGTTGCAGCCCGAGCGCTGGAACCGCGGGCCGGGCCGAGGCGATGACGATGATCAGGGCCACGGCCATGATCATGACCGCGGCCGTGGCGGCTATCACTGCCCGCCCGGACACGCCAAGAAGGGCGAGTGCTGAGGATTTATCCCGATTTGTCGCGCCTTGCGATGCGGTGACAGCGGCGCGTGATGCCATGCTAGGATGCCCGGGCCAGAAAATTTCCCGGAGATGCGGACATGTCCAAGCAGGTTTTCACGCGCGCGCAGTATCTCGATATTCTCAATGACAGTCTGCGCCGCCATCCAGGTTTCCAGCCCGGCATGGCGTTCGTTTTCCTGCCGCCGGGCGCCAGCGCCAGCCAGGCTTCGGGCGTGGGTTGCACCGGTCCGATGGAAGCGATGCCGATCTACTGCGAGATCGAGCGCGTGGCGTCGGGACTGATCGAGGTCGAGCCGGCGTAGTGGCCGGTGCGGCGACAATAGCGATAGGACAAAAGCAAAACAGGCACCCTGCGGGGTGCCTGTTTTGCTTTGTGGCGTGGCCTGCTTACGCCTCGTCTTCCTCGTCGTCGAGGAATTCGCGACGCAGCATCCAGTTGGCGATCGCTTCGTCGCAGACATTCTTGAGCTTGCCCTTGTCGGGCAGCTTGTCGAACAGCTGAAAGTTCACCAGCGCCATGCCGATATCGGTGATGTAGAACATGCGGTCCGGATCGTCGTGGTGGACGATGCGCCCGTCGATGCCCGAATCCTCACTGTCGGCGGGCATGTCCTCGAGTTCGACCACCCGGCACGTGAAGCGCGGGCTGCGGGTGTGGGTCAGATACTCGAATTCGTCGTGCATGACGTCGCCGCCCTTGTTGGCGATGACGGCGAAGCCCCAGATGAACCGGGGCATCGGCAGATCGGACAGATCGTCAATCTCGTCCATATCGTCCATGGTGTTCTCCCTGATGCGTTAACCGGCATTATCGCCCAAGTCCAGCACCATGAACGCAGGTATCGTCGATCAGCCGAGCATATAACCCCTGGCGAGCTTGCCGAAGTCCTCGAGTTCGCGTGCCTGCCAGGCCGAGTCGTGCGCAAGTTCTTCCGCCAGGATCGCCGCCACCCGGGGCGCGCCGTCCAGCGCCGCGCGGGCGTCCAGGAACAGCGCCCGATTGCGCCGCGCCAACACGTCCTCAACGCGTCGGGCCAGCTCGTAGCGCGCGGCAAAGCGGACGTGGGCCTCGGTCAGGCCGGAGGCGGGCACGAGCACGTTGTCCGCGCCCGGCATCGCCTGAACCAGGGGGAGGTCGGCGCCGTAGTAGCGGTCGGGCGATCCGGTGCCCGAGGGCGGCAGGTCATTGGGCATGTTGGTCGCGCCGTGCAGCGGCAGGTCGGCCGTGCGGCAGGGCGCGGCGCGCAGCAATTGCCGCTGGATCGCGGTTTCCATCACGTCCTCGGCCATCTTGCGATACGTGGTCCATTTACCGCCAGTGACCGTGATCAGTCCGGCTTTGGATACCAGGATCGTATGCTCGCGCGACAGCGACGCGGTGGAGGCTTCCCCGGTGGCCTTCACCAGCGGCCGCAGGCCCGCCCAGACGCTGGTCACGTCATCGCGGGTCGGGTCGCGGGCCAGGTAGCGCGCGGCCGTTTCCAGGATGAAGTCGACGTCATCGCTCGCAGCGCGGGGCTCCAGTGGCAGATCCTGGCGCGGGGTGTCGGTGGTGCCGACGATCGTGTGCCCGTTCCAGGGCACCAGGAACAGCACGCGGCCATCGTCGGTTTTCGGAATCAGGACTGCGCGATCGCCGGGCAGGAAGCTGCGCGGAATCGTCAGGTGAACGCCCTGGCTCGGCGCCACCATCCGCCGGGCCTGGCCGTCTTCCATCTGGCGCACGGCATCGACCCACACGCCGGTGGCGTTGATCACGCAATCCGCATGCAGGTGGAACGTCTCCCCACCGATCACATCTTGCGCCGTGACGCCGGTGATGACGCCGGTGATGACGCCGTTGGACTGCGAGAGTCCGCTCACGCGCACGTAGTTGACCGCGGTGCCGCCCACATCGAACAGCGTGCGCATCAACGCCATCGCCAGCCGCGCGTCATCGAACTGGCCGTCAAAATACAGATTGCCGCCGCGCAGCGGACGCCCGCCCACGTGCTCGGCCAGGGTTGGCGCGGCCTCGAGCGTTTCGCGATGGCTGAGCCAGCGGCTGCCGGAAAGGTTCAGGCCGCCTGCCAGCATGTCATAGAGCTTCAGGCCGATCCCGTAGAACGGCTGGTCGAACATCTGGTAGGCCGGCACGACGAAGCCGAGCGGCCAGACCACGTGCGGTGCGTTGCGCGCGAGCAGGCCGCGTTCGTGCAGGGCCTCGCGCACCAGGCTGATGTTGCCTTGCGCCAGGTAGCGAACGCCGCCATGCACGAGCTTGGTGGCCTTGCTCGACGTGCCCTTGGCGAAGTCGGCGGCTTCGAGCAGCAGCGTGCGGTAGCCGCGCGAAGCAGCATCGAGCGCGGTGCCCAGCCCCGTGGCGCCGCCGCCGATGACGATCACATCCCAGCGTGGCTCGCGCGCGAGCGTCTGAAGCAGGGTGTCGCGGGAGGGAGGGGCGACCGGAGTGACGGAAGTTTGCATGGGAAATTCGAATCTGGGTTCAGCGTGCGGCGTCATCGGACTCGCGAGCCCAGTCGCGGGCGCGGTCGACGGCGCGGTGCCAACGCGCGATGCGGCGCTCGCGTTCGTCGGCGGACAGCTTTGGCTCGAAGCGTTGCTCCACCTGCCACTGCCGCGTGATTTCTTCGGGGTCGGTCCAGTAGCCGGTTGCCAGCCCGGCGAGGTATGCCGCGCCTAGCGCGGTGGTTTCGGTCACGCGCGGCCGGACCACGGCGGTGCCGAGCAAGTCAGCCTGCATCTGCATCAGCAGGTCGCTGCGCGAGGCGCCGCCATCGACCCGGAGTTCGGCCAGCGAGATGCCGGCGTCCTTCTGCATGGCGTCGAGCACATCCACGCTTTGCAGCGCGATGGATTCGAGCGCGGCCCGGGCGATGTGCGGCCCGCCGGTACCGCGCGTGATGCCGACCAGCGTGCCGCGTGCGAAGGGATCCCAGTGCGGCGCGCCGAGGCCGGCGAATGCCGGCACCAGCACCACGCCGCCGGTGTCGGTGCACTGGCGGGCCAGCGGCTCCACCTCGGGGGCGCTGTGGATCAGTTTGAGACCGTCGCGCAGCCACTGGATCGTCGCGCCGCCCATGAATACGCCGCCTTCCAGGCAGTACTGGGTATTGCCGCCGATCTGCCAGCCGATGGTCGTGATCAGCCGGTTGCGCGATGTCACGGGCTTTTCGCCGGTGTTCATCAGGATGAAGCATCCGGTGCCATAGGTGTTCTTGGCCATGCCCGGCCGCAGGCACGCCTGGCCAAACGTGGCGGCCTGCTGGTCGCCGGCGATGCCGGCAATCGGAATCTCCACGCCGAACAGCCGTGCCGACGCGCGCGCGACCTCGCCGCTTGACGGCGCCACTTCCGGCAGCAGGTTGCGTGGAATATCCAGCAGGCCCAGGAGCTCATCGTCCCAGCGGAAATCGTGGATGTTGAACAACATCGTGCGCGAAGCATTGGAAACGTCGGTGACGTGCCGCGCGCCATCGGTCAACTGCCAGATCAGCCAGCTATCGACGGTGCCGAAGGCCAGCTCGCCGCGCTCGGCGCGTGCGCGGGCGCCCTCGTAGTTGTCGAGCATCCAGCGCAGTTTGGTGCCGGAGAAATAGGCGTCGACGATCAGTCCGGTCTTGCGCTGGAATGTCTCCGCGTGGCCCGCTGCCTGCAGGTCCTCGCACATCGGCGCGGTGCGGCGGTCTTGCCAGACCAGCGCGCGCCCCACCGGCTCGCCGGTCTTGCGATCCCACAGCACCGTGGTTTCGCGCTGGTTCGTGATGCCGATGGCGGCAATCTGCGTGCCGCTGACGCCCGCGTCGCCCAGTACCTCGTGCGCCACGGCCAGTTGCGACTGCCAGATCTCGTAGGGGTCGTGCTCGACGTGGCCGGGATGCGGATAATATTGCCGAAACTCACGCTGGGCGATGCGTACGACATTGCCCAGGTGATCGAACAGGATGGCGCGCGAACTACTGGTGCCCTGATCCAGGGCCAGCACGTACTGCGGCTGATGAGAGGTCGTGGATGTCATGCGTTCCATCCGGATGTGTTGAATTGAATAGCCATGGCCGAAACAGCTTCCCGCCCCGCCGATCCAGCCGATATCGTTAGCGTAGTCACTGCCGGCGTTGCCGCGCGCAGTCCCTTTGATCCCGCTGCCCACCTACGCCTGATGGTCGATGGGCGGCACGTGGGCTGGCTGCCGCGCAAGCACGCAGGCATCCTCGCGGGGTTTGATGGTGTGCTGGGCCAGCCCGACGGGCAGGGCGCCATCACGCTGCTGCCCGGATGTACCACGGTGCCCGCGCGCAATGCGGCGCTGTCGATGCTGGCCACCCAACTGGCCGATGCCGGCCATGTGCGCGGCTGGCGCAACGAGCTGTTCGCGGTGACGCCGGCGCTGGAAGCCGAGCCGCTGGCCGTGATCGAGCGTGCGGCAGCCCGCTTCCTGGGGCTGCTGACGTTCGCGTCGCACATGAACGGGATCGTGGCCGGCCAGCGGGCGCTATGGATATCGCGCCGCAGCCCGCGCAAGGCGGTGGACCCGGGCATGTGGGACAACCTCGTAGCCGGTGGCATGCCGGCCGGCAGTGATCCGCTGGAAACACTGGTGCGCGAATGCGACGAGGAATCGGGGATTCCGCCCACTCTGGCTACCCAGGCCGAGGCCCACGGGGTGATCGATGTGCTACGTGAAATCCCCGAAGGCGTGCAGTGGGAGCGTGTGTATGCATATGACCTCGTGCTGCCCGCCGACTTCGTTCCCCATAACCGCGACGGCGAAGTGGCCGAGCACCGCCATATCGATCCGGAGGCATTGCTTGCTATCATGGCGGATTGCGCCCTGACCGTCGATGCCACGCTGGTGACGCTGGATGCCCTCTGCCGACGCGGCTGGGCCGGTGTCCAGCCCTGAATCGAGGCTTTCACGGTTCCGGCCCGCTCAATTCCGAATCGCATACGATGAGTTCCACCGGATTTATCCTCACGCTTTCCTGCCCGGACCAGCCGGGCATCGTTCACGCCGTATCCGGCCTGCTGTTCCAGCACGGCTGCAATATCGTTGACTCCGACCAGTACGGTGACGCCTTCGCCGGCCGATTCTTCATGCGCGTGCATTTCAGCGCCGCGCCGGGCGGCCCGGATCTGGCCGAGCTTCGTGCCGCGTTTGCCCCCGTGGGCGACCAGTTCGGCATGCAGTGGGAGGTCCACGACGCGACCGTGAAGCCGCGCGTGATGATCATGGTGTCGAAGATTGGCCACTGCCTGAACGACCTGCTGTTCCGCGCCAAGGTTGGCGGTCTGCCGGTGGAGATCGCGGCGATTGTCTCGAATCATCGTGACTTCTATCAGCTCGCCGCGTCCTACGACGTGCCGTTCTTCCATCTGCCGCTGATGAACGCATCGGCGGAGCAGAAGGCCGCGCAGGAAGCGCGCGTGTTCGAAGTCGTGCGCGAGCAGAATATCGACCTGGTCGTGCTGGCCCGCTACATGCAGGTGCTGTCCGATGACCTGTGCCGCAAGCTCCAGGGCCGCGCGATCAACATCCACCATTCGTTCCTGCCGAGCTTCAAGGGTGCCAAGCCTTACTACCAGGCGCATGACCGCGGCGTGAAGCTGATTGGCGCGACGGCCCACTACGTGACTGCCGATCTCGACGAAGGCCCGATCATCGAACAGGAGATCGAGCGCGTGGACCACAGCATGGATCCGGAGCAACTGACCGCTGTGGGTCGCGACGTCGAATGCGTGGCGCTGGCCCGCGCCGTCAAGTGGCATGCGGAACATCGGATTCTGCTGAACGGCCACAAGACGGTGGTGTTCAAGTAAGGACCGGAAACCGCAATGGTTTCCGCCCCTCTCCCGAACGGGGGAGGGGGGCGGTGAAGAGGGCATGCGGTTCAATTTGCGACCCGTCCTGGCTGCTACTACCCCAACGCCTTCTCCCAGAACCCCTTTCCCACAAGCGTGAGAAGGGAGCGCGAGACGTGAGCCCACCTCACTCCTGATCCGCGACCACACATTCCACCCCGCTTTCCTGCAGCATCGTGTCGAAAGGCGCGGGTAACGGCTCGTCCGTGAATAGCCGGTCGATGCTCGCGAGCGGCGCCAGTTCCACCATGGCTCGCCGGTTGAACTTGCTGGCGTCGGCCGCCAGCCAGATTTCGCGCGAGTGTTCCATGATCGTGCGAGACACCTTTACCTCGCGAAAATCATAGTCGCGCAGCGAGCCGTCGGCCTCGATGCCCGAGATGCCGATCAGGCCGATATCCACCTTGAATTGCCGGATAAATTCCACCGTAGCCTCGCCAACGATGCCGCGGTCGCGCGAACGCAGCACGCCACCGGCGACGATGACCTCGCAGTCGGGGTTGTCGGCCAGGATATTGGCCACATTCAGGTTATTCGTAATCACCCGCAAGCCTCGGTGATGGATCAGCGCGCGCGCCACTTCCTCCACCGTGGTGCCGATGTTCAGGATCAGCGAGCAGCCTTCCGGCACGGCAGCCGCCACCGCGCGCGCGATGCGCGCCTTGCCCTCCGCGTTCAGCACCTGGCGTTGCCGGTAGGCAATGTTCTCGGTGGTCGATCCCTCTACCCGTACCCCGCCATGAAACCGGGCCAGCATGCCGTTCTCGGCCAGCAGGTTGACGTCCCGGCGCACCGTTTGCAGGGTCACGCCGAACTTGCGCGCGAGTTCGTCGATAGAGGCAAAGCCCTGCGTGCGGACTTCCTCGAGGAGTGCGGTCTGGCGTGGATTGAGCGTCATGTCCGGCATTCTAGTTCAAACAGAAACGAAAACAAATGATGCGGCGCAGTATTGTTTTGTGTTCGTTTTTGAGCTAAAACGAGCGGGTTGCTATGAAAAGTGCGCTTCAGCCGCAGGTTTTCGAAGTGGCTGAGCTGTCACAAGAAGAATATTGGAGACTGGATGCAGCTCAGCCTGGAAGGCATTGCGCAGCACGTGGGATCGCAAGCCTATCTTTACCCGATGTCGCTGGCGCCCGTGCCTGGCGCCGTCACGATCCTGCTGGGAACGACCCAGGCGGGCAAGACATCGCTGATGCGGGTCATGGCGGGGCTGGACAAGCCCACCGCGGGCCGCGTGCTGGTAGACGGCGCCGACGTGACCGGCGTGCCGGTGCGGGAACGCAACGTGTCGATGGTCTATCAGCAGTTCATCAACTACCCGTCGCTGCGCGTCTTCGACAACATTGCATCGCCGTTGCGGCTGCGCCGGGATCGCCAGGCCGACGTCGACGCGCGTGTTCGCTCGCTGGCGGGGCGCCTGCACATCGAGCATCTGCTCGACCGGTATCCCTCGGAGCTATCTGGTGGCCAGCAGCAGCGTGTGGCCCTGGCCCGTGCGCTGGCCAAGAATGCGCCGCTGATGCTGCTCGATGAGCCGCTGGTCAACCTCGACTACAAGCTGCGCGAGGAACTGCGCGAGGAACTGACGCAACTCTTCGCGCAGGGCGATGCCACCGTGATTTACGCCACTACCGAGCCGGCCGAAGCGCTGCTGCTCGGTGGCCATACCGCAGTGCTCGATGCTGGTGAGTTGCTCCAATATGGCCCGACGCCGGAGGTGTTCCACTATCCGGCGTCACTGCGCGTGGCGCGCGCCTTCAGCGATCCACCGATGAATCTTCTCGAAGGTGCGCTGGCGCATGGCCGCGTCGTGCTGGCCGGCAACATTTCCATCCCGATGCCGGACGTGGCTCATACCGATGGGCCGGTAACGGTGGGCGTGCGTGCTGGCGCGCTGCGGCTCGACGCCGTGCCACAGGCCGTGGCCGTGCCGGGCAGAGTGGCGCTGGCCGAACTGTCGGGTTCGGATACGTTCGTGCATGTCGATACACCCGCCGGCAATCTGGTGGCCCAGCTTACCGGTGTGCGCGATCTCGAACTGGGCGCGCAGTTGTCGCTCCATATCGAGCCAGCCCAGATCTACCTGTTCAACGCGGACGGCGACCGCATACACGCGCCGCGCCGTCCAGGCATGTCGCCGGCGTCGGCGGGCCCGGTCACCGCGATCACCGAGTCGGGAGCCTGATATGGCACGTATCGATCTCGATCTCGCGCACGCCTATGTCGCCAATCCGCAGAAGGATGAGGACTACGCGCTGCTGCCACTACATTTCACGTTCGAGGATGGCGGCGCCTACGCGCTGCTGGGCCCGTCAGGCTGCGGCAAGACTACGCTGCTGAACTGCATCTCGGGTCTGCTGCGTCCTTCGCAAGGCACGATCAGCTTCGATGGCAAGGACGTGACTGGCGATTCGCCGCAGGCACGCAATATCGCCCAGGTATTCCAGTTCCCGGTGATCTACGACACGATGACGGTCGGCGAGAACCTCGCGTTCCCACTGCGCAATCGCGGTGTACCGGCCGCGCAGGTCAAGGAGCGGGTGGGGCGCGTGGCCGAAATGCTCGACCTTTCGGCGTCGCTGGACCGCCGCGCCAGCGGGCTGGCTGCCGACGCGAAGCAGAAGATCTCGCTGGGTCGTGGTCTGGTGCGGCAGGACGTATCGGCGATCCTGTTCGACGAGCCGCTGACCGTGATTGACCCGCACCTGAAATGGCAACTCCGTCGCAAGCTCAAGGAGATCCACCACGAATTTCGCCTGACGCTGATCTACGTGACCCATGACCAGACCGAGGCACTGACCTTTGCCGATCAGGTTGTGGTCATGTCGCGTGGAAAGGCTGTGCAGGTGGGCTCGGCCGATGCATTGTTCGAGCGGCCCGCGCACACCTTCGTGGGGCACTTCATCGGCTCGCCCGGCATGAATTTCCTGCCGGGCCAATGGCGCGATGGCGGCATCGAGATGGCGGGGCGGCGCTACGCGCCCGACCTGTCGCCAGATGTGGCAGCGAGGCTGCAGGCTGCCGGCACCTTCAAGGTCGGCGTGCGTCCGGAGTACCTGAAGCTGGCAGCCGGCAACGATCCGCAAGCGCTGCCCGTGCGCGTGGAGCGCGCGCAGGATATCGGCACGTACTGGCTGGTGTCCTCGACGGTAGACCACGGCGAAGCCGCGACCCTGCGCGCGCGGCTGGGAACCGAGGCCGCGCATCTGCGTGCTGGCGATACCGCGTGGTTGTCAGTGTTCAACCGGCATACCTGCTTCTACGTCAACGAGGAACTGGTCCAATGAAGCCCGTCAACCAGAAGGCCTGGCTGCTGGTGCTGCCAGTGGTGCTGTGCGTGGCGTTCTCGGCCATCCTGCCATTGATGACAATCGTCAATTACTCGGTGCAGGACATCATCTCGCCCGATCGGCGGGTGTTCGTCGGTACTGAATGGTTCCGCACCGTGCTGCGAGACGAGGAACTGCATGGTGCGCTGTTCCGTCAGCTTGGTTTCTCGCTGGCCGTGCTGTGCGTGGAGATTCCGCTCGGCATCCTGCTGGCGCTGTCGATGCCGGCCAAGGGCTGGAAGGCATCGGCAACGCTGGTCATCATCGCGCTGTCGCTGCTGATTCCCTGGAACGTGGTCGGCACGATCTGGCAGATCTTCGGCCGTACCGATATCGGCCTGCTCGGGGCCGCGCTCGACGGGCTAGGCTTCGCCTACAACTACACCGGTAGCGCGTTCGACGCCTGGGTTACCGTGCTCGTCATGGACGTGTGGCACTGGACACCCCTGGTGGCATTGCTCTGCTACGCGGGGCTGCGGGCCATCCCGGATGCCTACTACCAGGCGGCGCAGATCGACGGCGCATCGCGCTTCGCGGTGTTTCGCTTCATCCAGTTGCCGAAGCTGCGCGGTGTGCTGATGATCGCGGTGCTGCTGCGCTTCATGGACAGCTTCATGATCTACACGGAGCCGTTCGTGCTGACCGGCGGCGGCCCGGGCAACGCCACCACGTTCCTGTCGCAATACCTGACGCAGAAGGCGGTGGGCCAGTTTGATCTGGGGCCGGCCGCGGCGTTCTCGATCATCTACTTCCTGATCATCCTGCTGACCTGCTTCATCCTCTACAACTGGATGCAACGCGCCGGCACGGCGGGCGCCGAGGAGATTCCAAATGGCTGAGCACGTGCTTCCGGGCCAGCGCGCCAGTTGGTGGCGGCCTGTATTCCTGACCACCTACCTGTTGTTCGCGATCGTGCCGATCTACTGGATGGTGAACATGTCGTTCAAGACCAACGAGGAGATCGTCTCGACACTCTCGCTCTGGCCGGCATCGTTCACGCTCGAGCACTACGTGACGATCTTCACCGACGCGTCTTGGTACTCGGGCTACATCAACTCGATGATCTACGTGGTCCTGAACACGGTGATATCGATCAGCGTGGCGCTCCCGGCCGCCTACGCGTTCTCGCGCTACCAGTTCATCGGCGACAAGCACGTGTTTTTCTGGCTGCTGACCAACCGCATGACGCCGCCCGCGGTGTTCCTGTTGCCGTTCTTCCAGCTCTACACGACGATCGGCCTGATGGATACACACCTTGGCGTGGCGCTGGCGCATCTGGTGTTCAACGTGCCGCTTGCGGTGTGGATCCTGGAGGGTTTCATGTCGGGCGTGCCACGCGAGATTGACGAGACCGCCTACGTTGACGGCTACTCGTTCCCGCGTTTCTTCCTGACGATCTTCCTGCCGCTGATCAAGGCCGGCGTGGGCGTGGCGGCGTTCTTCTGCTTCATGTTCAGCTGGGTGGAACTGCTGCTGGCGCGGACGCTGACGTCCGTCAACGCCAAGCCGATCGTTGCGACGATGACGCGCACGGTGTCGGCGTCCGGCATGGACTGGGGCGTGCTGGCCGCGGCCGGCGTGCTGACCATCGTGCCGGGCGCCATCGTGATCTGGTTTGTGCGGCACTACATCGCGAAAGGCTTCGCGATGGGCCGCGTTTAAGGGAGGCACCGATGCTGAGCTGGATGGTATGGACCACGCCCGTGGCCGTGTTCTTTGCCGCGGTAGTGGTGATGCTGATCGGCATGACGATCTGGGAAACCCGTACGCCGACGGTGATGCGCAAGGGCTTCCTGCCGATCGCCACCACGCGTGGCGACCGCCTGTTCATCGGGCTGATGTGCGCGGCGTGGGTCAACCTTGCATGGGTGGGACTGGGCGAAAAGATCCAGAGCTGGCTGCAACTGGCCGAAGAACCATCGATATGGATCAGCGCGGGCGTCTCTGCTCTGGTGCTGCTGCTGATCATGCGCCGGGGCTAGTGTTCCGGCGCAACGCGGATTTTGCTGATGTGGGCTGCGAGATCTTGTCCCTTCCCCAGGGCCGCAACCCAATTACAGAGAGCCGGGGAAGGGGTTCATGAGGAGACACAGATGAAAGAGCGCGTGAAGTTGGGGATGTCGGCCCTGGCCTTTGCGGCCGCGCTGGCTTGCGGTCATGCGGCCTGGGCCGACGAGGCCTCCGCGAAGAAGTGGGTAGACAACGAGTTCCAGCCGTCGTCGCTGTCCAAGGACAAGCAGATGGCGGAAATGAAGTGGTTCATGGACGCCGCCGCCAAGCTCAAGGCGAAGGGTGTCACCCAGATCAACGTGGTGTCCGAAACCATTACCACGCACGAGTACGAATCCAAGACGCTGGCCAAGGCCTTCGAGGAAATCACCGGCATCAAGGTCAACCACGACATCATCCAGGAAGGCGATGTCGTGGAAAAGCTGCAGACGTCGATGCAGTCCGGCAAGTCGATCTACGATGGCTGGATCTCTGACTCGGATCTGATCGGCACGCACTATCGCTATGGCGCGATCCTGCCGCTGTCCGACTACATGACCGGCGTGGGCAAGGAGTACACGAACCCCGGCATCGACATCAAGGACTTCATCGGGACGAAGTTCACCACGGCGCCGGACGGCAAGCTCTACCAGCTGCCGGACCAGCAGTTCGCCAACCTGTACTGGTTCCGCGCCGACTGGTTCGCGCGCAAGGACCTGCAGGAGAAGTTCAAGGCCAAGTATGGCTATGACCTGGGCGTGCCGACCAACTGGTCCGCCTACGAGGACATCGCCAACTTCTTCACCAACGACGTGAAGGAACTGGACGGCAAGAAGGTGTTCGGCCACATGGACTATGGCAAGAAGGATCCGTCGCTCGGCTGGCGCTTCACCGATGCGTGGCTGTCGATGGCCGGATCGGCCGACAAGGGGCTGCCCAACGGTATGCCGGTGGACGAGTGGGGCATTCGCGTGGCCGAGGACAAGTGCACGCCGGTTGGCGCGTCGGTCTCGCGTGGCGGCGCCACGAACAGCCCGGCCGCGGTGTACGCGCTGACCAAGTACATCGACTGGATGAAGAAGTACGCGCCGCCGCAGGCCATGGGCATGACCTTCTCCGAGGCAGGCCCGGTGCCTGCCCAGGGCCAGGTGGCGCAGCAGATCTTCTGGTACACGGCGTTCACGGCCGACATGACCAAGAAGGGCCTGCCGGTGGTCAATGCCGATGGCTCGCCGAAGTGGCGCATGGCGCCGTCGCCGTACGGCCCGTACTGGAAGCAGGGGATGCAGAACGGCTACCAGGACGTCGGCTCGTGGACCTTCTTCAAGAACACCGATCCGAACCGCCTGGCTGCCGCCTGGCTCTACGCGCAGTTCGTGACGTCCAAGACGGTGTCGCTGAAGAAATCGCTGACCGGCCTGACCTTCATCCGCGACAGCGATATTCACCACGAGTACCTGACCAAGAACGCGGACAAGTATGGTGGCCTGATCGAGTTCTACCGCAGCCCCGCCCGCGTGGCCTGGACGCCGACTGGCAACAACGTGCCTGACTATCCGAAGCTGGCGCAACTGTGGTGGAAGAACGTGGCCACTGCGGTGACGGGCGAAAAGACGCCTCAGGTGGCGATGGATACCCTGGCCGAGGAGATGGACAACGTGATGGGCCGCCTGCAGCGCGCCGGCATGGCGAATTGCGCGCCGAAGCTCAATCCGAAGAGCGATCCGTCGAAGTGGCTGTCGTCGGAACATGCGCCGTGGAAGAAGCTGGACAACGAAAAACCAAAGGGCGAAACCATCGCCTATGACAAGCTGCTGCAGGCGTGGAAGGAAGGGCGCGTGCGCTGATTGTTGCTGAACGGGGTGTTCGGCTTGTAGGGAGGAACGGCGGCGCTGTTGCGTCGCCGTTTCGTTTTGTGCCGGATCTGTGCCAGTTTGGAACTTCCGCGTTGCACTCCGTATTCGACACCCTAAAGCCTCCCATGGCTATCTAGAATCGCTCGCAGTTGGATCTCATGGACAGAGGCAAAGATGAACGAATCCGAAAGCATTTTCAGACGGCGACAGCTCGCGGCCGAACTCGCCGACGAGCTGATGGGCGATTCACGGACGGGCATGGCGTGGTCGGGGTTGTTCCTGTCGGCGCCACGCCGCACGGGCAAGTCCACGTTTCTGCGGGAGGACCTTCAGCCGGCACTCGAGCGTCGTGGCGCACTGGTTCTGGTGGCGGATCTATGGAAAAACAACGATGTCGATCCTGGCGACGTGATCGTCGACGTCGTGCGCCGGGCACTGGCCGCGCATGAGGGAGTCGTTGCCAGAGCGGCGCGCGCCGTGGGGCTGGACCAGTTCGGATTCGGAGGCTTTTCTTTCTCCATAGACCGGGTGGGGCTCGGCAAGGGCATTGCCCTGTCCGATGCGCTGGCCGAACTGTCGGACAAGGTCCAGCGGCCCATTGCGCTGGTCATCGACGAAGCTCAGCAGTGCATGGCCACCCGGCGCGGCAACAACGCGATGTTCGCGCTCAAGGCGGCACGCGATGAACTGAACTTCGCCCATCACGGCCTGCGCATCATCGCCACGGGCTCCGATCACGTCAAGCTGCGCATGCTGCTTGGCTCGCGCGAGGCATTCTTCTGCGCGACGGAACGGATCTTTCCGGTGCTGGGGCGTGACTACATCGATTGGTTCCGGTCGCGGCACGGCTTTTCCGACGTACTGAACGCCGATGTCATGACGCATCTGTTCGCGCGTGCGGCGTATCGTCCCGAGCTATTCGAGTCCGCGGCGGTTGCGGCGGGCGGGGACGGCCTTGTCGGGGGCGATGCGGCAGCGGTGCTCGAACGGCGGATCGACGAACAGATGCGCGCTGTTCATGCGCCGGCCATGCGAACGCTGGAAGAACTGCCGCCGCTCGATGACGCGATCATCCGCGTCATGGCGACGAGCAAACAGATGTTCGCCGGATTCAGCGCGCCAACGATGCAAACCTATCGGCGAGTCATGAACGCCCTGTCAGGCGAGCCATCGTCGCGTCTCGACTATGCCGAGGTGGAGCGGGCGCTGGAAAGACTGGTGGTCCTGCGACTTGTCTGGCGCTCCGCATTGGGCCTGCATGTTCTCGAAGACCCAACGCTCGCCGAGGCGATGCGCCGGGCAGGGCTGCTTGACGTGGTCAGGCGCGTCTCTGGCAGAAAGCTGACCCTTGTTTCCGGAGCGGAGCACGACTTATCGGTTGCCTGAGGCGGGGCTGCGAATGGGGCGCGTCAGCTACGCGTGCGGAGCGATATCTGCGGCCTTGTTGGGGCCGGTCGCCGAGTAGCAGGCTTTGCCATGCCGCTTGGCGTCGTACAGGGCCATATCCGCCCGTATGAACAGTTCGCTGACGGATGCGCTCTGGCCTGATTGGTGGAGCGCGCTGCCGACGCTGCACGTCGAGACGAGTGTCTGGCCATCGATCGTGAACGGGCGTAGCGCCGCATGAACGACCGCATGTCCGATGCGTTCGACGATACTCGGCGTGGTGATGTGTTCGAGGATGATGGCGAACTCGTCGCCGCCAATTCGGGCCACAGCATCGCCGCTACGTACACAGGTGCGCAGTCGTTCGGCGAAAGCGACGAGCAGGCGGTCGCCGACTGGATGGCCGTAGCTGTCGTTGACCGCCTTGAAATCGTCGAGGTCCACCAGCAGCAGCGCGGCGCCGTGATCTGCCGAGTCCGCTCGCGCCATGGCTTCCTGCAGTCGCCGGTCGAAGCCCTTGCGATTCAGCAGGCCGGTCAGGTGGTCGGACAGCGTCTGGGCTTCAAGTGTGCGCAGCTTCAGGCGTTCGCCGGTCACATCGCGGGCGAACATGTGCAGGCCGGTGAGAACGTCCTGCGTATCGTTCCACGCTGGCTGGTAGGTGATCTCCCGAGCGGTGCCGTCGGACGTTTCTCGCGTGAAGGTCACGACTTCGCCAGTGCTTGCACGCTCGAGGTAGGGCTTGTTGGCGACGTAGTCTGGTGTGCCCCAGAGTTCTCGCACAGAAAGGCCCGTGATCTGGTCGGCCGGCAGACCATAGTGTCGCGCATAGGCCTGATTGACGAACGCGAACCGCTCGCTGGCATCGATGAAAGCGACGAACTCGGGAACATGATTGGCGATGGCCACGAAGCGCTTCTCGCGCGCTGCGGCGCTGTCGTTGGCGGCCTTGAGCGCCGCCTCGCGCTCGGAGAGTTGCTGCATGACCTCGCAGAAGGCGCCGGCAAGCTCGCCGATTTCGTCCTCGCGGTCGACGGGCAGGTCCGCCACAGCGGATGGGCGCGTGGCCAGTTGCCTGACGGCGCGATGCAGGTGTTCGAGCGGGGCCAACAGGAAACGGATCGTCATCCACATCAGCGCGGCCGCAAAGATCAGGGAAACGAAGCCGATGACGATGGCATGTTGGCGGGCTTCGAGCAGCGGCCCGTAGGCTTCCTTGGCGGGCAGGACCGATATCACCTCCCACCCGTTTGATGCCAGCAGGTGGCGTGCGACGACCGGTTGCTGCGGCTCCAGCGTTTCCCAGCGCGAGGCTGGCTGTTCAGCGCCGCAGGATTCTCCCGAGGCGCGTGCGGGCGTGAGCACCTTGGCGCTGTCGGGATGCATGGCATAGCGTGGATTCGGACCGGCCGAGACCAGGCAATAGAAACCGGTCAGGCCGATGCGGCTGCCTGCCAGCTCGCGCAGGAAGTTGTCCGCGGACAGGTTCAGGATGCCGCCGACGACGGCGCGCAGTTCACCCTTCGCACCCAGCAGGGGCACGGCGAGGATGACGCCGGGGGCGGCACTGTGTTTGCCCTGCAGCAGGTCCGAAACGACAAACGGGGAGCCGCGCAGGATTTCCTTGAAGTAGTCGCGGTCGCCGATCGTCATCTTGACGCCATCCGGAACCGCCGTGCTGAACGCGAGTGTGCCGTCGGGCCATGCCATGAAGACCGCGTTGAATTGCTCTGGTATGTCGATGGTGTCGGCGGCAAGCTGGCGCTGTCGGGCGGAGGGTGCGTCGAGCACAGGCGACAGGTTGTGGGCGAGCCGTCGCAGCACGACTGCGCGTGATTCGAGCTTCTCGTCCAATTGGTTGGCGACGAGCCTCACCAGTGTGTCCTGCTGGCTCTGAACGAGATCGTTCAGGCGCCCATAGGCGTACCACTGGGAAATCCCCGCGCGTGCCACAAATACCAGCGTAACCACAATTGCGGCGGCGATCGCCATCCGGTACTTCAATGAGTGCCGCATGATTCTTGTCTGTTCGCGCACTGACCCGTATTTGGCTGCCTGGATGCTGTCATTGATTGGCCCCACCTATCTATCATCGGCAACCGGTTCAAAGCGTAGCAGAACTGCTATCGGTTGCCTTGGGAGTACCGGCACAAACGCGTGTGTGATCGCACGCGAGGTGGAACATGGCGCACACCGTGGCGGTGGCGCGACATTCGGGAGCTTCCTGTGCGGCGAATGAGAGGATTGTCAGCGGCACTTGGCCAGCGCTTCGACCAGCCAGTCGATGACCGGGCGGAAGCGTGACGCCCCGCGAAACTCGGCCGGGTAGGCCAGCCAGATTTCACGGGTGACCTCGGGTACGTCCTGCGCCAGGGTCAGGCCCGGGTCTCCGGCGGCGAGGTAGTGGGGGAGCAGGGCAACCCCTAGGCCGGTGCGCACTGCCTGGCTGACCGCCAGCAGGCTGTTGGACTGGAATGCGAAACGCCGATTTAGCGATTTCGGCCACTCCACTTCCGGCAGCGTGAAACCCTCGTCGAGCAGGCCACAGAGTGGCGTATCGCTGGCGAGCGCGGTAGTCACCGGCATACCGGCCGGCGCATAGAGCCCGAAATGCACGGTCCCCGCGCGTTGGGCGACCACCGTGTCTTCCTGCGGCCGCGCCAGACGCACCGCGATATGCGCGCGGCGCCTGGCCAAGCTGGCTACCCGGTTGTCCAGTTCGAGCCTGACTTCCGCCTCTGGATTGGCTGCGTAGAGCGCCGGCAGGCGCGGCGTCAGCAGGCAGGTGCCCATCGCCGCGGTGGCTGCCACCCGCACCATCCCCGAGACCCCCGATGCCACGCCTTCGATTTCCCGCAGCAGGCGGTCGGCGGACTGCTCCATCTGGCGTGCCGCGATCAGTGCGTTGCGACCCGCCGCGGTCAGCACAAAGGTGCCGTCCGCCCGGGTGGCAACCGGCTTTCCCAGCGCTGTTTCCAGGCGCCGGATCCGCCGGATGGCTGTGGCATGGGTGATATCGAGTTCGCGTGCGCAGGCGGAATAGCTGCCGGCCCGCATCAGCGTTGACAGCGTCAGCAGATCATCCCATGAGATTGTGCTTTTTTGCACAGTGATTGTGAATGAGTGGCGAATTGGCGCACAGCTTAGCCTGTCCTACGATGCCTGCATAGTCACCTGGCCATGGAGATGTGAGATGTCAGTCGCCCCCGTTCCAACAACGCTTCTCGACGCTGCAGGCGCGAGCCGCCTGCCATCCGCCTGGTCGGATGCCGTTCTTGTGCTGGTGGATCATCAGCGCGAGTATGTCGACGGCAAGCTGCCGCTGACCGGTATGCCCGAGGCGGTGGCAAGCTGCGCAGAGCTTCTGGCGTTGGCGCGCCGGCACGGCTCGCCGGTGATTCACGTCATGCACCACGGGAAGGCGGGCGGGGCGTTCGATCCGGCTGGACCTCACGCGGCGATCATCGAAGGTCTGACTCCGGTCGATGGCGAGCAGTCCGTGGTCAAGCACCTGCCGAACAGCTTTGCCGGCACCGACCTGGCCGATCTCCTGGCAGCCACGGGCAGGAAGGAACTGATCGTGGCGGGCTTCCAGACCCATATGTGCATCAGCGCGACCGTCCGGTCCGCGCTCGACCACGGCTACCGCGTGACGCTGGTGGCCGCTGCCTGCGCCACGCGTGATTTGCCCGATCCACTGGGAGGTGCGCCGTTGTCCGCAGCCGAACTGCATCGCGTTACCCTGGCAGCCTTGAATGACCGGTTCGCCACCGTTGTGGCCGATGCATCGGTTTGGCACTAGCGGCAGGAATCGGCAGGAATCGGCAGGAATACACGCCGGTCAGGTGCCGGCGTCGGGTTGGAGGTGGTGGACAAGCGCGCTTGCCGGGATGCTGCGCGCGACTGGCTGAGGCATACTAGCGCCTTCCAAAACGCGGCCTGTCCGGCGGCGCCCCCATTTTTGCTGGCCATCGTGGCCGACCCACACCTCATGAAGCGCATCCTACTGATCAAGATCACGTCGCTCGGTGACATGGTGCATACGTTACCGCTGGTCCACGATCTGCGACGCGCCTATCCCGGCGCGAAAATCGACTGGGTAGCCGATGCATCCTGCGCGGATATCCCGCGTTGGACGGTCGGCATTGATCGTGTGATTGCACCGCCGCTGCGCCAGTTCAAGAAAAACGGCAAGAAGTGGCGAGACCTGCGTGGCATTCTCGGCGCGGTGCGCGAGTTGCGCCGCGAGCCCTACGACGTGGCCATCGACGTGCATGGTGTCTACAAGAGCGCGATCGTTGCGCGCCTGTCCCGGACCCGCCGCCGCCTGGGGTATGCCGCCGAATTTCTCGGTGAGTCACGCGCCGAATTTGCCTATACCGAACTGTTCGGGCCGCACGGTGATGCGGACTGCCGGCACAAGATGCGCCTCGTGGTGGCCAATGCGCTCGGCTACGAGATCGAGCCGCAGGAAACCTGCGAGTTGAGCATCCCGAAGCCGGCCGCGCCGCTCGCCGCAGACGGCGTGCCGCGTGCGATGCTGTTTCACGCTACGTCCGCCGAGATCAAGAAGTGGCCGCAGGCAAACTGGATCGAGGTGGGCCACGCGCTCTCGCTCCGGGGCTACCGCGTGCAGTTGCCGTGGGGATCGCAGCAGGAGCACGAAGAGGCGAAGGCACTAGCGGCCGCCATTCCTGGCGCGGAAGTGCTGCCGCGCATGTCGATCACAGAGTGCGCGCAGCGTGTCGATGCGGCGGCGCTGGTCGTCGGCATGGACACGGGGTTCGTGCACCTGGCCGATGCGCTCGGCAAGCCCACGGTCATGATCTTCACCGCGACGTCGCGGCCGCATTTCGGCGTGAATCGGCCTGGCCAGTCGATCTCGGTCGGCGACAACGGCGTGCGCCCTCCGGTCGACGAGGTGCTGGCGGCGGTTGCCCAGGTCACTGGGCACGGTGCCGGCGCAAGTCAGGGATTGCCCCGCGATTGTGCTACGGGCGACGTGTCGGCGTAACGCCAGTAGTTGAATGCGACGATCGTGGCGCCGGCATGCGCCGTGACCAGATCCAGCATGAACGGCAGTTGGCGAATCCGTAGTCCGATCATGTAACGGGCCACGCCCTTCAGTCCTTCAGGCGGCGCAATGCGCTCCCCGTGGCGCATTGCCAGCCGCAAGATATGCACAGGGACGAATCGCTGCGGATCGCTCATGCGTGCGTGTGCGGCCTCCGTATAGAGCAGCGGCGTGTCCGCCAGTGCGGCGAAACGCGAACGCAACTGCGCGAGCATCGCGGGTGCCAGCGCCATGCCTGAGCCGTTCAATCCCAGTGCGGTCATGCCACGCACGTTGGCCTTCCACAAGCCGCCCACTACCATCAACGAGCCACGTTCCGCCGGCGGCGGCAGTGCCGTCATGGCTTCCCATACACCAAGCATGTCGCCATTCAGATCGAAGAGATGGCAGCGATCGGCGAATGCGCGCTGGTAGCCGACGATACAGTCGAGGTCGTCGTCAAACACCGGCAATACGTCGCGCGGCATTCGCGCCGGGCGGACTTCGAAGAGCCCGGACGAGACGGGATAGCGGCCCGTCCAGGGTTTGGCGGCCCCCACGGCGAAGTCGGGGCCGGCATCCGCGGGCAGAAGATCCAGTGACATCGGAAGCAGTCCGTAGCGATTGAGGAGTGCATACGCTACGGGGGGCAAAGGGGCGCAATGTGAGGATTTTTCGATGCGCGATGGCGGCCCTTTCTGAAGCTGCTCCGTGACTTGATCCGACGCAACCGGATGCCGGGGGGACTAGTGGATAAAGCCTCCCTGGACGAATCGGACGGGTTCGGCATCCATGCGCAACAGCAGTGACGTGAGGCCATCCGTGCCGGGCGATGTCGGGCCACGGTCCTTGTTGACCTGACCGGTCGAACAGAGCAGATCGGCGGTACCCCACGCATCTCGGCCCGGCAGGGATCGCGCGCGCAGCCAGCCATCGCGATCGGCCAGGAACTCGGTGCCAGCCAGTCTGTTGGGGGCAATGCCGGCGATGCGGGCGTATGCGTCCCAGGCTAGCGGTGATGCGGCGACGCACCCCGCGCGGAACTGTGGGACATTGACGGGCGGCTTCCCATCGCGCGTCAGCAGCAATGTCAGAAAGCGTGGGTCTTCCAGTGGCAGCGCGCCGGCATCGCCCTCGCCCTCGAATGCCACCACTCGGACGCGCTGATGTCCGCGCCAGTCGGCCATCGGGCGCCCCGCATCCTGTCCGCAGCGTACCGTGACGTCGAACAGACGCAATGGGATCGGCCAGTTGCCGAACGTCCTGGCGGCAGCGCCGGCGGCCAGCACCTTGGTGTAGTCGATCACGGCCCAGGTGTCGGCATCGTCGAACGCTCGCGAGAATGCGGGCATCGTCTGCCGGCCCTCGCTATCGCGCATCCCATTGGCGATATGCCAGAACAGATCGCCGCCGGCGCGGCGTCCCAGTAACGGGCCGACGAACGTTGGTGGCCATCGCGATAGCCCGGCCGCGAGCGGTCCTTCACCCCGGCCATCCTCGCCGTGGCAAGCGGCGCAATGCTGCGCGTAGAGACGTGCGCCATGCGCGATGCTGTCGGCTGAGAAGCGGGTGGGGCTGCGGTGAAAACTGGTGGGTGCGGCAGGGGTGAACAACAATGCCGGCGATGGCCAGGGTGCGAGGATAAGCGTCAGCGCCGCGGCAGCGAGCCAGGTCAGCCGCTTGCCACGCCAGATGCCGGCGACGGCGACACAGGCCAGCGCCGCCGCGATTGCCGCAAGGCTCCATGCGACCTGACGTGCCAGACCCAGATCGATCAGCAGCGTTTCCCCCGCGATTCTCCGGGCCCACGGCCAGGCGGGCTGGCCATGCGCGTCACCGGAGAGGTGCAGCCCATGCCAGAGCCGCAATAGCGCAAGCTGCCCATCCTGCAACAGCGTGAGCAGCGTGTTGAGCCACGCCTGTGCCGGTGGTCCATTCATGCGTTGCGCTGCCCGTTACCAGCTGGCATCCAGACCCAGATGCCGCAACGCTTCGTGCCGCAGCTCGGTCAGCCGAGGGTCGCCGCGATGCCGTGGATAGGGCAGGTCCACGTCGATCTGCGCGGTGATCTTGGCCGGGCGCTGGCTGAATACGATGACGCGTTGCGCCAGGAACAGCGCCTCCTCGACGTCGTGCGTGACCAGCAGGGCGGAGAACCCGGCGCGTTGCCACAGTTCGACTAGATCGCTCTGCATGGCCAGGCGCGTGAGCGAGTCCAGTTTGCCGAGCGGTTCGTCGAGCACGAGCAGCCGTGGATCGTTGACCAGCGCGCGGGCCAGCGCCACGCGTTGCGCCATGCCGCCGGAGAGTTGATGCGGGAAGGCATCCGCGAACGCTTCGAGGCCCACGCGTCGGAGCGCGGCGTCGACGCGATGGCCTTCACGTCGCAACAGGCCGCGAGCCTGCAGGCCGAGCGCGACGTTGTCACGCACGCGCCGCCACGGGTACAGCGTGGGATCCTGGAAGACCACGATGCGGGAGGGATCGGGGTGGTCGATGGGCGTGCCATCCTGCCGGATCTCCCCGGCGTTCGGTGTTTCGAGCCCGGCCACCAGCCGCAGCAGCGTGGACTTGCCGCAGCCGCTCGGGCCGAGCAGCGCGACGAACTCGCCGGGCGCGACGTCGAGGCTGACGTCGTCCAGCACCGGCAACCGCCGCGCGCCGTCGCCGAAGGCGTGGCTGACACTGCGAATGTCGATCCGGGCGCCAGCGGCCTCGGGGGCGTGTTCCATTACGGCTACCATTTGACGGTTCCTTTCTGCCAGGAGAGCGCGCGGTCGCGCACGGCGAACAGCAATGTGATGACCCCTGAGAACAGCAGTGCCATGACGATCAGCGCTGCATACATGTTCACGTACGATGCCCAGCCCTGAGCCCAGGTCAGGTACCAGCCCAGACCGGATTTCACGCCCATCATCTCTGCCGTGACGAGCACGGAGAACGATGCGCCAAGCCCCATGAACAGGCCGACGAATACCTGAGGCAGCGCGGCGGGGATCGCCACGCGCAGCACCAGGAACCAGCCCGATGCGCCCATCGTGCGCGCCACGTCGTAGTAGCTCTTGTTGACGCCGGCCACGCCCGACCACGTCAGCACCGCCACCGGAAACGCGGTCGCCAGCGCGATCAGGAACACCGCTGCGGAATAGCTCGACGGAAAGAAGTAGAACGTGAGCGGCAGCAGCGCCGTGGAGGGCAGGGGGCCAAGCACACGCAGCACGGGGTGAATCCAGTAGCCGATGCGGCGAGACCATCCGATCGACACACCAATCAGGAAGCCTGCCAGCGCGCCGTATCCCACGCCAAGGCCGAGCAGCTTCAACGTGTTGAATGCGCTGTCGCCCAGACGTTGCCAGTCGTCGAGGTAGACCTCGATCAGCGCCTGGGGCGGCGCGAAGAATGGCGTCGGCAGGATCGCGGTCTTGGCGGTCAGGATCTCCCAGGCGGTGAAGACCAGTGGCAGGGCGACGAGCCAGGGACCGGCTGCCCGCAGTGCGGCGACCGCGCGCTGAAGCGGCCCACTTCGGCTTGCGTACCCGCCCGTCAGGGCCAGCAACAACAGCGCGGCGGATACACCGAGCACGACGATGCCGAGTTCCTCCGTATAGGCCCAGTCGTTGAACCCGGCCATCTTGTTGGGCCAGCGCCAGGTCACGGCGCCGAACACGCCCCAGGCCAGCGCCGCCACGATGCCCGTGGGCCAGACCGTCACGCGTGGGGCGACGGTCCTGGGGGCGGGTTGCGCGAGCCGCGCGTTGAGGGTGCTTTGGTTGGTCGTCATGGTCTTACCCCAGCACGTTGGCGTAGACATGCTGCGCCAGGCGTTTGGCATCGGTGGACTTCTTGAGCACGCCAATGCGGCGGAAGTCGTCGGCGTAGAACGCGATCTCCTCCTGCAGATCCACGCCGGTAGGGTGGTGCGTGTAGGTGAGCGTGGCGTAGAGCTTGCGCAGATCGTCCGGGCTGATCTTGGGCGAGTACTTGGCGAACACCTTTGCCGCCTCGTTAGGGTTCTCGTTGACGTAGTCTGTCGCCTGGACGATCGAACGCGCCAGCGCGGCCGCCGTCGGGCGATCGTTGCGAACCAGCTCGCCCCGCGCCCCCACCACGCAGCAGACCTTCCGTGCGTATTCGCCCGTCAGGTTGGTGGCCAGTTCCACGTACGCGCCGTTGGTGCGCTTCTCCAGCAGGTAGAGGTTCGGGTCGCCATCGGCGATTGCCTGGATTTCGCCCTTGTCGACGGCCACGCCGAGCAGGTCGGCCGGGTACTGCCGCCAGGTGATGTCGCGGTCGGGGTCGATGCCGTTCTTGGCCAGCAGGATCGTGAAGAAATGCTTGCCCGGTGCGGCCAGGTCGCTGACGCCGACGGTCTTGCCCTTGAGTGCCTGAAGGTTCGTGACGCCGGCCGCCTTCGCGCCAACCAGCCGCACGCAACCGCCGTGCGAGCTGCCGATGATCTTCACATCGAAGCCGGCTTCGAGCGGCTTGAGCCAGCGATGAATCATGCCCACGGCGGCATCGGCCTTGCCGGTGGCGATTGACTCGAGCAACTGGTCCGTGGACCCACTGTAGTTGATCAGATCCACCTGCAAGCCGTTCTTTTCGAAGAAGCCTTTCTCCTGCGCCACGACGATAGGCGTCAGGCAGAAGGAATTCTGGTTCCATGCGAAGGTGAGCTTGCGCGGGGCCGACCAGGCCTGACGGCCCAGGATCAGCGCGGGAGCGGCGATGGCCGTGGTGCCGGCCAGGCGCAGCAGGCTGCGGCGACGATTGTCAGGGCGGGACGATTGTTGGGACGGCTTCTGGCTCATGGTTTTTTCTCCCCGTTTTCAGTTGTTCAGGCCGGCTCAGGCTGCCTTGCGCTGGCGCTCGGCATCGCGTTGCGCAACGAGCGCGCGCACACGCGGAATCAGTTCGCGACCGTAGTCGACGGCGTCGTCAAGCGGATCGAAGCCGCGGAGCAGGAACGTGCTGACGCCGAGGTCGTAGTAGGCCAGCAACGCATCGGCTACCTGTTCCGGCGTGCCGACCAGACCGGTCGAATTCGAACGGCCGCCGGTTTCGCGCGCGATGGCGGTCCACAGACGTTGATCAACGCGGTCGCCCTTGTCGGCGGCGGCGAGCAGACGACGCGCGCCCTCGCTCTGTTGCGGGCCGCCACGGCTGTAGCCGGCCTGCACGCGCAACGCGCGGGTGCGTTCCAGGATGCTGTCGGCGCGGGCCCACGCCTTTTCCTCGGTGTCCGCCAGCACGGGCCGGAACGACACCGAGAAACGCACCTCGCGGGCATGCCTGGCGGCCTCGGCACGCACGCGCGTGGTCAGCTCGCGTACCTGGTCGAGGGATTCGCCCCACAGCGCGTAGACGTCGGCATGTTTGCCCGCCACGGCGAGTGCTGCTTCGGAAGCACCGCCGAAGTAGATCGGCACATGCGGCTGCTGGGCAGGTTTGACTTCGGAGAAGCCGCGCTGGAAGCGGTAGAACGTGCCCTCGTGATCGAAGGGCTGGTCCTCGGTCCAGATGCGACGCAGGATGCCAAGGTACTCGTCGGTACGGGCATAGCGCTGGTCGTGATCGAGATAGTCGCCGTCGCGCCGCTGTTCGTCGTCTGACCCGCCCGAGATGAAATGCACCCCGAGCCGGCCGCCGCTGAACTGGTCGAGCGTGGCGATCTGCCGGGCGGCCAGCGTCGGCGCTGTGAAGCCGGGGCGGTGCGCCAGCATGAAATGGATGCGCTCGGTCACGGTGGCCGCGTAGGAGATCGTCAGCGTGGCCGATGGCCCGGTGGAGTGGTGAGGCACCAGGATGCGGTCGAACCCGGCCTGCTCATGGGCCTGCGCGAACGCGCGAACGTAGTCGCGATCGATCACCGGCCCGTCAGGCGGGTGAATCTCGGACTGTTTCTGGCTCTGGATCATGCCGATGATGTCGACGCTCATGGGTGGCGCTCCTGGTTCGTGAAACGGTTCGAGTCGCCACCGTAAGCCAGCGCGCGCCGTGCGAGAACGAATAAAAACGCGACTCCATATGCGTTGGGAACCGATGCTCGATATGCGAATTGCGTCGTTATCGCCAGCCCGCTTCGGGCGGTACGCTATGCAGCGATTCGTTCACGTCTTCCGAAGGATTCCCGATGTCTTCGTCCCCCTTGCGCCGGCTGCCGACCAGTGAGGCGCGGCTGGCCAAAGTCCTTGCCGAACTCACGCCGCGCCTTGCCGCCACGGCTGCCGATCACGACTCGCACGGCACATTTCCCCACGACAACTTCGCGTTGCTGCACCAGTACGGCCTGATCGCACAGGCGGTACCTGTGGCTTCGGGAGGTGGTGGTGCCGGGCTGGCGGAGGCGCGCCGCATCATCGCCGCCGTGGCCGGCGGAGACGCCGCGACGGCGCTGGTGTTGACGATGACCTACCTGCAGCACCGCGCGATCGGCCGGGACGAGGCACGCTGGCCGGAGGCGGTGCGCGAGCAGGTGTTCCGCTCGGCGGTGGAGGAGGGGGCGCTGATCAACTCGTTGCGTGTGGAGCCGGAACTGGGCTCGCCGGCGCGGGGTGGTCTGCCCGGCACCGTGGCCACGCGCGTGGGCGATCGCTGGCGGCTACGGGGGCACAAGCTCTACAGCACCGGCATCCCCGCGCTGCGCTGGCTGGCGGTCTGGGCGCGCACGCACGAACCGGAGCCGCGGATCGGGGTGTTCCTTGTGCCGAAGCCCGAAGCCGATACGCCAGGCATCCGTGTGATCGAAAGCTGGAACCACATGGGGCTGCGGGCATCGGGCAGCCATGAGACCCTGCTGGAGGATGTGTGGATTCCGATCGAACATGCGGTGGATATCCGTCCGCCATCGGCTTGGGCCCCGGCGGGCGCGAGCCAGGCCGATATCGACGGCAATATCGACCAGCAGGCATGGATGGTGGTGCTGCTCGGCAGCCTCTATGACGCCGTGGCGCGTGCCGCGTACGACTGGATTCGGGATTTCGTGCGCGAACGCGCACCTGGCAGTCTTGGCAAGCCGCTGGCAACCCTGCCGCGTGTGCAGGAGACCATCGGCGAGATTGCCGCGCTGCTGCGCGCCAACGAAGTGCTGCTGGACGATGCGGCGGGGCGTACCGACGCCGGCACGCCGCCGTCGGCCGAAGATAGCGGGCTGCTCAAGTTCACGGTGACCGGGAATGCCATCCGCGCAGTGGAGCTGGCGCTGCAACTCTCCGGTAATCAGGGCTTGAGTCGCAATAACCCGCTGGAGCGGCATTATCGCGATGTGCTCTGCAGCCGCATCCACACGCCCCAGAACGATTCGATCCTGACTGCCGCCGGCCGCACGGCGCTGGCCGACTGATCCTCGCAACGGAACGTCGCCGTCGTGCTATGTTTGCGGCAAACGTTATCGGCCGCGACACCTTGCCCAGGCACGACGGCCGAATGATCCAGGAGACATGGCATGTCCACATCGCCAACCCCTGCGCAGGCGCTCAAGCCCCTGCGCGATTTCATTACCGCTTTCACGGCGCTGCTCGACCAGCATCCCGACGAAGCCCGCATTCTCGACGAGGGCGGCAGCCTGCTGGCCAAACTCGTGGCCAGAGACGACTGGTTGCCCGATGCCTACGCGCAGCCGCATCCCGAGTACTACCAGCAGATGCTGCTGCACTGCGACTCCGCCGAGCGCTTTTCGATTGTCAGCTTCGTGTGGGGGCCGGGCCAGCGCACGCCCATCCACGATCACACCGTATGGGGGCTGATCGGCATGTTGCGCGGGTCCGAATACGCGCAGCCGTTCGAGATCGATGCCGATGGCACGCCGCAGCCACAAGGCGAGGCAACGCGGCTGAACCCCGGTGACGTGGAGGCGGTGTCGCCGACGGTTGGCGACATCCATCGCGTGCACAATGCGTACGATGACCGCGTATCGATCAGCATCCATGTGTACGGGGCCAATATCGGCGCGGTACGCCGGCATGTCTTTCCGGAGACCGGCGGCAGCAAGGCATTCATCTCCGGCTATTCCAATTCCACCTTGCCCAATCCATGGGATCGTTCGAAGGACCCCATCGCGTCATGACTGAAGTTCAATCGTTTCCGACGACAACCAGCCTGGCTGTGCGTCAGGCATTGCTGGACCGCACCGAGATCGCCTTGATCGACGTGCGGGAGGAAGACCCCTATGCGCAGCAGCATCCGTTGTGGGCGGCCAACTTTCCGCTGTCGAAGCTCGAACTCGAAGCCTGGGCGCGCATCCCGCGCCGCGACACGCGCATCGTCGTGTACGGCGAGCACGATGGCGAGGATCTGGCCCCGAGCGCGGCGGCCAGACTGCGGGAACTTGGCTACACCGACGTCTCGTTGCTGGATGGCGGTCTGACCGCATGGATCGCTGCAGGCGGCGAGGTCTTTCGCGACGTGAACGTGCCGAGCAAGTCGTTCGGTGAACTGGTGGAGGCGAAACGTCACACGCCGTCGCTGGCCGCACCCGAGGTGCAGGCGCTGATTGACGGCAAAGCCGACGTGGTGATCGTCGACGCGCGCCGCTTCGACGAATATCAGACCATGAGTATTCCCACGGCCACGAGCCTGCCCGGTGCCGAACTGGTGCTGCGGATTCGCGAGTTGGCCCCTAACCCGGCGACGCAGGTGATCGTCAATTGCGCGGGCCGCACGCGCAGCATCATCGGCACACAATCGCTGGTCAACGCCGGAATTCCGAACCCGGTGGCGGCGCTGCGCAATGGCACGATCGGCTGGAAGCTGGCCGGCCAGGAACTGGACCACGGCGCGAGCCGTGTGGGGCCGGTACAGGTGGATGCCGCCAACCACGACAAGGCGCGCGAAGGCGCCCGTGCCATTGCCGCGCGGGCTGGGGTCCGTCGTATCGGATTTGGCGAATTGGCGTCCCTGCATGTGCCCGGCCGCACGGTCTACCAGTTCGACGTCCGCACGCCCGAGGAATACGCGGCCGGCCATCTGCCGGGATTCCGCAGCGCGCCCGGTGGACAACTGGTGCAGGAGACCGACCATCAGGCGCCAGTACGTGGCGCGCGCATCGTGCTGGCCGATGACGATGGCGTACGCGCGAACATGAGCGCGTCGTGGCTGGCGCAGATGGGGTGGGAAGTCTATGTTGTCGATCCCGTTGGCGAACATGAGCGCAGCGAACGTGGATTGGCGGCCGCGAACGTTCCGCCATCGCCCGAGGTGGCGACCGTTTCGCCTGCCACGCTGGCTGCATGGCTGAAGGAAGGCGACGTCGCCGTGATCGACGTGACCGCCAGCGTCAACTACGTCAAGCGCCATATCCCCGGCGCATGGTTTGCCATCCGTGCCCAGTTGGCTCAGGCGATCAAGGCGATTCGGCCAGCGAAGCGCTATGTGCTCACCTGTGGATCGAGCCTGCTGGCGAGGTTCGCAGCGGTTGATCTGCGGGCGCTGACGTCGGCCGAGGTCTTCGTGCTCGAAGGCGGCACGGCGGCATGGGTGGAGGCCGGTTTGCCGGTAGAGCAGGGGGAAACTCGTCTCGCCGTACCGCGCACGGACCGATATCGCCGGCCCTATGAAGGCACCGACAATGCGGCGGCTGCCATGCAGGCGTATCTCGACTGGGAGTTTGGCCTGATCGCCCAACTCGACCGGGACCGCACGCACTTCTTCGAGGTGGTCTGACACGGGTAACGCCGCAGGCACCTGCCGAGCGGAGGGACGGCCCTGGTTTCCTATACTTGCGGGAACCAGGGCCGCTTTCTTTATGAGACGTACGTTGCGAGGCGCGGCTTTCTCGCTTCGGATTGCGGCCCTGGATCGAACCATGTGCCAGGAGGGCGACCGCCGTGCCGAAGATCCGAGAATCACTGATCCACGATCTGCATCCCACCCAACTGACAGTGGGCATGATCGAAGTGCAGGACAAGAAGACGCACCTGGCCTCGCTGAAGCCCAAGGATCAGCAGGCGTTCATGGAGGCGCATCCGATTCCGGCCGTCGAAGGCCCCGGAGGCAAGCTCTACATCACCGATCACCATCACCTTGGCCGGGCTGCGCTGGAGGCGGGCCTTACGTCCGGCTTCTTTATGGTGGAGGCCGATCTCTCCACCAGCGCGCCAGGCGATTTCTGGGGGGAGATGGACAAGAACCAGTGGGTGCATCCGCTGGACGAGAACGGGGTGCGCCACTGCTACACCCTGATCCCGTCCCATCTGGAAAAACTGATCGACGATCCGTACCGGTCGCTGGCCGGCTACGTGCGCGATGCCGGTGGGTATCAGAAGACGCCTACGGCCTTCGCCGAGTTCGTCTGGGCCGATTTCTTTCGTCGCCACATCGCCGTCGAGGACCTGAAGGCCGACTTCCAGGCCGCCGTCAAATGCGCGAAGGTGCTGGCCGCCAGCAAATGGGCGTCGGGCCTGCCGGGGTTCCAGTCGAAGTAACCTGCGACTTGCGCTTGCCGCTGCTGTTTGGTATTTGTCGGGCGTCCAGGCGTTGCATTCCGTTTCGGGATGACGCGGACATCGACAACAAGGAAGAAAAAGCATGTCAGGCCCGCACGTAGAAGCTTCCGAGCGCGAAGCGCTCTACCGCATCATGGCGTTGCGGCGCGATTGCCGTCATTTCACGCCCGGGCCGTTGCTTGGCGATGAGCAGTTGGAACGGCTGCTGGATGCTGCGCACCAGGCGCCCTCAGTGGGCCTGATGCAGCCGTGGCGTTTCATGCGCCTGAGCACACCATCCTGGCGCGAACGCCTGATTCCATTCGTGGAGGCCGAGCGACAGGCCACGGCGCAGGCCCTGGGGGAACGGGCCGCGGAATTCCTGCGGATCAAGGTGGAGGGTATTCGCGATTGCGCTGAACTGCTGGCTGTGGTGCTGGCGCCGGATGACGGTACTGTATTCGGACGGCGCAGCATGCCGCGTGAGATGGCGTGGGCGTCCGCCGCGTGCGCCGTGCAGAATCTCTGGCTGGCGGCTCGCGCCGAAAACCTGGGGCTGGGCTGGGTCTCGATGTTCGACCCCGAAGCGCTGGCACGCGAACTTCAGCTTCCCGAAGGCGCCACGCCGTTCGGGCTGCTGTGCCTGGGGCCCGTGCCGGCATTCTATGAAAAGCCGATGCTCGAGCAGATTGGCTGGCGGCAGCGCCGCCCGCTGCAGGAAATGTTGTGGGCATCCCCGGACCTGCCGCCTGCCTCTGGTTCTGGTGGCGGGGAGCAGGTCGGAGGCGACTGACAGCGGGAGGCGACCGCTTGCGGCATGGCGTGGCTACCGCAAAGGCTCCCGACCGTGAGAACGTCGCGGACATCGATGTTGCTGACGCTACGTCTGGCCGGGTTGCCTTGTTCCCCGATACCTTCAACCCACCGAGCGCGGCCGGGGCACGACCATTGAGTCGCAGGGCAGGCAGTCGAGCAGTTTTGCGGCAGTGCTGCCCAGCAACGCGCCAGTCAGGGCATCGCGACCCTGCGCGCCCATCACCACCAGGTCGACATCGTGCTGGCGGACGTGCTGGGTCAGGTGCAATTCCAACCCACCACGCACGATCAGCGGTGTGACGCGCGTTCCTGCGGGCAAGGCGGTGGCGGCGATAAACGCGTCGTACTGCGCTCGCTCCTGCGCTTGCGCGGAGGCAGGCTGCGGTTGCGTGTCGGTCAGCCCCGCGAAAGGCGGCAGGTAGGCATGAAAAACCGTCAGTTCGCATCCCGGAAAAAGCTGCGCCGCCGTCAGCAGCGCATTGCGCGAGGCTTCGGAGAAGTCGGTGGCCACAACAATCCGGCGGTAGGGCGCGTGCGGGCGATTCCGCACTATCAGCAACGGCTGCGCGAGCGTGCGCGCCAGGCGCTCGACGCTAGAGCCGAGCAGGAACCGGCCAAGCAGCTCATACCGCGCAACGCCGGTGACCACCAGGCCGACGCCGGAAACGGTTGCCATGTTGCGGATCGTCTCCGAGATATCCCGGGACTTCATGATTCGCACCTCGGCACGTACGGGGAGTCCGGCCAGGTCACGATCGATCTGTCGGCGGGCGATATGCAGGGCATCGCCGTCACCGCCGGTATCGGCAGCCCAGGCCAGTGCCTGGTCCGGGTGCGCGGCGGGGTCGAGCACATGGGCCACGATCAGTTCGGCCTTCCATGCCTGGGCCAGTCCCGCTGCACGGTCCAGGGCGCGATCGCAGCGTGGGCTCAGGTCGGTGGCCAGCATCAGGCTTGCGGGCGGGGAGGTGGCGGGGAGAGTCGTCATGGGCATCTCGCTAATCGTTCAATGGCAGGTTCAATCGGCAGCCAGACGCTTACCAGCCGGTTTGCGTCGGATCAGGATCTTTTCGAGTTCGGCGACGCAGAACACCAGCAGGCCGGCGCCGATCACCTTGCACCACTCCAGCGCGGACAGGTCGGTGGAATCAAACACTGCCTGCATCAGTGGCAGGTGCGTGTAGGCTAGCTGCAGCGGCACGCAGGCGGCAATGGCCAGCAGCACATACGGGTTGCCGAACAGCCCCTCGCGGTTGAGCACGGTCTTCAGGATATGCCGACTGTTGAGCAAGTAGAACATCTCGGCGGCCACCACTGCGTTGACAGCCATCGTGCGCGCGGTTTCCAGGCTGGTGCCGTCGGATAGCTCCCACAGGAACAGACTGAGCGCCCCCGCCATCATCAGGATGGATACCATCGTTACGCGCCAGACAAAGAAGCCCGACAGCAGCGTTTCTCCAACCGGGCGCGGTGGCTTCGCCATGATGCCGGCCTCGGCGGGCTCGAAGGCGAGCGCCAGTCCCAGCGTGCTGGACGTGACCATGTTGATCCAGAGTACCTGGGCAGGGGTGACGGGCAATGGCAGGTCGAACAGGATCGCGGCGATCACGATCAGCGCCTCGCCGCCGTTCGTCGGCAACATGAAGAGGATGAACTTCTTCAGGTTGTCGTAGACCGCGCGACCCTCGCGCACCGCGTGGGCGATCGACGCGAAGTTGTCGTCGGCGAGCACCACGTCGGAAGCCTCCTTGGCCGCCTCGGTGCCCTTGAGCCCCATCGCGACGCCAACGTCGGCCCGCTTGAGCGCGGGCGCGTCGTTGACGCCGTCTCCGGTCATCGACACGACCTGGCCACCGTCCTGAAGCGCGCTGACCAGGCGCAGCTTGTGCTCTGGGCTGGCGCGCGCGAATACGTCCACTTCCATCGCCACCCGGCGCAGTGCGGCATCGTCCATCAATGCCACCTCGCTGCCGGTCAAGGCGGGCTTGCCGACGCCGATCGCCAGTTGCGCGCCGATCGCGCGTGCCGTTTCGACGTGGTCGCCGGTAATCATCTTGACCCGGATGCCAGCGTGGTGGCACTCGTTGACGGCACGGATGGCTTCCTCGCGCGGGGGATCGATGATGCCGACCAGCGCCAGCATCGTGTAGCCGGTTTCTACATCCGTGAACGCGAGCTTGTCGCCCGCGGGCGCCGCGCGCTTGCAGGCCAGGGCGAGCAGGCGAAGGCCCTGCGCTGCGGTGTCGGTCGCCATGCGGCGCCAGTAGTCCACGTCCAGCCGGTGCTCCCCATCGAGATTCCACTGCCGCGCGCACATGTCGAGGATGCGCTCGGGCGCACCCTTTACCAGGATCCACGGCGCATGATTGGCATCGTGGTGGTAGGTGGCCATGAAGCGGTGCTCGGATTCGAAGGGGATGGAATCGAGCCGATGCCAGCCGGATTCCGGATTCTGCTGCTCCACGCCCGCCTTGGCGCCAGCCACCAGCAATGCACCTTCGGTCGGGTCGCCCTCGACATGCCACATGCCGTCGTCATTGCGCATGTTGGCGTCGTTGCAGAGTACGCCGGCGCGCAAGGCCATGGCCAACGGCGCGCAACTCATGGGATCGACGACGTGCCCGTCGATGCTGAAGTCTCCCACCGGCGAATAACCGACGCCCCCGACATCGAATACATGGCCCGCGCAGACCATGCGCTGCACGGTCATCTCGTTGCGCGTCAGTGTGCCGGTCTTGTCGGAGCAGATCACTGTCACCGATCCCAGCGTCTCCACCGCCGGCAGGCGCCGCACGATGGCATGGCGCCGGGCCATGCGCTGCACGCCGAGCGCAAGCGTGACGGTCATGATCGCCGGTAGCCCTTCGGGGATGGCGGAGGCTGCCAGCGCCACGGCCATCATGAACATGTCTGCTGCGGAGTGGCCACGCCAGAGGATGCCAGCCACGAACACCACGGTGGAGAGCAACAGGATGGCTACCGCCAGACCGCGTCCGAAACGATCGATCTGCCGTACCAACGGTGTCGACAGGCTTTCGATGCTGCTGAGCATCTCATTGATCCTGCCCAGTTCCGTGGTGCTACCCGTTGCGACCACGATGCCGGTCGCCTGGCCGTAGACCACCAGCGTGCCGGAGTACGCCATGTCGAAGCGATCGCCCAGCGGCGCGTCTTCCGCTACGGGCGCGACATTCTTTTCCACGGGCAGCGATTCGCCGGTGAGCGCGGCCTCCTCGACCCGCAGTTCTTTGACCGAGGTCAGGCGCAGATCGGCGGGCACCCGGTCCCCCGAAGCCAGCGCGACCACATCGCCCGGCACGAGATCCGCAGCGGCGATTTCGTGCCGCTGGCCATCGCGAATCACGAATGCAAGCGGGGCGAGCATGGCGCGGATGGCATCGATGGCGGCTTCGGCCTTGCCTTCCTGGATGAACCCGATGACGGCATTGATCACGACCGCCACGAGCAGCACGGCCGCATCGACCCAGTGACCGAGAATCGCCGAGACGATCGACGAGCCGAGAATGATGTAGAGGAGGATGTTGTGGAACTGCAGCAGCAGCCGCATCAGCGGGCCGCGGCGCTTGGGTGGCGCGAGACGGTTGGGACCGTACTCGTCCAGTCGACGGGAGGCTTCGGCTGCGCTCAGACCGGCTGCGCTGGTCTGCAGGGCCTGCCCGACCTGTGTGTCGGTGAGCGTGTGCCAGATGGGTGGCGATTGGTTTTCGGTGTCGTGGCTGGCAGGAGGACCAGTCATGTGGAGTCGGGGCCTTTTTCTGCAACCGGGCGGGCCGGTTTCGCGTTTCGATCGGAGGCGCGCATCGCCTGGTCAAGCCGCAGGCATCTTCTGGGGAGCCTGCGACACGGCGACGGCCTGACGGAGAAAGGGCGTATCAGATACTAGCTTGCTTCGATCACGCCCCGATGACAACACCTTGGAAGGCACTGCACATCTCTATTTCAACATCGCTTGGCGCTTGAGGGGGATGATCTCCATCAAAGTGATTAAGACACTCCTTGGCAAGTTGGGGCAGAGCAGTGCCACCGTTCAGCGGGGCATTCGGAGCTGTCAATCCGCCAGGGGCGCGCGACACCTGCAGGCTTGGCGCGAGTCGGTGAGCCTCATCCGGGATGATCAAGCGGCAGCGTCGCAAGGTATGTACTTGCCGAAACGACAAGAATCACCAGCCATGATCGGCTGGTCGAGAGGGCGGGTAGGGCGTCGACGTTGTCGATAGGCGTTCGATGGGCCCAGTGTCGTGATCCGTGAAGGACGGCGAATACCGTCGGTCATCGACAGACAACAAAAAACCCGGAAAGCTCGTCAGCGATCCGGGTTCACGGCAACGTTAGGCGTTGCAAGCCACAAATTTTGGTGGGTGGTACAGGGATTGAACCTGTGACCCCTGCCGTGTGAAGGCAGTGCTCTACCGCTGAGCTAACCACCCATGCTGCTTCGTCATCGTTGCTGCTGATGTCGTGCAGTGGAGAAACGAGATTATGCCGATGGGCCGGTATCTTGTAAAGCCCTTTTTCGAATTTTCTTCGAAATCCCTCGGGAGGCGCCGGGCCCTACTGAGTGGCGGCTTCGGCAGGGGAGGCATCCTGCCAGACCGTCTTGCCGCCACTTGCCTTGTCGAGTTCCTTGAGCACACCCATGTGCGCCGAGATTTCTTCCTCGGAGGCCAATAGCACGGGCAGCGTCATGGCGGACAGGTCGGCGGTGCTACGCGTCTCGCCATCCGTGGCGGCGCCGTCGAGCATGTCGATGACCAGTGAGTTCTGGCCGCGCGTCATCGCCAGGTAGACCTCGGCGAGCAGTTCGGCATCGAGCAGTGCGCCGTGCAGCGTGCGATGGGAGTTGCTGACGCCCAGTCGGTCGCACAGCGCATCCAGCGAGTTGCGCTTGCCCGGGAACATCTGGCGGGCTTCACGCAGCGTATCGATCACGCTGCTGGCGTGCTGGCGGAACGGCGGCAGGTCCAGGCGCTGGAATTCCATATCCAGGAAGCCAAGGTCGAAGGGCGCGTTGTGGATGATCAGTTCGGCGTCCTGCACGAAGTCACGGACCTCGTTGACGATCTCGGCGAACTTGGGTTTGTCGGCCAGGAAATCGAGCGTGATCCCGTGCACGGCGATGGCATCCTCATGGATGTCGCGCTCTGGATTAACGTAGAAGTGGAGGTGGCGGCCTGTCAGGCGGCGATTCACCAGTTCCACACAGCCGATTTCGATCAGGCGGTCGCCTGTTGCGTGATTGAGGCCGGTGGTTTCGGTATCGAGGACGATTTGTCGCATGGGCAGGATTGTAAACGACGGCTCAGGTATTGATCGATGCCACCCCCCGATTGGCCAGCGCATCCGCGCGCTCGTTGCCGGGGTGCCCGTTGTGACCACGCACCCAGTGCCACGTGATCTGATGAGGTTTCTGGGCTTCATCCAGTACCTGCCAGAGGTCGGCGTTCTTGACCGGCTTCTTGTCCGCTGTCTTCCAGCCGCGCGCCTTCCAGCCGTGAATCCACTCGCTGATGCCTTTCTGCACGTACTGCGAGTCCGTATAGATATTGACGATGCATGGGCGCTTGAGCGCGCGCAGCGCCTCGATGACCGCCATCAGCTCCATGCGGTTGTTGGTGGTGGGGCTTTCGCCGCCGAACAGTTCTTTCTCGTGGCCGCCGGCGACGAGCACGGCGCCCCAGCCGCCGGGGCCGGGATTGCCCTTGCAGGCTCCGTCGGAGTAAATCGTGACTTCTTGCATGGATATAAGGTGATGGTCCTAGCTGTCTTGGCCGGGGGTCTTGCCGTGCGTGCCCGTGGGCGTGGCAACCGGAGCCGCTACTGGCTTCAGCGCCGACTTGGGTGTTTTCCAGGCCGGGCCCACCAGGCGGATATTCTTGACGCGCTTGACCGCCGAGATCATATAGACCGCGCCGAAGATCGGCCACCAGCGGTCGCCGGCCTTCTCCATGAATGCCGCGCGCTGCAGCCAGCGTTCCGTGCGATAGGGCGGGCAGTAGCAGCCGAAGCGGCCCCGGATGATCTCGAACCCGAGCAGCTTGAGCCAGTCCTTGATTCGCACGAACCCGATGGTTTGGGCGTCACTTGGCAGGAAGGGCATGGCGCCAAGGCGGTTCAGGCCCTGCCGCGCGCCCCACAGGCTCATCGGGTTGAAGCATGTCACCACCACGCGCCCTTCGGGCATCAGCACGCGCGAGACTTCGCGCAGCACTTCGTGCGGGTCTTCCGAGAATTCGAGGACGTGCGGTAGCGTGACGAGGTCGATGCTCTGCGTGTCGAAGGGCAGTTCGTCGAACCGGCACAGCAGTTGCCGCGCATCGGGATGGGTCTCCCTTGGCCCGTGCGGGCCCGCGCGGCCGTCCAGCGCCAGCGCCGAGAACGGCATCCGGTTCTCGCGCAACGTGTCGATGGCGGGCAGGCCGAACTGCACCGCGTGATAGCCAAAAATGTCCGCTACCGTCCGGTCATACTGCTGGCCTTCCCACTCGAGCACGTACTGCCCGGGTGGCGAGGCTAGCCATTCTTCCCAATCTATAATCGGTCGGTTGGACATAGAGGAGCACGCATGTTGAAAGTGGAGCCGATTCCCGCCTTTCAGGACAACTATATCTGGGCAATCCACGACGGGCATAGCGCGGCCGTGGTGGACCCAGGCGAGGCCGCACCGGTCGAGCAGTTTCTGGCGCAACGCGGGCTGGCACTGGGCGCTATTGTAATCACCCATCACCATGGGGATCACCAGGGTGGTGTATCAGACCTCCTCGCGCGTCATCCGAGTGGGCCGAACGGCGAGCCACTGCCGGTGATCGGCCCGCAGGGCGAGCGAATCGCCCACCGGACGCAGGCCGTGCGCGAAGGCGACACGGTCACGCTGCGTCATCCGGCAGTGACGTTCCGGGTACTGGATGTACCCGGCCACACCGCGGGCCATGTGGCCTATGTCGGCGACCTGCCCGGCGCCGGCCCCGTGGTGTTTTGTGGCGACACGCTGTTCGCCAGCGGCTGCGGGCGCTTGTTCGAAGGCACGCCGGCCCAGATGCTGGCATCGCTGGACAAGCTCGCGGCACTGCCCGGCGACACGCGCGTCTACTGCGCCCATGAGTACACGCGCAGCAACGTCCGCTTTGCCCGGGCCGTCGAGCCGGCCAACCCGGATCTGGCGGCGTGGGCGGCGCGGGTGGATACCCTGCGCGAGGCCGGCACGCCTACGGTGCCAACGACCGTGGCGCACGAGCGCGCGGTCAATCCGTTCTTGCGGTCCCGCGAGTCCGCCGTCCGCCAGGCTGTGCGGGCGCAGGGCGGTGACGTGAGCGATGACGCGGCGGCTTTTGGTGCGCTGCGCGGCTGGAAGGACGGCTTTCGTTAACGCGGATGGGACAATCCGGTTGCGGGCTGGGCGAGGACAATTGACTCAAATTGCATCATGGGGAAAATCTCATTGACGCGAGGGGGGCTTTTCCATAGCATCAGGCCAACTTTTTGGCGTCACTTTCAGAGAACTTAATGCGATTTGGTCGATTTCTGGCGGTAGTTGCGTGTGCCACGCTGCTTGCAGCCTGCGCCAGCACACCCACACCGCCCGCCGGCGAATTGTCCGGCACGCCGACCGCCCTGGAATCCGGTCCGAAGAAGGACCCGCTCAATACCCTCAACAGCACCGGCCGCGCCGGCACGTTATCCCGTTCTACCGTCGTGAATGTCGACCAGTCCAGCGTGGACTGGCTGCGCGGGCCGTCCAGCGATATCTGGGACCGCATCCGCAAGGGTTTCGCGATGCCTGACCTGGAAGGCACGCTGGTCGATGATCGCACGCAGTGGTACGCGGCCCGCCCTGACTATATGGAACGGATGGTGGGCCGGTCGAGCCGCTACCTCTACCACATCGTCGAGGAACTCGAGCGGCGCAAGATGCCGACCGAGCTGGCCCTGCTGCCGTTCGTGGAGAGCGCATTCAATCCCCAGGCGGAATCCACGGCCAAGGCCGCCGGCATGTGGCAGTTCATCCCGAGCACGGGCAAGACGTACAACCTCAAGCAGAACATGTTCCGCGACGAGCGGCGCGACGTGCTGGCATCGACCGACGCGGCGCTCGACTATCTGCAACGGCTCTACGACATGTTCGGCGACTGGCAACTGGCGCTGGCCGCCTACAACTGGGGCGAGGGCGCGGTGTCGCGGGCCATCGCGCGCAATCAGGCCCGGGGGCTGCCCACGGACTACGCCAGCCTGACCATGCCGACCGAGACGCGCTATTACGTGCCGAAGCTCCAGGCGGTCAAGAACATCATCGCCAACCCGGCCGCGTATGGCGTCAGGCTGCCCGAGATTCCCGATCATCCGTACTTCGTGACGGTCACGACCTCGCGGGATATCGACGTGGCGCTGGCGGCCAAGCTGGCCAATATGCCGCTGGACGAGTTCAAGGCGCTCAATCCGTCGTTCAACCGGCCGGTGATCCTGGGTGCGGCCAATCCGCAGATCCTGCTGCCGTTCGAGAACGCCGAGCGCTTCCAGTACAACCTCAATACCTATCGTGGCGGGTTGTCGAGCTGGACGACGGTGACCGTGGATAGCCGGGAACGTGTGGAGTCGCTGGCTGCGCGGCTTAATGTGGATGTGGACACGCTGCGCGAGATCAACCGGATTCCCAAGGGGATGCGCCTGAAGGCCGGTTCGACCGTCATGATTCCGCGTACCGAGCGCCACGACCAGGACATCAGCGCATCGCTGGTCGATACGGCCATGCTGGCCGTGGAGCCAGACGTGCCTGACGCCAAGCGCGTCGTGGTGCGGGCGGGGCGCAAGGATACGGTGTCCACGGTGGCGCGTCGCTATGGCGTGTCGGTCAAGCAGGTGCAGTCGTGGAACAAGCTCTCCGGCAGCAAGCTTGTTGCCGGCCAGAGTCTGGTGCTGATGCTGCGTCCGAACTCCGCCGCCGCCATGCGGGCGGAGCGCGCCGGGGACGAAGACGACACGCCAGCCAAGGCCGCGCCACATGGCAAGTCGGGTGGCAAGACACAGGCCGTGGCAAAGTCGGAGAAATCCGATAAGGTCGAGAAGTCGTCGCGATCGGCCAAGAGCGCCAACGCCGAACCCCGCAAGCGGGTGGTGGTGGAGGCCTCGCCGCACGGCTCGACGAGCAAGTCGTCGGGCAAGTCCGCCACGCGCGAAAGCAAGTCGTCGCCGACGCCAGCGACCAAATCCAAGTCGAGCCGCGCGCAGTAGCATCTGCGCGCGGCCACCTCCTGACGCCACGAAATTCTGGCAACCCGGTTCCACGCTAGACGCTGGGCCGGGGACGCGCCGTGCCTCCGTCATGCAAATTGATGGGCATCAAGAACGTAGTCGGCGAAGGGTGGCAAAAGGGCAGTCTGATCCACCAATGGAACTGCCCGATGTCCTTCCCCAAAACCGTCTGTTGCCTGCCGATTCTCTTGGCGTGTCTTGGCGCGTCATGCGAGCGCGCGCAGGAGGATGACGAACCCGATTACCCTCTGCCCAAGCTCGTGGCGCATCGCGGTGGTACGGCGGATCGCCCGGAAAACACGCTTGTGGCGATCGAGTCGGCATTGCGCCAACGTGCCGACATGATCTGGCTGTCGGTGCAAACGAGCCTCGATGGCGTGCCGGTGCTGTACCGCCCGAGCGACCTGTCCTCGCTGACCAATGGATCGGGCAAGGTGGCCGATTTCAGCGCCGCCACGCTAGCGACGCTCAATGCCGGATGGTCCTTCGCCGAAACGGGATCGGATGGCGTGAAGCGCTACCCCTATCGCGACAGTCCGGTCGGCATTCCCACGCTGCAGCAGGCATTGCGTGCCATCCCGGCCAACGTGCCGATCATCCTCGACATGAAGTCGATGCCGGCGGCGGCGCAGACGGCCGCGGTGGCTGCAGTGCTGGATGCGGAGAACGCCTGGAGCCGCGTGCTGATCTACTCGACCGAGGCCGACTACCAGAATACGTTCGCAGCCTGGCCACGCGCGCGGCTGGCCGAGGCGCGTGACGTGACCCGGCGTCGACTGGTCTCCGCAACGCTTGGCCAGCGCTGCGATGCGCCATCCGTTTCAGGTGTGTGGGCGGGATTCGAGATGCGACGCAACGTGGACGTGGTTGAGACCTTCACGCTCGGGGAGGGGCATTCGCCGGTCCAGGCGGTGCTCTGGACCAAAGCCTCTGTCCAGTGCTACCGGTCAAGAGTGGCGGCCAACCTCGTGGCATTCGGCGTGAATGATCGGGCTGACTTTTGCGAGGCAAAGCGTTTGGGGCTGGATGCTGTCATGGTAGATTCTCCAGAAAAGATGGCGGGCATCCGAACGCAGGTGGAAACGAACCCCGCGTCGTGCAACCAGTAGGGCAGTCGGCAGGTTTCCGCCTGTCGAGCTGTCCCAGCCACCAACACCGCATTGATCATCCATATAGCGGAGGAGACATACCATGACGGCAAGCCGCGCACTGCACGCGCGCTCCCTTTCCGACCCGGCAGGATTCTGGGCCGAACAAGCCGCACGCATCGATTGGGAGACCCCCTTCGAACGCGTGCTCGACGACAGTCGCCCACCTTTTGCCCGCTGGTTCGTCGGCGGGCGCACCAACATCTGCCATAACGCCATCGACCGGCACTTGGCCGCGCGTGCCGACCAGCGGGCGCTGGTCTATGTCTCGACCGAGACCGATACCGAACGCACCTACACTTACCGCGAGTTGCATGACGAAGTCACGCGCATGGCAGCGACGCTGCAGGGGCTGGGCGTGCAGCGCGGCGACCGGGTGCTGATCTACATGCCGATGATTCCGGAGGCAATGTTTGCGATGCTGGCCTGCACGCGCATCGGTGCCGTGCATTCGGTGGTGTTCGGCGGGTTTGCCTCGGTCAGCCTGGCGGCCCGTATCGATGACGCCAAGCCGCGCGTGATCGTGAGCGCCGATGCCGGCTCCCGTGCGGGCAAGGTGGTGCCGTACAAGCCGCTGCTTGATGAAGCGATCCGGCTGGCTGGTCATCATCCCGAAAAGGTGCTGCTGGTGGACCGCAAGCTGGCTGAGATGCCGCTGGTCAGCGGCCGCGACGAGGACTACGCGGCCTGGCGTGACAAGGTGGCCGGTCAGGCCGTGCCATGCGTCTGGATGGAATCGAGCGAGCCGTCCTACGTGCTCTACACGTCGGGCACCACGGGCAAGCCCAAGGGCGTGCAGCGAGACACCGGTGGCTACGCGGTGGCGTTGGCCACGTCGATGGAAAATATTTTCTGTGGCAAGCCGGGCGACACGATGTTCACCGCGTCCGATATCGGTTGGGTGGTGGGCCATAGCTACATCGTCTACGGGCCGCTGCTGGCGGGCATGACCACGGTCATGTACGAAGGCACGCCGATTCGTCCTGATGGCGCGATCCTGTGGAAGATCGTCGAGCAGTACAGCGTCAACATCATGTTCAGCGCGCCTACGGCGATCCGTGTACTCAAGAAGCAGGACCCGGCGCTGCTCAAGCGTCACGACCTGTCCAGCCTGCGGCTGTTGTTCCTGGCGGGTGAGCCGCTGGACGAACCTACCGCGCGCTGGATTCAGGACGGCATCGGCAAGCCCGTGGTCGACAACTACTGGCAGACCGAATCGGGCTGGCCGATCATCGCGATCCAGCGCGGCGTGGAAGCGCTGCCACCCAAACTGGGATCTCCCGGGGTGCCGGCCTACGGTTACGACCTGCGCATCGTCGATGAGGTCACCGGCGAGGAGTGTCCGCCAAACACCAAGGGCGTGGTGGCGATCGACTATCCGCTGCCACCGGGCTGCATGTCGACGGTCTGGGGCGACGACGACCGCTTCATTCGCACGTACTGGTCGGCGGTGCCGAATCGTCAGTGCTATTCCACGTTCGATTGGGGTATCCGCGACGAGGATGGCTACGTCTTCATCCTAGGTCGCACCGACGATGTGATCAACGTAGCAGGCCACCGGCTGGGCACCCGCGAGATCGAGGAAAGCCTGTCGTCGCACCCGGGCGTGGCCGAGGTGGCCGTGGTCGGCGTGCAGGATGCGCTGAAGGGCCAGGTCGCCATGGGCTTCTGCATTGCGCGTGACGCCGGGCGCACGGCAACCGAAGCGGACCGCATGGCATTCGAGGGGGAGTTGATGAAGACGGTGGAGCAGCAGCTCGGCGCGGTGGCGCGACCGGCGCGCGTGTTCTTCGTCAATGCGCTGCCCAAGACACGCTCGGGCAAATTGCTGCGCCGCGCCATTCAGGCGGTAGCGGAAGGCCGTGATCCGGGCGACCTGACCACGATCGAGGACCCGACGGCGCTGGAGCAGGTGAAGGAGTCGCTGGCCTGACGCAGGCATAGAAGGGCAGGGAGCCCGGCACTTGCGGGCTCCCTGAAAAACCCCTTGCCAGATCTCGGCATGCCGCCTAATATTTTAAGCATAAAATATTTAACCCTGATGTAGAGCCGTCGGCTGACGGCTTGCAGGAGGCGACCAGATGCGCGTGCTATGTATTGGTGGCGGCCCGGCGGGCTTGTACTTCGGCCTGCTGATGAAGCTGCAGAATCCGTCCAACGAGGTGATCGTGGCCGAACGCAACCGGCCATACGACACCTTCGGCTGGGGGGTGGTGTTCTCTGATGCGACGCTCGAGAACCTGAAACAGGCCGATCCGGTCAGCGCGGCCGAGATCAACGCGGCATTCAATCACTGGGACGACATCGACATTCATATCGGTGGGCGCACCATCCGATCCGGTGGGCACGGATTCATCGGCATCGGCCGCAAGCGCCTGCTCAATATCCTGCAGGCACGCTGTGAGGCGCTCGGCGTGAAGCTGGTGTTCGAGACCGATGTCAGCGATGACCAGGCGCTGGCGCGGCAGTACAACGCGGATCTCGTGATTGCCTCGGACGGCCTTAACAGCCGCATCCGCACACGCTATGCCGAGAGCTTCCAACCAGATATCGACACGCGCCAGTGCCGCTTTGTCTGGCTCGGCACGCACAAGCTGTTCGACGCCTTCACGTTCGCATTCGAGAAGACCGAGCATGGCTGGTTCCAGGCGCACGCCTATCGCTTCGACGACAACACGTCGACGTTCATCGTTGAGGCGCCTGAGCCGGTCTGGAAGGCCGCCGGCATTGAACAGATGAGCCAGGAGGAGGGCGTGGCCTACTGCGAGAAGCTGTTCGCCAAGTATCTCGACGGCAACAAGCTCATCAGCAACGCCGCGCATCTGCGTGGCTCGGCGATCTGGATTCGCTTTCCGCGAGTGATCTGCCATCACTGGGTGCACTGGAACACCCTGGACGACGGCCGCCGCGTGCCGGTGGTGTTGATGGGGGACGCGGCGCATACCGCGCACTTCTCGATCGGATCGGGGACCAAGCTGGCGCTGGAAGATGCGATCGATCTGGCGGAGGCGATCGGCGAGCATCGCGCCGCCGGTGTCGACGGCTTGCCGGAAGCGCTGGCCCGCTACGAGGCCACACGCAGCGTGGAAGTGCTCAAGATCCAGAACGCGGCGCGCAATTCGACCGAATGGTTCGAGAACGTCGAGCGCTATGCCGGCATGGCGCCCGAGCAGTTCGCCTATTCGTTGCTGACGCGCTCGCAGCGGATCTCGCACGAGAATCTGCGCGTGCGCGATGCGCAATACGTCGACAACTTCGAGCAATGGCTGGCCGCGCAGGCCGGCGTGCCACAGGAGACGCTGAAGCTGCGCGCGGCTGCCGGCGATGCTGCCTTGCCGCCGATGTTCACACCATTCACAGTGCGCGGCGTCACCCTGAAGAACCGCGTGGTGGTGAGCCCGATGGCGATGTACTCGTCGGTCGATGGCGTGCCGGGCGATTTCCACCTGGTGCATCTCGGTTCCCGCGCCCTCGGTGGCGCCGGCATGGTTGTGGCCGAGATGACCTGTGTGTCGCCAGACGCGCGCATCACGCCGGCTTGCCCGGGGTTGTGGAATGACGCGCAGCGCGATGCGTGGAAGCGCATCGTTGACTTCGTGCACGCCAACGGCGATACGAAGATCGCCATGCAGCTTGGCCATGCCGGGCGCAAGGGCTCGACCCAGCTTGGCTGGGAGAAGATGGACTACCCGCTGGCGGACGGAAACTGGCCGTTGATCTCCGCGTCGGCGCTGCCGTACATGCCCGGCGTGTCGCAGGTGCCACGCGAAATGACGCAGGAAGACATGGACCGCGTGCGTGATGACTTCGTGGCCAACGCGAAGCGCGCGGCGGAAGCTGGCTTCGACTGGCTTGAGCTGCACTGCGCCCACGGCTATCTGCTTTCGAGTTTCATCTCGCCGTTGACCAACACGCGCACCGACGCGTACGGCGGGTTGCTCGCCAACCGTCTGCGTTATCCGCTGGAAGTGTTTGCGGCCGTGCGCGCCGTGTGGCCGCAGGACAAGCCCATGTCGGTGCGGATCTCGGCGCACGATTGGGTCGAGGGCGGCATCACCGCCGATGATGCGGTGGAGATCGCACGCGCCTTCAAGGCGGCCGGCGCGGACATGATCGACTGTTCATCAGGCCAGGTCAGCCCGGATCAGGCGCCGGTCTACGGCCGGATGTACCAGACGCCGTTCTCCGACCGCATCCGCAATGAGGCGGGCATCCCGACCATCGCTGTGGGCGCGATCTTCGAGGCCGATCATGTCGACAGCATCGTCGCGGCTGGTCGGGCCGATCTTTGCGCGATTGCGCGTCCGCATCTGGCCGATCCGGCGTGGACGCTGCACGAGGCGGCCAGGCTGGGCTATCGCGATGTCACGTGGCCGAAGCAGTACGTGTCTGGCAAACGGCAATTGGAAACCAACCTCGCCCGCGCCGCATCGTACGCGCAGCAGCCGGGAAAATGATCATGGGCAATGCATTGCAAGGGCGTCACGCTCTGGTGACTGGCGGTGGGCGTGGCATCGGTGCCGCCATCGCGCGCCGGCTGCTGGCCGATGGCGCCAGCGTCACGCTGCTGGGTCGCGAGCAGGCAGCGCTTGATGCGACCGTTCACGCGCTGCAATCGTGCGTGACCGAAGGCGCGGCGCTGGGCGCGGTCAGCGCGGACATCACGGATGCCGATTGGGTGAGCGGAGCCTTTGCCGGTGCCACTGAAGCACGCGGGCCGATCACGCTGCTGGTCAACAACGCCGGTCAGGCGCACAGCGCGCCGTTCGGCAAGACCGATCTCGCGCTCTGGCAGCGGATGCTGGAGGTCAACCTGACCGGCACCTTTCTCTGCACGCAGGCGGCGCTGCCGGCGATGCTCGAGGCAGGCTGGGGGCGCATCGTGAATGTCGCCAGCACGGCCGGCCTGATCGGGTACGGCTACGTCAGCGCCTATTGCGCGGCGAAGCACGGCGTGATTGGCCTGACCCGCTCTCTGGCGCTGGAACTGGCGACCAAGGGCGTGACGGTCAATGCGGTGTGCCCGGGCTATACCGAAACCGACATCGTGCGCGACGCGGTGGCCAATATCGTCGGCAAGACGGGGCGCTCGGAAGAGCAGGCGCGCGCGGAACTGGCCGCGCGTAACCCACAGCGGCGCCTGGTACGGCCCGATGAAGTGGCTGACGCGGTGGCCTGGCTGTGCCAGCCCTCGGCGTCCGCGATCACGGGGCAAGCCGTGCCGGTGGCCGGCGGCGAGGTGATGGCGGGCTGAACGATCAAACAGAGTGGAGTGAGACAACACATGAGCGATATTGCACTGGACATGCGCCACCACAAGCGCGCCTTTGCGGACTATCAACCGAAGCATTTCCTGTGGTCCGTCTCGGCGGACGGCAAGGTCGGCACGATCACTCTGAACCGGCCGGAGCGCAAGAATCCGCTGACGTTCGATTCCTACGCCGAGCTGCGTGACCTGTTCCGTAGTCTGTGCTACGCCACCGACATCAAGACCGTGGTGGTGACCGGCGCGGGCGGGAATTTCTGCTCTGGCGGCGATGTACACGAGATCATTGGCCCGCTGACGCGCATGACCATGCCGGAGCTGCTCGACTTCACGCGCATGACCGGCGACCTGATCAAGGCCATGCGCGCCTGCCCGCAACCGATCATCAGCGCGATCGACGGCATCTGCGCTGGCGCCGGCGCGATGATCGCGCTGGCCTCCGACATGCGTCTGGGTACCGCGCTGGCGAAGACCGCGTTCCTGTTCGTGCGCGTTGGTCTGGCTGGCGCCGATATGGGCGCCTGTTCGCTGCTGCCTCGCGTGATCGGACAGGGACGAGCGAGCGAACTGCTTTACACCGGCCGCTCGATGAGCGCCGAGGAAGGGCTGCAATGGGGCTTCTTCAATGCGCTGCACGCTTCCGACGCGCTGCTGGCCGAGGCGCAGTCGCTGGCCACGCAGATCGCCGCGGGTCCGACGTTCGCGCATGGCGTTACCAAGAAGCTGCTCCATCAGGAGTGGAATATGGGGCTCGACGAAGCGATCGAGGCCGAGGCGGAGGCCCAGGCGATCTGCATGCAGACGCGAGACTTCCGGCGGGCCTATGACGCGTTCGTCGCGAAGCAGAAACCGGTGTTCGAAGGCGATTGAGGGGCTGACATGAGCGACAAGACCTACCTCGAACTACCGTTCTTCGACGATGCGCACCGTTCGCTCGAGCGCGATCTGGATGCCTGGTGCGGCGAGAACCTGCGCGACGTCGATCACCACGACGCCGACGCGGCGTGCCGCACGCTGGTGCGCCAGCTTGGGCAGGCGGGATGGCTCCGCTACTGCGTACCGGCGGCGTTCGGCGGCGCGCTGCCCGCGCTCGATTCGCGCGCGCTTTGCCTGCTGCGCGAGACACTGGCGCGCCACGACGGCCTGGCTGATTTTGCCTTCGCGATGCAGGGCCTTGGCTCGGGCGCGATCACGCTGGCCGGCAGCGACGCGGTACGCGAGCGCTATCTGCTGCGCGTGGCGAAGGGCGAGGCCATTGCGGCATTCGCGCTGTCCGAGCCCGAGGCAGGTTCCGACGTGGCGGCGATGCAATGCAGCGCGAAGCTGTCCGATGACGGCACGCACTACGTGCTGAACGGCGCCAAGACGTGGATATCGAACGGCGGCATCGCCGACTTCTATTGCGTGTTCGCACGTACCGGGGAGGCAGCCGGCGCGCGTGGCATCACCGCGTTCGTGGTGGACGCCAATACACCGGGCCTGTCCATCGCGGAGCGCATCGACGTGATCGCGCCCCATCCTCTGGCAACGCTGCGTTTCGATGACTGCCGCGTACCCGTTGGCAACCGTCTGGGCGAGCCGGGGCAGGGCTTCAAGGTGGCGATGATGACACTCGACATCTTCCGGGCCTCGGTGGCCGCCGCCGCGCTTGGCTTCGGCCGCGCGGCGCTGGACGATGCGCTGGCACGCGCCACGTCGCGCCCGATGTTCGGCGGCGTGCTGGCGGATCTGCAACTCACGCAGGCGGCGATCGGTGACATGGCTACGGCCATCGATGCCGCCGCGCTGCTGACCTATCGTGCCGCCTGGCTGCGCGACGTGAGGCAGCAACGCACGACGCGCGAGGCGGCGATGGCCAAGATGGTCGCCACCGAGAACGCGCAGCAAGTCATCGACCGGGCCGTGCAGATGTTCGGCGGCCTGGGCGTCAAGGTTGGCACGCGAGTGGAAAGTCTCTATCGCGAGATTCGCTCGCTGCGGATCTACGAAGGCGCCACCGAAGTGCAGAAGCTGATCATTGCGCGCGAGACGCTGGCAGCCCGATAGAACACGAGACAGGAGACAAGTATGGCCGCCCCCCAACCAGCCACCGCTCATGTTGATACCTTCGCACGGGACAGGTTGCCGCCGCCGCAGACGTGGCCGATGTTCCACTTCAATGACGACACGCGCTACCCCGATCGCCTCAACGCGGCAGTGGAGCTTGTGGACCGACATGTGGCGGCCGGCAACGGTGGCCGCGTGGCGGTGCGCCATGAGCGCGCGGGCCGTATCGAGACCGTGACCTATGCCGAGCTGGCGGCGCTTGTGGATCGCATCGCGCATGTGCTGGTCGAGGACATGGGGCTGGTGCCGGGCAATCGCGTGCTGCTGCGCGGCCCGAACAACCTGATGATGGCGGCGAGCTGGCTTGCCACGCTCAAGGCAGGACTGATCGCCGTGCCGACGATGCCGCTGCTGCGCGCCAAGGAGCTCAAGCAGATCATCGACAAGGCGCAGGTGACGGCTGCACTCTGCGATGCACGTCTGCGCGACGAGCTGGACGCGAACCGGCGTGCCGATGGCGAGTACTTTTGTCCGACGCTCGAACGCGTGCGCTACTTCCACGGCGAGGGTGCCGATGCGCTCGAAACCGCGATGGCGGGCAAGCCCGACACGTTCACCGCGTGCGACACGGCCGCCGATGACATCTGCCTGATCGCGTTCACGAGTGGCACCACGGGGCAGCCCAAGGGCACCATGCATTTCCACCGCGATGTGCTGGCGATGTGCGACCTGTTCCCGCGCCACGTGCTCAAGCCCACGCCGGACGACGTCTTCTGTGGCACGCCGCCAATCGCATTCACATTCGGGCTGGGCGGCATGCTCTGCTTCCCGCTGCGCATTGGCGCCAGTACCGCGTTGTCGGAAAAACTTACGCCGGAACTGCTGCTCAAGCTGATCCAGGACCATCGCGCGACGATCGTCTTCACCGCGCCGACGTTCTATCGGCAGATGGCGGCGCAGGCAAAGAACTTCGATCTGTCGAGCCTGAAGAAGAGCGTGTCCGCCGGCGAGGCGCTGCCCGATGCCACGCGGCAGGCCTGGAAGGCAGCCACTGGCATCGAGATGACCGACGGCCTCGGCGGCACGGAGATGATGCATATCTTCGTTTCCAGTGCTGGCGCCGACGTGCGCCCGGGCGCAGTGGGTCGCGTGGTACCGGGGTACGAAGCCCGCATCGTCGACGAGAACATGCAGCCGGTGCCGCCGGGCACGGTAGGCAAGCTCGCGGTGCGCGGGCCCACGGGCTGCCGCTATCTGGACGATCCGCGCCAGGAGGCATATGTGCGCGACGGGTGGAATCTGCCCGGCGACACATTCATGGCCGACGCCGATGGCTACTACTTCTATCAGGCGCGTTCGGACGACATGATCATCTCGGCCGGGTACAACATCGCTGGGCCCGAGGTCGAGGGATCGCTGATGCGGCATGAGTGGGTGGCCGAATGCGGGGTGGTCGGCGCGCCGGACGCGGAGCGTGGCCAGGTCGTGACGGCGTATGTGGTACTGCGTCCCGGTGTGGAGCCCTCCGACGCCACGCGGGCGGCGCTGCAAGACTATGTCAAGCGCGAGATCGCCCCATACAAGTATCCGCGTCGCATCGAGTTCGTGGCGGCGCTGCCGCGTACCGAGACGGGCAAGCTGCAGCGCTTCCGCCTGCGGCAGATGGCGGCAGAGGGCGCGTAGCCATGAACGACGTGTTCACCAATCAGGTGCGTGTGCGTTTCAAGCATTGCGATACCGCCGGCATCGTTTTCTACCCGCGCTATTTCGAGATGCTGAACGACTTTATCGAGGACTGGTTCGCCGAAGCGCTCGACTGGCCGTTCGATGCGATGCATCTGACCGGTCATGCGGGGGTGCCGACGGCCGAACTGCAGTGCCGCTTCGAGGCGCCAAGCCGGCTTGGCGAACTGCTCACACGAGAACTGCGCGTGTCCCATATCGGCCGAAGCAGTTTCTCGGTCGAGGTCCGCCTGGCCGGGCCGGACGGCGGCACGCGTATGCATATCTCTCAGCGGCTCGTCTGCGTCGACACACGGACGATGACCGCGCAGGCCCTGCCTGACCCTGTACGTCATGCAATGGGACGCTTCCTGGCGGCCTGACGGACAACTCTGAACTCTGGATTGGAATCGACATCATGCTCAAGACATTGCAGCCGCCCGACTGGGCACCTCCGAAGGGATACGCCAACGGCATGCTCGCCGAGATGCAGGTGGGCAGCCGCCTGATCTTCGTCGGCGGGCAGATCGGCTGGAACGGCCAGTGCGAGTTCGAAACCGACGATTTCGGGCTGCAGGTGGCGCAGGCATTGCGCAATATCGTCGCCGTGCTGGAGCAGGGCGGGGCGCGGCCCGAGCACATCGCGCGCATGACCTGGTATGTGAAGGACAAGGCCGAGTACGTGGGTGCCTACAAGGCGATCGGGCAGCACTATCGTGACATCATCGGCCGCCACTTTCCGGCGATGACCGCGGTAGAGGTGGCGGACCTCGTCGAGCCACGCGCGAAGGTGGAAATCGAGGTCACCGCCGTGGTACCCGCCGCGGCATGACCGGCGTGCCGGGCGGTCGTGAATGACGGGCCGCCTGGCAGGCATGGCAAACGCAAGTCCTTGAAAACTTGAGAAATTGGGTGCGGCGGGATATAATTCGAAAGTTTCGCTTTCAGAACCCTTCACCCTAGCGCCTACCGTATTCCACCTTCCGCCGCCCCCATATTCGCGAGGGCTTTTCGTGCACCACGCAGACATTGTGCGAAGTGACGAAAGAGCCTCCGCCGGGAGTCTCGCCATGCACATGGCTGAGGACTCGCCCACGGGGCACGAGGCGTTGAGCAGGTCGGTCACGGGGTGAATCCAGCAGGAGCCTACCCGTGTTACCGTCTTTTCCGTCCGCCATCCTCGCGCTTGCAGACGGCACGGTCTTTCGTGGCTATTCCATCGGCGCTTCCGGCCATACGATCGGCGAAGTGGTGTTCAACACCGCCATCACCGGTTATCAGGAAATCCTCACCGACCCGAGCTATTCCCGGCAGATCGTCACGCTGACGTATCCGCATATCGGCAATTACGGCGTCAACCCTGAGGATGTAGAAGCCACGAAAGTCCATGCCGCCGGCCTGATCATCAAAGATCTGCCGATTCTGGCCTCGAACTTCCGCAAGGAACATACCCTCGCCCACTACCTGAAGCAGGAAAAGGTCGTGGCGATCGCGGGCATCGACACCCGCAAGCTGACCCGTATCCTGCGCGAGAAGGGCGCCCAGAACGGATGCATCCTGGCTGGTGAGGACAATGTCCAGAAGGCTATCGACCTGGCACGCTCGTTCCCGGGCCTGGCAGGCATGGACCTGGCCAAGGTCGTCTCCGTCAAGGAGCCGTATGAGTGGACCCAGACCGAGTGGAAGCTCGGCGAAGGCTACGGCAAGCAGGACAAGCCGCAGTTCCACGTGGTCGCCTTCGACTTCGGCGTCAAGTTCAACATCCTGCGCATGCTGGCCGAACGCGGCTGCAAGGTGACCGTGCTGCCGGCGCAAGCCAGCGCGGCCGACGCCCTGGCGCTGAATCCGGACGGTATCTTCCTGTCGAACGGCCCTGGCGACCCGGAGCCGTGCGACTACGCGATCGCCGCCACGCGCGAGTTCATCGCCCGCGGTATCCCGACCTTCGGCATCTGCCTGGGCCACCAGATCATGGCCCTGGCCGTGGGTGCCAAGACGCTCAAGATGAGCACGGGTCACCATGGCGCCAACCATCCGGTCAAGGACCATGATGATGGCCGTGTGGTGATTACGTCGCAGAACCACGGCTTCGCGGTCGATGCATCGACGCTGCCGGCCAACGCCCGCGTCACGCACACGTCTCTGTTCGACGGCACGCTGCAAGGCTTCGCGCTGACCGACAAGCCGGCTTTCTGCTTCCAGGGTCACCCGGAAGCGTCGCCCGGTCCGCACGACATCGCGTACCTGTTCGACCGCTTCACCAAGCTGATGCAGGACGCCCGCGCCAAGGCCGCTGCCTGAGATCGAGAAACGAGAGCCTGAACGGGAAACGCCCATGAACGCCTTCATGCATGCCAACCTCGGCATCACTGATTTCTGGACCTTTGTGCTCGGCACGATCTTCATCGTGCTGCTGCCGGGGCCGAATTCGATGTATGTGCTGTCGGTGGCCGCGCAGCGCGGTGTGCGCGCCGGCTACAAGGGGGCATGCGGCGTTTTCCTCGGCGATGCGATCCTGATGGTGCTGTCGGCCGCTGGCGTGGCATCGCTGCTGAAGGCCAGCCCGGGGCTGTTCCACGCGGTCAAGTACGTGGGTGCGGCCTACCTGGCCTGGATCGGCTTCCAGATGCTGCGTGGCGCGGTGCGTAACTGGTCGGCGCAAGCCGATGTCGCCACGAAGGCGGTGGCGTCGCTGGATCGCGCGTCGAACCCGTTCAGCAAGGCGCTGTTCATCAGCCTGCTGAACCCGAAGGCCATCCTGTTCTTCATCTCGTTCTTCATCCAGTTCGTGGACCCGCAGTTCGCCGTTCCGGCGCTGTCGTTCGTGGCGCTGGGCCTGGTCTGCCAGATCTGCAGCTTCGCCTACCTGACCACGATCATCTTCGTGGGCGCAAGGCTGGCCGATGCGTTCCGCCGCCGCCGACGCCTGTCCGCAGGTATGTCGAGCGGGGTCGGGGCGATGTTCATCGGCTTCGGCGCCAAGCTGGCCACGGCCACACTGGGCTGACGGCCTACAACCTGATTACCGGCCCGGCCCGCGCCCAACCGCGCGAGCCGGCCAACAAAGAGAGCGTGCAATGCCAAAGCGCACAGATATCAAGAGCATCCTAATCATCGGCGCGGGCCCGATCATCATCGGTCAGGCGTGCGAATTCGACTACTCCGGCGCGCAGGCCTGCAAGGCGCTGCGTGAAGAGGGCTTCAAGGTCATCCTGGTCAACTCGAACCCGGCGACCATCATGACGGACCCGAACACGGCCGACGTGACGTACATCGAACCCATCACCTGGGAAGTGGTCGAGCGCATCATCGAGAAGGAGCGCCCGGACGCGATCCTGCCGACCATGGGTGGCCAGACCGCACTGAACTGCGCGCTGGACCTGCACCGCCACGGCGTGCTGGACAAGTACAAGGTCGAGCTGATCGGCGCGTCGCCGGAAGCCATCGACAAGGCCGAGGACCGCCAGAAGTTCAAGGACGCGATGACCAAGATCGGTCTCGGCTCGGCCAAGTCCGGCATCGCCCACTCGATGGACGAGGCCGTGGCCGTGCAATCGCGCATCGCCCAGGAAACCGGCACCGCCGGCTACCCGATCGTGATCCGCCCGTCGTTCACGCTGGGCGGCACCGGCGGCGGTATCGCCTACAACCGCGAAGAATTCGAGGAAATCTGCAAGCGTGGCCTGGACCTGTCGCCGACGCGCGAGCTGCTGATCGAGGAATCGCTGCTGGGCTGGAAGGAATACGAGATGGAAGTTGTTCGCGACAAGGCGGACAACTGCATCATCATCTGCTCGATCGAAAACCTGGACCCGATGGGCATCCACACCGGTGACTCGATCACGGTGGCCCCGGCCCAGACGCTGACCGACAAGGAATACCAGATCCTGCGTAACGCCTCGCTGGCCGTGCTGCGCGAGATCGGCGTGGACACCGGCGGCTCGAACGTGCAGTTCTCGATCAATCCGACGGATGGCCGGATGATCGTGATCGAGATGAATCCGCGCGTGTCGCGTTCGTCGGCCCTGGCCTCGAAGGCCACCGGTTTCCCGATTGCGAAGGTTGCCGCCAAGCTGGCCGTCGGCTACACGCTCGACGAACTCAAGAACGAAATCACCGGCGGCCAGACCCCGGCCTCGTTCGAACCGTCGATCGACTACGTGGTCACCAAGGTGCCGCGTTTCGCGTTCGAAAAATTCCCGGCCGCAGACAGCCACCTGACCACCCAGATGAAGTCGGTGGGCGAGGTGATGGCCATGGGCCGTACGTTCCAGGAATCGTTCCAGAAGGCACTGCGTGGTCTGGAAGTGGGCGTGGACGGCCTGGACGAAAAGTCGACCGATCGCGACGAAGTGATCGAGGAAATCGGCGAAGCCGGCCCGGACCGTATCTGGTACGTGGGCGACGCATTCCGCCTCGGCATGTCGCTGGAGGAAGTGCAGAGCGAGACCGATATCGATCCGTGGTTCCTGGCCCAGATCGAAGACATCGTGAAGACCGAAGGCCTGGTGCGTAATCGCACGCTGGAAAGCCTGTCGACCGCCGAACTGCGTCACCTGAAGCAGAAGGGCTTCTCGGATCGCCGCCTGGCCAAGCTGCTGAAGACCGACGCGAAGGCCGTGCGTCTGGCGCGCGTGGCGCAGAACGTGCGCCCGGTCTACAAGCGCGTGGACACCTGCGCGGCCGAGTTCGCCACGAACACCGCGTACATGTACGGCACCTACGAGGCCGAGCATGGCGAGTGCGAAGCCGACCCGACCAGCAACAAGAAGATCATGGTGCTGGGCGGTGGCCCGAACCGGATCGGCCAGGGTATCGAGTTCGACTACTGCTGCGTGCACGCCGCGCTGGCGCTGCGCGAAGACGGGTACGAGACCATCATGGTCAACTGCAACCCCGAAACCGTGTCGACCGACTATGACACCTCGGACCGCCTGTACTTCGAGCCGCTGACGCTGGAAGACGTGCTGGAAATCGTCGACAAGGAAAAGCCGGTCGGCGTGATCGTTCAGTACGGCGGCCAGACCCCGCTGAAGCTGGCGCTGGATCTGGAAGCCAACGGCGTACCCATCATCGGTACGAGCCCGGACATGATCGACGCCGCGGAAGACCGCGAGCGCTTCCAGAAGCTGCTGCAGAACCTGGGCCTGCGCCAACCGCCGAACCGTACCGCGCGCGCTGAAGACGAGGCACTGCGCCTGGCCGAGGAAATCGGTTATCCGCTGGTGGTGCGTCCGTCGTACGTGCTGGGTGGCCGCGCGATGGAAATCGTGCACGAGCCGCGCGACCTCGAGCGCTACATGCGCGAGGCCGTGAAGGTGTCGAACGACTCGCCGGTGCTGCTGGACCGATTCCTGAACGACGCCATCGAGTGCGACGTCGACGCCCTGTGCGACGGCAATCGCGTGTTCATCGGCGGCGTGATGGAGCACATCGAACAGGCAGGCGTCCACTCGGGCGACTCGGCCTGCTCGCTGCCGCCGTACTCGCTGTCGCAGGCAACCGTCGACGAACTGAAGCGCCAGACCGCCGCGATGGCCAAGGCGCTGAACGTGGTGGGTCTGATGAACGTGCAGTTCGCGATCCAGCAGCGGAATGGCGAGGACATCGTCTACGTGCTGGAAGTGAACCCGCGCGCGTCGCGTACCGTGCCGTACGTGTCGAAGGCCACCGGCCTGTCGCTGGCCAAGATCGCCGCGCGTTGCATGGCCGGCCAGTCGCTTGATTCGCAAGGTATCGGCGAAGAGGTGGTGCCGCCGTACTACAGCGTCAAGGAAGCTGTGTTCCCGTTCAACAAGTTCCCGGGCGTGGATCCGGTCCTCGGACCTGAAATGCGTTCGACCGGCGAAGTGATGGGCGTGGGCAAGGTGTTCGGCGAAGCGCTGTTCAAGAGCCAGCTGGCCGCCGGTTCGCGCCTGCCCGAGAAGGGCACCGTGCTGATCACCGTCAAGGACAGCGACAAGCCGCGCGCCGTGACCGTGGCCCGCATGCTGCACGACCTCGGTTACCCGATCGTCGCCACACGTGGCACGGCATCGGCCATCGAGGCCGCCGGCATCCCGGTCCGGGTTGTCAACAAGGTGAAGGACGGCCGTCCGCACATCGTGGACATGATCAAGAACGGTGAACTGGCGCTGGTCTTCACGACGGTCGACGAAACGCGCACGGCCATCGCCGATTCGCGTTCGATCCGTATCGCCGCGCTGGCCGCCCGCGTTCCGTACTACACCACCATCGCCGGCGCCAACGCCGCGGTGGAAGGCCTCAAGCACATGCAGAACCTGGAGGTCTACGACCTGCAGGGCCTGCACAAGCAGCTGGCCTGACATGCCTGATGCTGCGGTGCGGGGAATGTGACCCCGTACCGCAGTAGTCCGTCCGTCGGGTTGATACCGGCGGCGGTTCTGGCCTACACTACGTCGAATTCGCCGATTGCACCGGCCTTGCTGGCCGCTGTGTGATCCCATCTGAAAGCCGCGGTTGAGCGGAAGTGCTGCCTGGCAGGTGACTGCCGGCGCATGGTTCCAGCTCCGCTGCGGCTCATTTTTTTGTTGAACAAGACAATGAGCACCATTCCGATTACCAAGCGTGGCGCCGAACTCCTGAAGGAAGAGCTGCAGCGCCTCAAGGCCGTCGAGCGTCCTGCGGTGATCAACGCCATCTCCGAGGCGCGTGCCCAGGGCGACCTGTCGGAAAATGCCGAATACGACGCCGCCAAGGAAAAGCAGGCGTTCATCGAAGGCCGCATCCAGGAAGTGGAAGCGAAGCTTTCGGCCGCCCAGGTGATCGATCCGACCCAGCTGGACACGGACGGCCGCATCGTTTTTGGCGCCACCGTGGATCTGGAAGACCTGGAATCTGGCAGCCCTGTGAGCTATCAGATCGTCGGTGACGACGAGGCGGATCTCGATACCGGCAAGATCTCCGTGAGCTCGCCGATCGCACGCGCACTGATCGGCAAGTTCGAAGGCGACGTAGCAGTCGTGCTGGCCCCGGGCGGCGAGCGCGAGTACGAAGTCATCACGGTTCGCTACATCTGACGGCGCGGGACAGGCGTGTTCTCCTCGTCTTACTCGAATCTGCCGCCGTTGCCGCATCGTCTGTTTCTGCTGCTGACCGTGATCTGGGCCGGCAGCCTGTGGACGATCGGCTATCTGGTGGCGCCGACGCTGTTCTCGGTGCTGCCGAGCCGCGAAACGGCCGGGATGATCGCCGGGCATCTGTTCCGCTACGAGGCGATCCTCGGCATGACCGTGGGCGTGCTTCAGCTCGTGCTCTGCAATGTGCTGATCCGCCGTGGCGCCGAGCGTTATCGCTCGTTGCGCTGGATCGTCCTGGCCATGCTGGTATGCGTGCTGGCCGGCTATTTCGGTGTGCAGCCGTTCATGGAAGGACTCAAGGTCAAGGCTCAGGCGCTGAATCTGGGCGTGTCCGAATCACCCTATAAGGCCGAATTCGGCATGTTGCACGGGGTGTCCAGCGTGATCTATCTGGTTCAGAGTGTGCTGGCACTGGTGCTGGTGTGGCGAGCTAGCGCGCCACGCTGAGCAGAAGTGTGAAAAAAGGCGGCCTCGGCCGCCTTTTTGGTGGAACTGGCCGATTCGGCCACTGGTCAACCCAGTGCTTTCTTCTTCTGGCTGGCCGGACGGGCGCGGGAACGCTTGACGTTACCACCCTGGGTCACACGTTCGTTGCCCAGTACGGTGACTGCCGTGCTCTTGGGGCGGCGTTGACCGGAAGTGCTCGGCTTGCGGACCACGACGGTACGTGGCGCAGCGCCTGTGCCAGTAGCACGGCGACGCGCGGCGGCTCCCAGTTCCTCCGGCAGGTTTTCCTTCAGGAGGGCGGGGCCCGGACGCCAGATCACGAGCAACTTGCCGATGTGCTGGATCGGCGCGGCGCTGAGTTCGTCACAAATGGCGTCGTAAATGGCAATGCGTGCGTCGCGTTCGTCACCGAGGACGCGAATCTTGATCAGATCGTGAGCCGCCAGGCTCCGGTCGATCTCGGCCAGGACCGCACGGGTCAGGCCTTCCGCACCGATCATGACCACGGGATTGAGGCTGTGGGCGCGCGAGCGCAGGTCGGAGCGTTGGGCGGAAATCAGTTGTAGGGCTGGCATGAGAGGGCAAATAGCGATTTGGCGCGTATTATCCGCCAAAATATCGCCGGCAGGCGGTAAAGATCTCCAAATCGGGAGAAAAAGCTCCGCACGGTCGTTCGACTTGCGGTGCCAATCCCGCCAAACCGGTAAGTAGCAAGTAGGCAAGTCTCATCAATGGCCAAGAACAAATTCAATCAGTCGTGGCTGCACGACCACATCAACGATCCGTACGTGAAGATGGCCCAGCGCGAGGGCTATCGCGCCCGCGCGGCCTACAAGCTCAAGGAGATCGACGATCAGGACAAGTTGATCCAGCCAGGCCAGGTCATCGTGGATCTGGGCGCCGCGCCGGGCAGCTGGAGCCAGTACGCCCGGAACAAACTGGCCGCTTCACCCCGCGCGAAAGACGGCCGGATCGACGGCGCCGTGGTGGCGATCGACATCCTGCCGATGGAGCCGGTGGCCGACGTGACCTTTATCCAGGGCGATTTCCGGGAGGAAGAGGTATTCCGTCAGCTCGAGCAGGTGGTGCTCGATGCGTCTGGTGGCTCCCGCATCGACCTTGTTATCTCCGATATGGCCCCCAACTTGTCTGGCGTGGCCTCGGCCGATGCCGCGCGGATCGAGTATCTGTGCGATCTGGCGCTGGACTTTGCCCAGGCCCACCTGAAGCCGGAAGGTTCCTTGCTGGTCAAGTGCTTTCACGGCTCGGGCTACAGCCAGATCGTGGAAAAGTTCAAGCGGCAGTTCAAGGTCGTCGCGAGCCGCAAGCCCAAGGCGTCGCGTGACAAGTCTTCGGAAACATTTATTCTTGGGCGCTACCTGAAGTCGATGGACTGACGCGGGCCCAAAACATGCCGCAGGCGCTCCCAGTGCTCCCAAAAGGGGGCGGGGTACGCCCGGGCGGTGCGCGACTTGCCCTGAATGGGCCGTATCAGGCACTATCAGGTCCATAGATTCAGATTTCCCTGCGGGGGCGGGGGCTGCATTACAATGCAATGCAGCTACCCGTTGGCAAGGCAATTGGAAAGGAGTTCGGCCTTGAATAACAACCTGTTTCAAAAGGCGGCAATCTGGCTCGTAATCGCGCTGGTATTGTTCACCGTCTTCAAGCAGTTCGACAAACCGCGTGCCCAGGACAGTGTCACCTATTCGCAGTTCATGGATGACGCCAAGAACGGCAAGGTGTCGCGTGTCGACGTGCAGGGCCGCAACCTCGTGGTTTCGCCCAAGGAAGGCTCCAAGTACACGATCATTTCGCCGGGCGATATCTGGATGGTCGGCGACCTGATGAAGTACGGTGTCCAGGTGACCGGCAAGGCTGACGACGAGCCCAACGTGCTGGTCCAGGCGCTGTACTACCTCGGACCGACGCTCCTGATCATCGTCTTCTGGTTCTACATGATGCGGCAGATGCAGGGCGGGGGGAAAGGCGGAGCCTTCTCCTTCGGTAAATCCCGCGCGCGCCTGATCGACGAGAACCAGAACGCCGTTACCTTCGCTGACGTCGCGGGTTGCGACGAGTCGAAGGAGGAAGTGGTCGAACTGGTCGACTTCCTGAAGGACCCGCAGAAATTCCAGAAGCTGGGCGGACGTATTCCGCGCGGCGTGCTGCTGGTCGGGCCTCCGGGTACCGGCAAGACGCTGCTGGCGCGTGCTATCGCCGGTGAGGCCAAGGTGCCGTTCTTCAGCATCTCGGGTTCGGACTTCGTGGAAATGTTCGTCGGCGTGGGTGCAGCCCGTGTGCGCGACATGTTCGAGAACGCCAAGAAGCAGGCCCCCTGCATCGTGTTCATCGACGAAATCGACGCGGTCGGTCGCCATCGTGGCGCCGGCATGGGCGGCGGTAACGACGAGCGCGAGCAGACCCTGAACCAGATGCTGGTCGAGATGGATGGCTTCGAGGCCAACTCTGGCGTGATCGTGATCGCCGCGACCAACCGTGCCGACGTGCTGGACAAGGCGCTGCTGCGTCCGGGCCGTTTCGACCGTCAGGTCTATGTGGGCCTGCCGGACATCCGCGGCCGCGAGCAGATCCTGAAGGTCCATATGCGCAAGGTGCCGATCGGCAACGACGTGGACGCATCGATCATCGCTCGTGGTACGCCTGGCTTCTCGGGTGCGGACTTGGCCAACCTGGTCAACGAGGCTGCGCTGTTTGCCGCCCGCCGCAGCAAGCGCGTGGTGGACATGCAGGACTTCGAGGACGCCAAGGACAAGATTTACATGGGCCCGGAGCGCAAGTCGACGGTCATGCGCGAGGAAGAGCGCAAGGCCACGGCTTACCACGAGTCTGGCCATGCCGTGGTTGCCAAGCTGCTGCCGAAGGCCGATCCGGTCCACAAGGTCACGATCATGCCGCGCGGTTGGGCGCTGGGCGTGACCTGGCAGTTGCCGGAGCATGACAAGTACTCGAAGTACAAGGACAACATGCTCGAGGAAATTGCCATCCTGTTCGGCGGCCGCGCTGCCGAAGAGGTGTTCCTCAACGCCATGAGCACCGGTGCTTCGAACGACTTCGAGCGTGCCACCAAGATCGCCCGCGATATGGTGACCCGCTTTGGCATGAGCGATTCGCTCGGCGCGATGGTCTACGTGGACACAGAGCAGGACGGCATGTTCGGCAAGCTGTCGTCGAAGACCGTGTCCGAAGCGACGCAGCAGAAGGTTGACGCAGAGATCCGCCGCATCATCGACGATCAATACGCGCTGGCCAAGCGCTTGCTCGAAGAGAACCGCGACAAGGTCGAAGCGATGACCAACGCGCTGATGGAGTGGGAAACGATCGACGCCGAACAGGTGAACGACATCATGGCGGGCCGTCCGCCGCGTCCGCCGCGTGGCGCGCAGGGTCCGAACAGCGGTGGCAACACGCCTCCCGGCGGTTCCCCGGTGGCACCGACCAATGCACCCGCAACGGCACGTGCCGACGAAACGGTTTGATACGGATGTGACATGAGGTGATACGCAGAGACCAGCTCGCAAGGGCTGGTTTCTGATAGCCTCTCAGGCCGGTGCCTTGCGCGCCGGCTTTTTTGTTTTCAGGACGCGAATCTTGTCGACCGAGTTCTTCCAGTGCGGGCGCTATCGTTTTTCCCGCCGCCGCCGCCCACTCGTGATGGGTATTCTCAATGTGACCCCCGATTCGTTCTCCGATGGCGGGCAGCACACCACCCGTGACGCCGCGCTGCGCCACGCGGAGCAATTGATTGCAGAGGGTGTCGACATCATCGATATCGGTGGAGAGTCCAGCCGACCTGGGTCGGCCGCGCTGCCGCTCGATCAGGAACTAGATCGTGTGATGCCGATTGTCGAGTCGCTGGCCGATTGCGGTAAGCCGCTTTCGATCGACACCTACAAGCCGGAGGTTATGCGTGCAGCGCTGGCGGGCGGAGCGGATCTGATCAATGATATCTGGGGCTTCCGAATGCCGGGTGCCGTTGAGGCAGTTGCCGCAGGGCAGTTCGGACTATGCGTCATGCATATGCAGCGTGATCCCCAGACGATGCAGGAGGATCCGCACTACACCGATGTGGTTGCCGAGGTAGCATCTTTTCTGGAAGAGCGGGTGTCAACCCTGCGTGCGGCGGGCATCGACACTGCGCGTATTTCCCTTGATCCAGGTTTTGGATTTGGCAAGACTCCAGACCATAATCTGAGGTTGCTCGGGCAATTACCTAGCCTTGCCGTTGATGGCCTGCCGCTCCTGGTGGGCCTGTCGCGCAAATCGACGCTGGGTGCAATCATCGGCGGCAAACCTCCACAGGCGCGCGTAGCTGCCAGTGTGGCGGCAGCCGTGTGCGCAGCTGAGCGCGGTGCATATATCGTCCGGGTACATGATGTTGAACAAACAGTGGACGCCCTCAAGGTGTGGTGGGCCGTCCGCCAAGAATCAGTTGCCCCCGATGGGCAACACGGAGAATGAGAAATATGACACGCAAGTATTTCGGGACAGACGGCGTGCGGGGTCGGGTCGGCGACGCGCCGATCACGCCAGATTTTGTGATGCGACTTGGCCATGCGGCCGGCAAGGTGCTGGCGCTGGGGCAGAAGAGTTCGCAGGGCAAGCCCACCGTCCTGATTGGCAAGGACACGCGGATCTCTGGATATATGCTGGAAGCGGCACTCGAGGCCGGCTTTACAGCCGCAGGCGTCAATGTGCTGCTGACTGGTCCGTTGCCCACGCCGGGCATTGCCTATCTCACGCGAACGCTCCGGTTGGCGGCGGGAGTGGTGATTTCCGCAAGCCACAACCCGTACTACGACAACGGTATCAAGTTCTTTTCGGCGTCGGGTGACAAGCTGCCCGATGACGTGGAATCGCGGATCGAGGCCATGGTTGAAGAGCCAATGACCTGCGTGCACTCGGATGAACTCGGCCGCGCCCGCCGGATCGACGACGCTGCAGGTCGTTACATCGAGTTTTGCAAGAGCACATTCCCGTACGAACACGACCTGCATGGTCTGAAGATCGTAGTCGATTGCGCTAATGGTGCCGCTTATCACATCGCACCGCATGTGTTCCACGAGTTGGGCGCCGAGGTGATTTCGATCGGCAACCAGCCCAATGGCCGCAACATCAACGCCGGGTATGGCGCCACCGCGCCCGAGAAGCTGATCGAAGCAGTCAAGGCTAACGGCGCGGATCTCGGCCTGGCATTCGACGGCGACGCCGACCGCCTGCAGGTGGTGGACGCCGATGGCCGGTTGTACAACGGCGATGAGTTGCTCTATCTGATTGTGCGCGATCGTCAGGCGTCCGGCCAGCGGGTAGAAGGTGCGGTCGGCACGCTGATGACGAACATGGCAGTCGAACTGGCGCTCAAGCGCATTGGCGTGTCGTTCGTCCGCGCCAAGGTTGGCGACCGTTACGTGCTCGAGGAACTCAATCGACGCCACTGGCAGCTCGGCGGCGAGGGATCCGGGCATCTGCTGTGCCTGGACAGGCATACCACGGGCGATGGCATCGTGTCCGCGCTGCAGGTGCTGGCCGCGCTACGCCGCAGTGGCAAGACCCTTCCGCAACTGCTGGATGGCGTGAGTCTGTTCCCGCAGACGCTCATCAACGTGCGCGTCGAGAAGGGCTTTGACTGGCAGAACCACGCTGGACTCAAGGCTGTCCGGGAGCGTGTGGAGCCCGAACTGGAAGGCCGGGGTCGGGTACTGATCCGCGCCTCGGGAACGGAGCCCGTGGTCCGTGTGATGGTGGAGGCCGAACAGGTGGAAACCGCTGAGCGCGCCGCGCAGGAGCTTGCCGCCGCATTGCGCGCTTGAGCGTTCCTCTGGGCAGCCCAACGCTGTCGAAAGGCCACGGCACTGTGTCGTGGCCTTTTCTTTTTCGGAAATAAAGCAATTAACCGCCATATTCCACCACCACCCATAGAGAAATTGCTATCAGTATCGGGGTGGTGATTGATGCACAAATGTATGCCGGCGCATTGACAAGCCCTTGAATATCGGGGGCTTCGGGTGGCGTTTGAAGAAGATTTGGCGATGTCATGGAACTGTCATATGGAGAGCATACAGTTCGCCTTGTCAAAAATTTGTCATTCCCAACCCATGTTCTCTGGAGGACATATGAAGCTGGTCAAGACTGCCGTAGCAGGCATCGTGTCGATTGTGGTGGCGGGTACTGCGTTCGCGGCGGAAATTACCGGTGCTGGCGCTTCTTTCCCGGCGCCTGTGTATTCCAAGTGGGCTGATGCCTACCAAAAAGCAACGGGCAACAAGGTCAACTATCAATCTATCGGTTCGTCGGGTGGTATCAAGCAGATCGGCGCCAAGACCGTTGACTTCGGCGCTTCGGACGCTCCGCTGAAGGACGACGAACTGGCAAAGGGCAACCTGATCCAGTTCCCGACCGTGATCGGTGGCGTAGTGCCGGTGATCAACCTGCAAGGCGTGAAGCCGGGCGAGCTGATCATCACGGGTGACGTGCTGGCCAACATCTACCTCGGCAAGATCAAGAAGTGGGACGATCCCGCGATCAAGGCCCTGAACCCGAAGGCCCACCTGCCGAGCCAGGACATCCTGCCGGTGCGTCGTGCCGACGGCTCGGGCACGACGTTCATCTTCACGAACTACCTCTCGAAGGTCAGCCCTGACTGGAAGAACTCGGTGGGCGAAGGCACCACGGTGAACTGGCCGGGCGGTGGCACGGGCGGCAAGGGTAACGAAGGCGTGGCCGCCTTCGTGCAGCGTCTGAATGGCGCCATCGGCTACGTTGAGTATGCCTATGCCAAGCAGAACAAGATGACGTACCTGACGATGAAGAACTCGGCAGGCGAGATCGTCAAGCCTAGCGACGAAGCCTTCAAGGCGGCCGCTGCCGGCGCTGACTGGAGCAAGTCGTTCTACCAGATCCTGACGAACGAGCCGGGCAAGACGGCATGGCCGATCGCTGGCGCCACCTTCATCCTGCTGCACAAGACGCAGGAAAAGGCGGCACAGGGCCAGGAAGTCATGAAGTTCTTCGACTGGGCCTACAAGAGCGGTGGCACGATGGCTGCTGAACTGGATTACGTACCGCTGCCGGAATCGGTCGTGAACCAGATTCGCTCGACCTGGAAGAACAGCGTCAAGGACGGTTCGGGTAAGGCACTGTACTAATCCCGAAGTCTGTCCGGTCACGTAGTCCGGGGTCGTGCCTCGGCGTTGCGTGACGGGTGCCGCGGCGGCTGAAAAGCCGCCGCGGCTCCGATTCACCCATCGATCTTTTCATCATGGCGACCTCGTCCGATCTTCCCGTCGTCCGGCCTCCCAGCCGTCTTGGCGACATCCTGTTCGGCGGCCTGACCCGCGGCGCCGCCATTGTGACGCTGTTGCTGCTCGGCGGCATCATCGTGTCTCTGGCCATCAGCGCCTGGCCCTCGATCAGCAAGTTCGGCATTTCGTTCCTCTGGAACTCGGAATGGGATCCACCCGCCGACGTCTACGGCGCGCTTGTTCCCATCTACGGCACGATCGTCACCTCGCTGATCGCGCTCATCATCGCCGTGCCGGTCAGCTTCGGCATCGCACTGTTTCTTACCGAGCTGTCGCCCGCCTGGTTGCGCCGGCCGCTCGGCACCGCCATCGAGCTGCTCGCCGCAGTGCCGTCGATCGTCTACGGCATGTGGGGTCTGCTCGTGTTCTCTCCGATCTTCGGCGAGTACTTCCAGAAGCCGCTGGCCAACACCATCGGTCAGGTACCCGTGATCGGCAAGCTGTTCCAGGGCGCTCCGCTCGGCATCGGTCTGCTCTGCGCGGGTGTGATTCTGGCGATCATGATCATCCCGTACATCGCCTCGGTGATGCGCGACGTGTTCGAAGTCACCCCGGTGCTGCTGAAGGAATCGGCCTACGGCATTGGCTGCACTACCTGGGAAGTGATGTGGCGCGTGGTGCTGCCCTTTACGCGTGCCGGCGTCATCGGTGGCGTCATGCTTGGCCTGGGCCGCGCGCTGGGCGAAACGATGGCGGTCACGTTCGTGATCGGCAACACCAATATCCTCGACAACGTGTCGCTGTTTTCGCCGGGCAACAGCATTACCTCGGCGCTGGCGAATGAGTTCGCCGAAGCCGGCGCTGGCCTGCATACCGCCGCGCTGATGGAACTGGGCCTGATCCTGTTCTTCATTACGTTCGTGGTGCTGGCGCTGTCCAAGCTCCTGCTGCTGCGTCTGGCCAAGAATGAGGGTGGAAAATGAACCAAGCCAGTCAAGCCAGTCAAGCCGTGTCAACTTCGTCCATCCCCGCCGTACGTCCTGACTCGGACGCTGTGCGCGCGCGCCTGCAGGGCTCGCGCCGCCGCATGAACATGTACGCGCTGACCGCGTCGCTGGCCGCGATGGGTTTCGGCCTGTTCTGGCTGGCATGGATTCTCTGGACCACCATCTCGCTGGGCGTCGGCGGCCTGTCGCTCGACCTGTTCACACAGATGACGCCGGCCCCGAACACCGCCGGCGGTGGTTTGGCCAACGCCATCTTCGGCAGCTTCGTGCTGGTGGGCATGGCCACGCTGGTCGGCACGCCGCTGGGTATCCTGGCCGGCATCTACCTGTCCGAATATGGCAAGAAATCGCCGCTGGCCAGTTTGATCCGTTTCATCAACGACATCCTGCTGTCGGCCCCGTCGATCGTGATCGGTCTGTTCGTCTATGCCATCGTGGTGACCCGCATGGGCCATTTCTCGGGCTGGGCCGGTGTCTGCGCGCTGGCACTGCTGCAGGTGCCGATCGTGGTCCGTACCACCGAGAACATGCTGAACCTGGTGCCGAACGCATTGCGTGAAGCTGCCGTTGCGCTTGGCACGCCCAAGTGGAAGATGGTGATGTCGATCACGATCAAGTCGTCGTACGCGGGCATCGTGACCGGCGTACTGCTGGCCGTGGCCCGTATCGCCGGCGAAACCGCGCCGCTGCTGTTCACCGCGCTGTCCAACCAGTTCTGGAGCGCCGACCTGAACAAGCCGATGGCCAACCTGCCGGTGACGATCTTCCGCTTTGCCATGAGCCCGTTCACCGAATGGCAGCAACTGGCGTGGGCCGGCGTGTTCCTGATTACGATTGGTGTGCTTGCGCTGAACATCATCGCGCGCATGCTCTTCAAGAAGTAACAATTCAAGCGAGACATCAGCATGACCTCTACCGTCATCGATATTCCCGATACCGTGCGCGCCAAGATCGACGTTCGGAACCTGAACTTCTACTACAACCAGTTCCACGCGCTCAAGAACATCAACATGTCGATCCCGGATCGGAAGGTGACCGCCTTCATCGGTCCGTCCGGTTGCGGCAAGTCGACGCTGCTGCGTACGTTCAACAAGATGTACGCGCTGTACCCCGAGCAACGCGCCGAGGGCGAGATCAGCATGGATGGCGAGAACCTGCTGACGAGCAAGCAGGACATCTCCCTGCTGCGCGCCAAGGTCGGCATGGTGTTCCAGAAGCCGACGCCGTTCCCGATGTCGATCTACGACAATATCGCCTTTGGCGTGCGCTTATTCGAGAAGTTATCGCGCTCGGAGATGGATGACCGCGTCGAGTGGGCGCTCTCCAAGGCGGCGCTCTGGAACGAGGCCAAGGACAAGCTGCACCAGTCCGGATATGGCCTTTCCGGTGGCCAGCAGCAACGTCTGTGCATTGCGCGTGGTATTGCGATCCGCCCGGAAGTGCTGCTGCTGGACGAGCCGTGCTCGGCGCTGGACCCGATTTCGACGGGCCGCATTGAAGAACTGATCGCCGAGCTCAAGGACGAGTACACGGTCGTGATCGTGACGCACAACATGCAGCAGGCTGCACGCTGCTCGGACTACACCGCCTACATGTACCTGGGCGAGCTGATCGAGTTCGGCGAGACCGAGAAGATCTTCATCAAGCCGCATCGCAAGGAAACCGAAGACTACATAACCGGCCGCTTCGGTTGATCGAAGCCGGACTGAATTGCAGGACTCGAGCATCCACGCTTAGCATACGATTAGCGGCCAGGAGAACACCATGACTGACAAGCACCTGTCGACCCAGTTCGACGCAGACCTTAACGCGATCAACACCAAATTGCTGCAGATGGGTGGTCTGGTCGAGTCCCAGATCGAGCTCGCCATGCGCGCGCTGGCGGACTTCGACGGCGATCTCGCTGATCAGGTCATCACCCGCGAGCAGCAGCTCAACGCGCTTGAAGTCGAGATCGATGCCGATTGCGGCAACATCATCGCGCGCCGCCAGCCCACCGCGCGTGACCTGCGTCTGGTGATGGCGATCTCGAAGACGATCACCAATCTCGAGCGCGCCGGTGACGAGGCCGAGAAGATCGCCAAGCGGACCAAGCACATCATGGAAGATGCCGCGGCCCACACGATCAACTACGCCGAGGTGAAGCTGTCCGGCGAGATGGCCATCACGCTGCTGCGCCAGGCACTGGATGCCTTCGCGCGGCTGGATACCGTGGCCGCCGCGCGCATCGTGAAGGACGACAAGGCCATCGACGAGGAATTCCGGGCCTTCGTGCGCAAGTTGATTACCTACATGATGGAAGACCCGCGCACGATCTCGGTGGCGCTGGACTTCCTGTTCATCGCCAAGGCCGTCGAGCGTATCGGCGATCACGCGAAGAATATTGCAGAATTCATCATCTACATCGTAAAGGGCACGGACGTTCGTCATGCCTCGCGCGAGGACATGGAGCGCGAAGCGCTAAGCTGATAACGCGCCTGGACTGAGTTTGCGGAGAACAATTACATGCCAAGCAGTATTCTCGTTGTCGAAGACGAACCGGCAATCGCCGAGTTGATTGCCGTCAATCTGCAGCACGCCGGGCACTATCCCATCCGCGCATACAACGCCGAGCAGGCGCTGTCGCTGATGAGTGACGTGCTGCCGGATCTCGTGCTGCTGGACTGGATGCTCCCGGGCAAATCGGGTGCCACCTTCGCCAAGGAGCTGCGCAACAACGATCGCACCAAGCAGATCCCGATCATCATGCTCACCGCGCGCAGCGAGGAGCAGGACAAGGTGATGGGCCTCGAAGCTGGTGCGGACGACTATGTGACCAAGCCGTTCTCGCCGAAGGAACTGCTGGCCCGCATCAAGGCGGTGTTGCGCCGACGCGCGCCGCAGCTGACCGACGACGTGGTGGCGATCAACGGCCTGCGTCTTGACCCGGCCACGCACCGCGTTACCGGTCAGGATGACGGTGGTCCGATCAAGCTGGATCTGGGGCCGACAGAGTTTCGTTTGCTGCACTTTCTGATGACGCATCCGGAGCGTGTGCATAGTCGCTCACAGTTGCTGGATCAGGTTTGGGGCGACCACGTTTTTGTGGAAGAACGGACCGTGGACGTACACATCAAGCGCCTGCGCGCCGCGCTGACCCCGGGTGGATACAGCAACATGATCGAAACCGTGCGTGGCAGCGGCTATCGCCTGGCGCGATCGCCAAGCCACTGAGCGTAACCGGCCGGCGGCGGTGCGGCGAGGGCCCCGTCCGGTCGAAAAGGACCATGCAGGCCACGGCTGTTTCGTGGCAAACTCCGTCGCAATGCGACCGCCGCTCGAACTTCCTACCCTCGCATGAATGTCATCTGGGCCCGTTCCGTGGCCATTCTCGTCAGCCTGACGGTCATCGCCGCCGGACTGTACGTCTTTGCCGGCCCTGTCTCCGGTCTGCTGTTCCTCTGCATTTCGCTGTTTCTGCTGCTCGGCTACTACCTGTTCCAGATCAACCGGCTCTGGAAGGTGCTGGACGCGCCCGCATACGGCGAGATCCCCAGCGCGCTGGGTCTGTGGGGCGAGGTCTACTATCGCCTGCACCGTCTGGTGAAGCGCTGGCGCACCCAGGTGTTGCAGGTGGAGCAGCAGCACACCCGCTTTATCCAGGCCATCCAGGCATCGCCCTATGGCGTGCTGATGCTCGACGACGCCGACCAGATCGAATGGTGCAACGACGTGGCCGAGCAGCATTTCGGCCTCAACGCGAAGCGCGATGTGCGTCAGCGCATCACGCACCTGATTCGGCGCCCGGAGTTCGTGCACTACCTGACGCGCGAACGCTATGACGAGCCCCTGATCATGCGTGATATGGGCGAGCACAAGCGCAGCAGCACCTCGGTACAGATTCTTCCCTACGGCGAGAATCGCAAGCTCGTGCTGACGCAGGACATCACCAAGGTCGAGAACACCGAGGCGATGCGCCGGGACTTCGTCGCCAACGTCTCGCACGAGTTGAAGACGCCGCTGACCGTGCTGACCGGGTTTCTCGAGACCGTTCGCGACCTGCCGGTGTCGGAGGAAGATCGCAAGCGCTACATCGATATGATGCTGGTGCAGTCGATGCGGATGCAGCATATCGTCGAGGATCTCCTGGCGCTGGCCAAGCTGGAATCGGATGTCCAGCCTCCGACACTTGATCCGGTGGACGTCGGTGGGCTTGCCGCTCACCTCGTACATGACGCCGAGGCGCTGTCCCAGGGGCGCCACGACATCCACACGGAGATCGATACCGCCGTGGTGCTGCGCGGCTCGGAGGGCGAACTGCTGTCGGCGCTTGGCAATCTGGTGTCGAACGCGGTGCGCTATACGCCGGACGGCGGGCGCATTGCCATCCGTATGACGTACACGGACGGGCATTCGGTGTTCTCGGTGAGCGATACCGGGCTTGGGATTGCGCCCGAGCATATCCCGCGCCTGACCGAGCGCTTCTATCGCGTCGACCGCAGCCGCTCACGGGATACCGGCGGCACGGGGCTGGGCCTGGCGATCGTCAAGCACGTCCTGTCGCGTCACCACGCGGATCTGCGAGTGACCAGCGAAGTGGGGCGGGGTAGCACGTTCCGCATCGTGTTCCCGGTGGATCGCAGCGGGTATGAGCCTGAGTCGGCGCAGCCGATGCCGCAACTGGGCGATGCCCCGCGCCACGCGGCCTGACGTCAACGGCACGCTGCTTCAGGCGAATCCGATACAAAAAGGGCCGCTTCCTTTCGGGAAGCGGCCCTTTCGCTTGCAAGGTGCGCCGTTCAGGTGCCGAACCTCTCCAGTAGCTCCACCTGGCTTACGCGCTGTTCCTTGGCGCGCGATGGCTTGCGCACATACTCGCCGTCCGATTGCATGATCCACGCCGAGGCGTTGTCGCGCAGATGCACCTGCAGACCTTCCTTGATCACGCGTGCCTTGAGCGTGCGATCCAGTACCGGGAAAGCTACCTCCACGCGGCGGAACAGGTTGCGGTCCATCCAGTCAGCGCTCGACAGATACAGCACGTCATCGCCACCGGCATGGAAGTAGTAGACACGATGGTGCTCGAGGAAGCGGCCGACGATCGAACGTACCGAAATGTTCTCGGACATCCCCGGCACTCCTGGGCGAAGCGCGCAAACGCCCCGCACGATCAGATCGATCTTCACGCCGGAACGCGATGCCTTGTACAGCTCTTCGATGATCGTCGGCTCCAGCAGCGCGTTCATCTTCGCGATGATGCGCGCCCGCTTGCCCGCGCGTGCGTTGCGGGCCTCGGCACGGATGTGCTCGACGAGGTTGCTGTGCATCGTGAACGGCGACTGCCACAGGTGATTCAGGCGGATCGTGCCGGCGGTGCCCGTCAGAAGCTGGAACACGTGATGCGCGTCCTCGCAGATCTTTTCGTCGGCCGTCAGCAGCCCGAAGTCGGTGTACAGCCGGGCCGTGCGCGGATGATAGTTGCCCGTGCCAAGGTGGACGTAGCGGCGCAGCATGAAGTGCTTCGCCTTGGGCGTGGCCGGCTCGCGGCGCACGATCAGGAGCATCTTGGCATGGCATTTGTGGCCGACCACGCCATACACGACGTGGGCGCCAACCGATTCCAGCCGTTCGGCCCAGTTGATGTTGGTTTCTTCGTCAAACCGCGCAAGCAGTTCCACCACTACCGTCACTTCCTTGCCGTTGCGCGCCGCGGTCATGAGCGCTTCCATCACCGCAGATTCGTTCCCGGTGCGGTAGACAGTCTGCTTGATTGCCACCACGTTCGGGTCGTTGGCGGCAAGCTGCAGCAGGTCGAGCACAGATGAGAAGCTTTCGTACGGGTGATGCAGCAGCACATCGCGCTGACGGATCACGTCGAACATGTTGGAACCCGCCGGAAACGCCTTGACAGCTGCCGGCACATGGGGCGTGTACTTGAGGGTAGGGCGGTCCACCATGTCGGGAATCTGCATCAACCGCGCCAGGTTGACCGGACCGCTCACGCGGTACAGATCCTGTTCGGTCAGGCCGGACTCGAGCAGCAGCCGGCGCGTCAGCGCGGGCGGCGTGTCAGACGACACTTCGAGGCGGACCATATCACCGAAGTGACGTGTCGGCAGTTCGCCCTGGAGTGCTTCACGGAGATCGGTAATGTCGTCTTCGGACACGAACAGGTCCGAATTGCGCGTTACGCGGAACTGATAGCAGCCTTCGACTTCGATTGCGGGGAACAGCTCATGCACGAATGCCTGCATGAACGACGACAGCATCACGAACCCGTACGGATACCCCGAAAGCTGCTCGGGCATGCGCACCACGCGAGGCAGCGCGCGCGGGGCCTGAACGATGGCAAGATCGGCATCGCGTCCGAACGCGTCCTTGCCGGACAGTTCGATCACGAAATTCAGGCTCTTGTTGAGCACGCGCGGGAACGGGTGGGCCGGATCGAGCGCGATCGGCGTGAGCACGGGGCCCAGCTCGCGCACGAAGAAATCGCGCGCCCAGGCGCGCTGCTGCTCGGTCCAGGTGCTGGTCAGGTGGAAGAACACACCTTCCTGCTCCAGCGCGGGGAAAATCACGTTCTGCAGCATGTCATACTGCGAGGCAACCAGTCGCTGGGTGCGCTCGGTGACAAGCTGGTAGGTTTGCAGGAATGAGAGACCGTCGGGCGTGAGGCCCGATGCGTTTTCCCGCATCTGTTCCTTCAGACCCGCCATCCGGATCTCAAAGAATTCGTCCAGGTTGCTGGATACGATACAGATGAACTTCAGCCTTTCCAGCAGGGGAACATTAGGGTCGGCGGCCTGCGCGAGCACGCGCGCATTGAACTCCAGAATGCCCAACTCGCGATTGAGAAGCGTGCCGGGCGGCGTCGTCGACATGTCTATGACCTTATTTTGGCGATGTGGCGACTTTTTCATAGAATCGTGTCAGTTTAATGACACTTTGATTTTGTCATGATGCGGACATGGCTACGACATAATCTTACGAGTTTGGCTCACCAGAGCCTAGCTCGCGCTTGACAGACGCAATGACACAGACTCCCCGCTTGCTGGCCGCCGTCGACATGGGCTCCAACAGCTTCCGCCTGATGATTGGGCGGGTGGATGAAACCCCTACGGCTTCCGGCCCCGCCAGTCAGATCTTCCAGGTCGACGCGCTCCGTGAGCCAGTGCGCCTGGCCGCCGGCCTGACCCCTGACAAGTATCTGGACCAGCCGGCCCGCCGCCGTGGCATCGAGGCCTTGCGACGCTTCGGTGACCGCCTGCGTGACTTCTCTCCCGACCAGGTACGCGCCGTGGCGACAAATACGCTGCGTGTGGCCAAGAATGCCTCCGAATTCCTGATCGAGGCCGAGGCGGCGCTTGGGTTCCCGATCGAAGTCATTGCCGGTCGGGAAGAGGCGCGACTGATCTACCTGGGCGCCTCGCACGACGCGCCCGCCTGCCAGGGCAACCGACTCGTCGTCGATATCGGCGGCGGCTCCACCGAGTTCATCATCGGTAGCGGCTACCAGTCGAAGTTGATGGAAAGCCTCTACATCGGTTGCGTGTCTCACAGCCGCCAGTTCTTTCCAAGCGGCAACGTCGATGAGTACGCGATGAAGCAGGCCGAGCTTGCCGCGCGTCGCGAGATCCAGGTGCTGGTCCGCCAGTATCGGGCTGCAGGCTGGCAGCAGGCGGTGGGCTCGTCGGGCACGGCGAGGGCGTTGGCCGAGCTGATCGAGCTGAACGGCATGAATGACAGTGCTTCCGAGCATGGCATCACGCGTGAAGGTCTGGAGCGGCTGAAGCGCGCGCTGATCAAGGCCGAGAACGCCAACCGCGTGAAGCTCGCCGGCCTCAAGGCAGACCGTATTCCCGTGCTGCCGGGTGGTTTGTCGATCATGCTTGGCGTGTTCGCGGAACTCGATCTCGATCGCATGGACGTGACCGATGGCGCGTTGCGGCTCGGTGTGTTGTACGACCTGCTCGGCCGCAGTCATCACGAGGACATGCGCACGGTCACCGTGGATCAGTTCATGCGCCGCTACGGCGTTGATCGCGCGCAGGCCGGCCGGGTAGGGCTGGCTGCGCGCGACCTGCTTTCGCAGTTTCCTGATCCGCCCAACGAGCGTCGCTCCGATAACCTGGCACTGCTGGGCTGGGCCGCAAGCCTGCATGAGATCGGCATGACGATTTCGCACAGCGGCTATCACAAGCACTCGGCCTACATCGCGACGCATGCTGATATGCCCGGGTTCTCGAAGACCGATCAGGCGCGTCTTGCCACGCTGCTGCTAGGACACGCGAGCAAGCTCAGCAAGCTCTCGGGCAGCGGAAAGTTTCTCGACTGGCGCATGCTGTTCAGTCTTCGACTCGCTTTCGTGTTGTGCCGTCGGCGTGCCGATGTGAAGCTGCCCGAGATTCAGGTTGGCCAGCGCTCCGACGAACTCGACGAAGGGTTTGAAGTGCGGTTGCCGAAGTCGTGGATCGACATGAATCCGCTCGTCGAATACAGCCTGGCGCAGGAGGCCGATGAGTGGGAGCGCATCGGCAAGCGGTACAAGGTGGTCTACGTCTGAGGTAGGTCTTAGGCGTGTCTGAGCGAAGCTATCGCGGGTCTCAGATTGACGTGGCCTGCGATGCAAAACGGCGACTCCTGGGAGTCGCCGTTTTGTTTGCGAGGTCAGAGGATCTGCCGATCCGACCGGGATCAGTCGCGATTCAGGCCCAGGAAATGGCGTGCATAACGCGGATTCATGTCGCGTACGCGCAACAGCGTCAGGAAATCCGCCACGTTGAAATCGGGATCCCAGGCGGGCAGGCCGCAGATCTTCGCGCCCAGGCGCAGATAACCCTTGATCAGCGCCGGCGGTTCGACGTCCAGCGTCTGGTTCAGGTCTTCGACCGGCAGCGGTACCCGCGGGAAGGCGTGGTACTCGATCGGCGCCAGCGATTTTTCCGCGAACAGGCGATAGAGACTGGCAGCGTAGTGGCCGCCATCGCTCATCGGCACGCTGGCGCAGCCCAGCATGGTTTCGAGGTTGTAGCGTTGCAGGTACTCGCCGAGCCCACCCCACAGCGCCATGATGACGCTGCCCGAGCGATAGTCGCGATGCACGCAGGAGCGGCCCAGTTCAAGCATCTTGGGGCGCAGGTGCGAGAGGCGAACCAGATCGAACTCCGATTCGGCATACAGGCAGCCGATGCGCTTGGCCTGATGCGGGGGCAGCACGCGATAGGTGCCCACCACCTTCAGCGTCTCCTGATCACGAACGATCAGGTGGTCGCAATAGGCGTCGAACATGTCGACATCGGTTTCAGTGGCCGACGATTGCAGTCGCGCGCCCATTTCCTCGGCAAAGACCTTGTAGCGCAGGCGCTGGGCCTCGGCTACTTCGTCCTGGTGACGCGCCCACGCCACGCTGAAAGCAGGCGTTGCAACTTGTGTTTCGGCTTGGCGTTGTGTTGGCTGACGAGGAAGACGCCTCCGCGCCGACTGGCCGGTCAGGCCAGTGGGCAAGGAGTCGAAGAGCGGCTGGGTAGGCGTCGGAAGGTCTCGCATCAGGTGTGTCCTTTCGGTGACGAAACGGCTTTGAAACAATGTAGAGATGCCGGGTGACAGCGCCGTGAATTGATGGTGACGCTTCAGTGACGGCCACGCGCCTGCGTGCGCGGTACATTGATTGCTAAGGCTGCAACCTTAGATAGGGAGCCGTTTCGCGGCTATCGCCGATATCCGAAATGTGAACGTCCAGATGGAAGACGTGCCAGGCAACTGTTCAGTTGCGGGTGTCGGAATTGGAGGTGGTGCTAGAGAAGTTCGGGCGGGATCACCGCGCGCAACACGACCTGCGCTTCGCTTTCGCGGGTGCGGGCAGTCAGCCACCAGATGCCGCTCTTCTTGACGCTCCAGTTGATCTCCTGCCCGGCCAGCAGCAGGCTGGCAAGTTGGCCGATCCAGGGCTGGTGTCCCACGACGACGGTGTATTCGTGCCCCTGCGGCCAATCGATCGCCGCAAGCACGGCGCCGACATCCGCCCCTGGGGCGAGTTCATCGAGGATCTCGGCCTTGCCCGTCAGTGCTGCCGCCGTTTCCCGGGTACGCAGCGCCGGACTACAGACAACCCGATAGTCGGCCGGCAGGCGGGCGCGTAGCCACGCGGCCGATGATTCGGCCTGCTTGCGTCCGCGGCGGGTCAATGGTCGCTGAAGGTCGGCCGAGCGTGAGATGCTCAGTACGTCGGGCAGGTCTTCCGCCTCGGCGTGGCGCCACAGAATCAGGTTCATGTTCGGGGCAGGGGCTTCGTACGAGCCTTGAGTATGGTGAAACGGGCTGCCGCCATCAAGGCGGAGGTCGCCGCAAACAAAAACGGGCTATCCGGCGGGATTGCCCCCGGATAGCCCGTCAGTGTCCGTAGCGGCTGTGTCAGCCGCGTGACAGGATCGAACTCAGGATTTGTGGCGGAAATTGATACGGCCCTTGGTCAGGTCGTAGGGCGACATTTCCAGGGTCACGCGGTCGCCTGCCAGGATACGAATGCGGTGCTTCTGCATCTTGCCGGAGGCGTATGCCCAGATTTCCACGCCGTTTTCCAGCGTGACGCGATAACGGTTATCGGGCAGGGCTTCCGACACCACGCCGCCAAATTCAATGAGTTCTTCCTTAGCCAATCTGTTTTCCTTTGCGGCAGCACCCTAGGCTGCATGAGTTAAAGGGATCGAGGGGACCCTGAGGACGTTCACCCGCGGGCGTGCCACAACGGCGCGACCGTGTGCGTCACGGGGAAAGGCGGGCAATGTGTTTCCGGGTCTGACCGGTCCCAACTCCCCCGATATGGGGTGTGGGGGCCAAATGTTCCAGTGCGCCTGGCGGCGCCGACCCGGTTACAGGGCATGCTCAGATACCCCAAACTGACGCGGGATTATAGCACGATCGCAGGCGCAGCATCGGACGCGGAGGAGCGTACGTCGTCAGCGACCAGGGGCCGTGTTGCGGCGCGACATCGGCGCATCAAATGGCCGAAGCGCGACAAGCAGCTGATTGTGCAGTGCAAGTTCCATTCTGAGCCACTGCCGCTGCGCCTCCCGATGCGCAACGTGCTACGGTTTCCGGACCAGCCAGCGCGCCAGCACGACCGCGGCAGCGAAGCCGACCATGATGATGGCCTCCTCGTATTGCGGCAGTTGCCGGGCCAGCAGGCCGACGAGAGCAACGCAGATCAGTACGGAGACGATAGCCTTTACGTAACGCATGGTGCACTTTATAGGATTGGTTCCTGCGTATGGTACTGCGCGGGCAGGAGCAATGCAGCGGGGTCCGTACGGCGTTGCGCGTACTTGGGTGCGACATCAACGATGTAGGGGGCCGTACGACAGGCAAGAAAAAACGGCCTACGCCGTGAGGCGTAAGCCGTTCAATCTTCTGCCTAAACTTCTTGCAAATATGGTCGGAGCGATAGGATTCGAACCTACGACCCTCTGATCCCAAATCAGATGCGCTACCAGGCTGCGCTACGCTCCGAAGCCAGCGATTCTATCGCGGTGTTGGTCGCCAGGTCAATTGTGCCGTGAAAGATATTCTAATCGGCGCGTCGTCGGTTGCCCGATGTGCCGGTTGATTCTCTGGCCACGCACCCTGCTTCAGGCGGGTTCGGTTTTGGCTTGACTTGGTGCGGCGCGCTGACATAATCCGCACACCGTAACGGTCCGACCTGGCGCTTCGCGCCTGGCATTGCAGTATTCACACGGACCTGGTCCCGACTATCACAACTATGGCGAGACAGCCCCGCGAGCGATGCGATTGGGCTGGGGCACGCCTGAGCCATGCCCGGCCCGGCACGCTGTGCCACGGCGCCCGGGCAGCCGGACCTGCGGAAAACAAAATATGACGGCTTGTCGCGGGCCGGAATCAGAAGGTGCGCCATTGCCGTGCGGAGCATGGCGACCCCTTTGGAACGGGAATTGAGATGTTTCAGTCGCAGGTGGTAGTGCTGATCGCAGGCTTGATAGCGCTGCAGATGGCGATCGTCTGTGCCGTGCTGCGGCGCTCTGCGGGTATGGAGCGTAGCGGGCTCACATCGTGGGCGCTCGGCGATCTGTTGGTGACCCTGGCCGTGGTCCTTCAGGCCGCGCACGCATACCGGCCAGACTGGCCGCTGGTGGCGCTCCCCGAGTTCGCCCTTACCGCGGGACTGTCGGTGATGGTCTACGGCACACGGCATTTCGCGGGCAAGCGTGGTCGCGGCGTGGTGCTTGGTTTGCTGAACCTCCCTGGGCTGGCTGCGCTGACGTTTTATGCGGCCGGTGGGCTTGTCGAAATGGGCCTGGGGCATGTGCCGGCCGGTACACTCGCCTGGCTCGAGCTTGCCGCGGCGTCGATCCAGACCCTGCTGCTACTGGAAATTGCCCGGATCACGGTTGCCCTGGTGCCGCACAAGCGCGGCACGGGTCGGCTGGCAGCACTCTCGTTATCCGTCCTGTCCCTTGGTTGCGCGGTACTGGCTGGTGCGGAGGCATGGCCGATGTTCGTCGCGCTCATGGACGGCCATACGCAGCCGATGGTTGATCGTCACGAAAGCATGACCGTCTGGTTCGTGTTCGGCGTGATGGGGCTGGCCGTCAGCTTCGCGCTGATGGCCCATGACCGCTTGCGCCAGATCATCGAACGTCGCGCGCGGCACGACGATCTAACCGATGTGCTATCTCGTGGCGCATTCTGGGAAGAACTCGAACTTGCCTGCAAGCAGGCGGAGCGCTCGCGCAAGCCACTTACCGTGGCGTTCATGGACCTGGACCACTTCAAGGCCATCAACGATCTCTATGGACACCTGGCTGGAGACAGCGTGCTGCGCCATTTCGCGGGACTGCTGCGCAAGGTGGCGGCGCCCGGCTCAGTGATTGGCCGTCTCGGCGGCGAGGAGTTCGCGATCGTGATGCCTGCCACCGGACTGGAGACGGGCCGCGCCATCAGCGTCCGGCTCAGCGCGCTGGTGCGGGCGACACCATGTCCATCCGAGCCAGACCCGATCGCCTACACGGTCAGCATCGGGATGGCGGAATGGCAGTTGGGCGAAAACGCCGACGCGGTCATGCGTCGTTCGGATCGCGCGCTCTATGACGCCAAGCAGATGGGGCGGAACTGCGTTTCCTCGCACGATGCGGAGGAGTTCACGGGAATGCCGCGTCGCCCGCGCGTGCGCGAACGCGAGCCTTCGTAAAGCAGACGAAGTGTCCTGTGCGCGGCATTCGTGCTGCGGTAGAATGCACGCCTTGCCGCAATGGCAAGGCCGCGCCGCCCTTAGCTCAGTTGGATAGAGCACTCGCCTTCTAAGCGAGCGGTCAGAGGTTCGAATCCTCTAGGGCGGGCCAATCTTTGCAAGAGGTTGTGGGTGTTTTGCATAGAGTGCCTGCACCTGTCAGGCACCTGGCCGGACAACACGCGGACAACGGAGCCGCAATTGTCGCCGAGCGGATCGATCCGGGGCTCTAGTGCATTGCTACAGCGTTCCCCTCGCAAGCGCATTCTCTCAATGCGCGCGCCATACGGTTCACGCTCGGCAATGTCGGCGCTGGTTGCTCCTGAGGGTCATTGATCCTGCTCCGGCGCATTGTCCCGCTGAATTTCTTCCGCCCTTGCCAGCAAGTTCGAGGGCGTCGTTCGAAGAGCCAACGCGAGGCGTCCGATCATTTTCAGGGACGGCGAGGTGTGCCCGCTTTCCATCCGGCTGATGGCCGTCGCTTGCGTGCCTAGAAGTTCCGCAAGCTGTTCTTGCGTCATTCCCGCACTCCGGCGCTTGGTACCCAGCGAGATGCCAAACGCCCTTTCGAGTTTCATATCCAGCACGCCAATCCCAAAGCCTATATTTTTTTAGAGCGGCGATCTCCGGTCCATATCGTTTAGAGTTCAAAAAATAACATATATGTTATATAATGGACTTAGTGGGGCTAGATGTGTCTTTGTATGTACTTAAGTCCGGCAACGTATGAGGGGGCGGTATGGAGCGCTTTTCGCCCGAGCAAACGTTGGGGCGCCGCATCAGGTGCTTAAGGCTCATTGCAAACCTGTCGCAGTGCGAGCTGGCAACGCGGGCAGGGGTGAGCCCGCGCGCGCTGCGAAGCCTCGAACACGGAGCGGGCTCGACTGTCGCGACGCTTTTGCGCCTTCTGCATGCATTGGGGCGCGAGGATGAATTTGTTGTCCTGGCGCCGGAGGGGGAGCCGCTGGCCGTCGCTGACTACTGCCAGTTGGCGACACGAAAGCATGCGAGTTCCTGTAAGCCGGTGTTATCCCCACCAGGGAGGGAAGATCAGTCGTAATCGGCTTCTTCGAGGTCAGAGGCAGCGGCACGGTGAGCCTCACGGCATGACAGGTCCGATTGCGCTGTCAGAGCGACGCGGTGAAACGAAAAATCTCCGCCTTCAAGTGGGGTTAAGGTACTCGCAAATGTTGTTGATAGACGAATCCAGCCGACTGGAGCCGACGCTGGCGCACGAGAGCTTTGCGCCGTTAAAGGCGTTCGATATTGTTGCCGGCGCAACGCAAATTGATCCACTTTTTCTTGTGCGGCTTCATCCCGATCTCACGCGGCACACGTTGCAAACAGTCTTTGTTTCCAGTGGTTTTCATGCGCTGATTCGAGTATGGGACGCGCTGCCTAAAGAGCAGCGAGCCGGGATACTGGTCGAATTGCTGCGCGGACAGCGGTCCGATCGGATACGAGAGATCAAGGCGTACTGTGATCCCAAGTATTCCGAACCTCAGTTTGTTCTGGTGAACGCGGATGACGAGGAGTTCTCCTACCGTGGCGAGCTCTCTGAGGAGGTCCAGTTAATCAGTGTGGCAGTGTTCGGCTAATGCGATGCAGGACCAGCATCGCGTGAACGGGGCCGGGTTCAGCAGGGAATCACCATAGTGGAATTGCCTAGCAAGTTCGGACTCGATGCTGCCAGCATTTTGGAGAATCTAGTCCCGATGGAGTGCTTATACGTGGGGCTAGCGGAGTTACTTGATGGCGGCCGTCAACTGTCTGGACAGTCGGTCGCGACGTCTTTGTCGGCGTTTTACCTTACATAGGAGACGTAGGCATGTTTTGGGGTACTGGGTCCTTGACCAGCAAGCCAAGGTTTGATCTAGGCGGTTGGAGCATCGTGGAGACGGATCGTGGCGAGAAACACCTGGTAGGCATCGACCTCGAAAATGGTACCGGGCAGGTTAGCAGCACCGTTGTTCGCTTTGACACCCGGACAATGCGGTGTGAGACGGCGAGCGGACGCATTTATGTTCTGCATGAGACGACTGGTGTTTCCACACGCGAGGCTTGGTATGTGTGGGACGGTTGGTGTCGACTCAACGGCGTCAAGAGCTGGACGGATGTCACTAGCCGCTATCGTCAGGACATGCCTTCGGCATGACGGCTCGCGCCGACGTCGCGAAGGATAGAGGCTGCGCCGGATATTCGTTCGCGATGCATCTGAAGGGTTGAGTGAAGAGGCATGAATGGAAATGGCCGAGATGAACCGTCGTCAACAGGCATAGTGGGATTTTTTGACTGACGTTGATGGGCGCGAAGATTGAACCCAGTGCCGCGCGCACGCGCGAGAACGACGTTGCCGGCAAGTCCGTGCGTTCGGCTTTCCTGCAGGGCAAAGAGAACCTGCGGCCGGAGATCGAGCGCGCGCGTGAGGGATTATGGATTTCTTGCCGATGGTCCGGCGCCAGAGTTCCAAGGCTCATTCGCCCGCCGACCAGGCTGCCGCTGAGTTGCTATGAAAACCGTCGGCTACCGGCCGCATGGAAGCGGATTGCCGACGATCTAGACGGGCGTGTCGACGGTCCGCTCGTGGCCGGCAAGCGCCCGCTCGCCGGCCGTGATCTCATCAAACTTCAGTTTGCGCCGCCATTTCGAGGGCATCGTCGACCTCGATGCCCAGGTATCTTACCGTGCTCTCGATCTTCGAGCGTCCGAGGAGCAACTGCACGGCGCGCAGATTCTTCGTCCGCCGGTAGATCAACGAAGCCTTCGTTCGCCGCATGGTGTGTGTTCCGTAGACCGAATCATCGAGCCCGATCGAAGCGACCCATCGGTGAACGAGTCGGGCGTACTGTCGCGTCGAAAGATGAGGGGAGGCGTGAAGCCGGCTCGGGAGCAGTTGGTCTGAGGGACGCAGGCCGTGTAATCGAATCCAGGCATCAACGCTCTCGCGTGTCTGCACGGTGATCTCGAACTGCACCGGTCGATGGGTCTTTTGCTGTGTCACTGTTGCGCGCGCGGCCACGTGACCGCCGTGGAATATGTCTTGGACTAGCAGTCGAGTCAGATCGCAAGCTCGGAGCTTGCTGTCGATTGCCAGGTTGAACAGCGCCAACTCGCGCACGTTCGCGGACATCTGCAGCGCAGTTCGAATCGCCCAAATTTCCTTGGGCTTCAATGGCGGCTTCTGACCCGTGATCTTTCCCTTGTTCCAAGGTGCGCGAGGTGCGGCAGGAGAGTTTTGGGTGCCCATGGCGATCTCCTTTCAGGTGAAGGGAGATCCGGTTTGCGCTTTTGGCAACGGTCGCTGTCCGTTAAGGCTTGTTCGCCGCCTGCCTGCAACGCGCGGTGGCACACTCACATTCCTGCGGAAAACGGCAGGCATCGAACAACCCTTAACGACATCGGCCTACCGAGTGCCCGCCGTCATGGCCAGCAGTCTCTGACCGACCCTAAGCTGTCAATGACGGCATTGTCGATCGACCATGTTGGTGCGCTATGATGCTGCGGCATAGGCCAATGAACACCAGCACCAAGAACAATGGACGAGAACAAGCTGAGCGAGATCGCAATTCGGGTGTCTCGTTATTTTCGGGATTTCCTCCAAAGTGACTTCAAACGGGCACAGGCACCGCGCCGGCGCATTGTCCTGACGTCTGACACGGGCTTTCGGGCCGGGATGCGCACCGCGCCGTATCCTGCGCTCGACCAGGAGTTGTGGGCACTGCTGAGCAAGCCAACTGGGGAAGATCTGACTCTGCCGATGACGCCGAGGCGCTATACCCGCCCGGTCAGCGCCTCTCTGCGCAAAGTCATTCAAGAGCAGATTCACGCCATCCCCGAAACAAGCCTTGTCTCGGTCCGCAATGCCGTCATCGAGATTGCGCGGAGTACCTACACCTCCGCCGTCGAGAATCCAGAGCAGTGGATCGATTCCGTCCAGGAGGAGTTGGCGAAGGAAGTCGGGGCGCAGGTGATCCGGCCGTTGGTGGCGCACCTTGATGGCCCCCTGCGTCAACAAGCCTACTCGGTAATGGACTCGCTGCTTGCGGCAGAGTCCGACCTGATTGCCCGCGTTTGCGGTGATCTGGTTCGCGTCTTGCCGGAGGTGTTGGCGAAGCTTCTGGCCACAGGTGAGGATGCCTCGCTCGTCGATGCCGCAACGAACTTCCTCAACATGGAGGGAATGCGTGCCGGCCTGCTGGCGTTCTTTGAGAACTTCGTCGCGGCTGATGCATATCTGGAGTTCAGGGATATCGAGACGTACGTTTCCACTGGCGACTCGATGCAGCTCTATCTCTATCTCGGTGCGCTGAAGTATCGCAATGCTCAGTACCCGCTCTTCTTCGTCCCCGTCCATGTCACGCGCAGCGAGGACGGCACTGGCTACTCCCTGAAGATCGTCAACCACCTCTACGCGAACCGCTCGGCAATCGACTTCGTCCTCCAAGAACTGGGGGCAGGATTGAAGCGGGAGTGGGTCAGCCCGATCACTGAACGCATCACCTACATCACACCGCAGCAGTGCATCTTTGAGGTCGTGCGGACGCTCTTCCGCAAGGTCGCGAATGCGATGGATCTCGGTGGTCAGATCGACCTTTCCTCGGCCGCGTCAGAAGTGGCGACGGCGAGCGTGTCTCTGTCGAGCGCTCTCTACCTCGCGGCCTATGAGCGTTCAGATGAGGCGCTCATCAACGACTACGAGGAGATCATCGATCAGTTCAACCGCGGCGGCTCGAACGTTGCGGATCTGTTCAAGGGACTGGTCGAAGGTGTACTGATGGGCAACGCGGGGTCGATTCGCGCCGAGGTCGAGGACGAATGGGAGAAGCTGCCGCTGGTGGAGCGGATGGTGTTCGACTCACCAATCCCGCTAAACGAGGAGCAGCGGAAGGTGCTGCTCGCGGTCAGGAATCCCAATGGCAAGATTGTCGTCGTGGAGGGGCCGCCGGGCACCGGGAAGTCGCACACGATTACCGCGATCGCGGCAGACTGCGCCTTCAACAACAAATCATGCCTGGTTCTGTCCGACAAGACCGAGGCGTTGGACGTCGTCGTATCGAAGCTTTCCGAGGCGATGTCTCGGGTCAGGCACGATCGCGACTTCCCCAACCCCATCCTCCGCCTGGGTCAGCAGAACGCCAACTTCCGTAAGCTGACGTCTAACGCGACCGTCACGCAAATTGGCGCCTACGCGAAGGCGACGCGGGCCAATCGGGAGGCACTGGATGCCGAACGCGAGATGCGCACCAGGGGCCTTAAGCAGTCGATCGACAAGACTGTCGAGGTCCTGGGCGACGTACGAATCGCCGCCCTTCAACAAATGCATCAGCACGAGTTTGAGTTGGCGGAACGTGCGCCGAACATCCTTAAGGAGATCCGCAAGGTTACCGACTCAAGCTTGCTACCAGAGTTGGTTGCGGTCGTCGAACAGAGTGAGGAACTTCAAAAGTACTTTGCGCAGCTTGCCGGTGACGGCGCTGGCGACGCGACGGCCCTGCGAGAGCGGGTGCGCCTGGACGCATGCATGAGCACGACCGCGCCGAGCGTTGGGGCGACAAGTTGGAACCTCTTTGACAAGCTCACGCCAGAACAGGTGCGAGCGATTCAGGATCTTCTCGTCAAATACAAGCATCTGCGGATGCCACTGTTCGGCTATCTCTTCCGAGGAGCCAAGGTAAGGGAGTTGGAGGAGAGGCTCAACCAACTTCCAACGAGCAGGCCGCTCTTCCTTAAGCAAGACGCCTTCGCACTCTATGACCTTGTGAAGGGCGCCAACTTGCTACAACGGGCACTCGAAGCAGAGAAGCTCGACGCCCACTTCGCGCTAGCGTATCAACGTCTGGCGCACGGGGAGGCGTCATCCCCGGCAGCAGTTCTCGCGCTCAAGGCTCTCGGCGCTGTGCAGAAGGCGAATCCGGCAATCTTCGACGCACTAATGGCGCAGCCGAAAGTGGACGCCAACCTGTGGGTGTTGGTCATCGTATTCCTGCGCGAATGGCTTGAGAACCACGCCGCCTTCGCGAAAGCCCCGGCGTTCGACTATGTAGGAACCAAGGATTCGCTTGAGCGCCTCAATACGTCGATCATGAACTCCCACGTGGATGGACGCTTGATCAAGTTCATGGACGAGCATCGTGCAGATGCGCGTGCGCTGGCGGGCGTGATTGCAAGCGGGCAGAAATTTCCGGAAGAGAAGTTCGCTAGCGTTCGGAACTCCTTCCCGGTGATTGTCGCTAGCATCCGTGAATTCGGTGAGTTCATGCCGCTGGCGCCGGACCTGTTTGATGTGGTGGTGATCGACGAGGCGTCGCAGGTGAGCGTGGCGCAAGCTTTGCCGGCGCTGCTGCGCGCGAAGAAGGTTGTCGTGCTGGGCGACAGCAAGCAGTTCTCAAACGTCAAGTCATCGAACGCCAGCATCGCGACGAATGACAAGTATCGCGCGGACTTGGTCAATCACTTCCGCTCGGAGGTCAGCGATAAGGCCGATGCCCTTGAGCGCCTTTCGATGTTCGACGTGAAGCGCTCGATTCTCGAGTTCTGCAATCTCGGGGCGTCTTACTCCGTCATGCTGCGCAAGCATTTCCGTTCCTATAAGGAACTGATTGGCTTTTCCTCCAGCACGTTCTATGCACACCAGCTACAAGCGATCAAGATCCGTGGCGTTCCGGTCGATGAGGTGATCCAGTTCGACGAAGTGGACACGGAGGGTTTCCGGTGCACGCGCGGCGCCAATGAGGCCGAAGCGAACTTCATTCTTGAGCAGCTTCTGGAACTGATTGAGGAAGAGGATCCGCCGACGGTTGGCGTCATTACGCCGTTCCGGGAGCAACAAACCTACCTGTCGAAGCTGCTTTTCGGCCACGCCCGCGGCCGTGAGTTCGAGGACAGGCTTCGCTTGAAGGTAATGACCTTCGACTCGTGTCAGGGCGAGGAGCGCAACATCATCATGTATTCGATGGTGGCGACGCCTGGCAACGATGCTCTCAACTTCATCTTCCCGGTGGCACTAGTGAATGCGCAGGAGTCGGTAGAAGACAAGCTCAAGGTCCAACGCCTGAACGTTGGATTCAGCCGGGCCCAGGAGATTGTATGGATTGTCCACTCGATGCCTCTTGCGGAGTACAAGGGAGCGATAGGGCGGGCATTGAACTACTACGCCAACACGCTTGAACGGGACTCAGCATCTGCCGATCAAACGGATGCGTCGAGTCCAATGGAGGCGAAGGTTCTCGATTGGCTCCAACAGACCCCCTTCGTGCAAGAACACCAGGACGAGATCGAAATCATTCCTCAGTTCCCGGTGGGCGACTATCTCCGCCAGCTTGATCCGACGTATGAGCACCCAGCCTGGCGCGTGGACTTCTTGGTGATCTACCGCACCGAGAAGGGACCTATGCATATCGTCATCGAGTATGACGGGTTCGAGTTCCACTTCCAGAAAGGGCGGCAGATTCACGTCGGAAACCACCAACGCTACCTTAATGGTGCGGACGTTGAGCGGCAATTGACCTTGGAGAGCTACGGTTATCGCTTCCTCCGGATCAACCGATTCAATCTGGGTGTCGACCCGATCCTCACGCTTTCCGATCGACTGGTGGACTTGGTCGAAATGGCCTCGGGAGAGAGGGTCTCCGAAAGCGTCGCGGACTTGCAAAACCAGGCGGCTGGACTGGCCAGCAAAGAAATGAGGGCGTGCTCGCGCTGCGAGGAGATACTGTCTATGGCGGACTTCTATGATCCCGCGCTCAGGTCGGGGCAGGGCGGCTATGGGCGCGTGTGCATGCTGTGCAAGGCGACCGATTCCAAGCCGCGCACCACGGGACCCAGAAAGCGCCGTTGGAAAAGCACCAAGCCGATGGGTTATCGGCGTTGAGCTTGACGCAGTGCAGGAGTGAGCTAGAAGGGTTGGCCAATTGCCGGAGGTGCCCCAAGACCTGCATTTAGGTGGGAAAGTTCGGTTCCGCACAGCCCTTTCGGTCTTGAATTCGATCACCTTGTGGCTGCGCGGCTGCTAGGCAGTTCATAGTAGATATGACTGACTGGATGCAATTCGCGGTAGTCTTCTCGCTGCTGACGGTTGGGTTCGCAGCCGTCTTCATTGTGTTTTCGGGAACTCGCTTACGGATACTTCCTTCGGAAAACGGACCGTTCCGGCTGTAACACTTTCAATCGCTACTAAGTGCTGCCTCTCGAGCCTAAATCTGATGCGTGTATCGCTGATCGGAACTGTCCACACCAAAAGTGGACGCGCCAACGTGGCAGAGTTGCGGACAATCCTTGAACGTCTTCAGCCGGACGTCATCTTTGCTGAAATTCCCTCTGCCGATCTTGCTGACTATCTCGACGGCTCTCACGGCAATATCGAGTCTGCTGCCGTTGCCCTCTATCGCAAGCGCCGTCCAGTCAACGTTGTACCTGTGGACTTGAACAAGCCAAGCGACGAGTTCTTCAGAGAATCTGAGGAGATGTTCAAAAAGGTCGAAAGGACGAGCCCTGAATATCGCCGTCTGATGGACCAGAACTGCGTCGACACGCGAGATCACGGTTTTCTCTACCTCAACAGCGATCGATGCGCCCAAGCATGGGCAGCCATCTACGACGAGGTGCGTGCAACCATCGAATGGATCGGCGACGACAGATTGCGACAGATCTACGCTCTATGGAGCGAGACAAATGACCGTCGCGAGACGGGAATGCTAGAGAAGATCAATAGTTATGAGCTTGCCCCCGCAAAACGA